>CAYMLS010000007.1:0-34204 GCA_964390665.1 uncultured Bacteroidales bacterium | reverse complement strand
TCTCTCGTTGGAAAAAACGAGAACCGGATTAATCAAATGATAGACAAATGATAAAGCCCCCAACCACTTTAAGGGTTTACCGCTCCTCTGAACCTCAACAGCAGAAAAAGAATCCGTCATTGTTTGGAATACCCTTTTATTTCTGAAAATAACATGTAAATTTGCAATGTCATTGCAAATTTACATAATATGATAATTGAACGTACAATCATCGGGCATCTTAAGAAAATGCTAGCACAGTTCCCTGTTGTTTCTGTTACCGGACCAAGGCAGTCAGGCAAGACCACCATGTTGCGTGATGCTTTTAAAGATTATAAGTATTATAATCTGGAAAGAATTGATCATCGACAGATGATCATCGAAGATCCCATTGCCTTTTTAGAAAATAACGGTCACGGGGTTATTTTTGATGAGGTTCAAAATTTGCCTGAACTTTTTAGCTATATTCAAGTGATGTCCGATGAGCGTGGCGTTCCGGGGCAATATATTTTGTCAGGTTCACAAAGCTTTTTGATGCATGAGAAAATCTCGCAATCATTGGCAGGGAGGGTTTTTGTGGGTCATTTGCTTCCCTTTAGCATGCATGAACTCAACAAAAAACAGCATGTTTATGCCGCAATATACAATGGGTATTATCCACGTTTGCATCAGGTCGGAATAAATGCCGCAGACTTCTATCCTTCATATCTTCAAACGTATATTGAAAGAGATATCCGATCTCTGAAAGCGGTTTCAGACCTTAATTCTTTTTCCAGATTTATGGGTTTATGCGCAGGACGTATCGGGCAGGTTCTTAACCTTTCATCATTGGCAAATGATGCCGGGATTACAGTAAACACAGCCAAATCCTGGATATCTCTCCTTGAGGCAAGTTTTATTGTTTATCAACTGCAACCTTATTACAGAAATTTCAACAAAAGGATCATTAAGTCTCCTAAAATCTATTTTTACGATACGGGACTTGCTTGTTCTTTGCTTAGAATAAACAGTCAGGATGTATTAAAAACCCATTATTTATATGGGACGCTGTTTGAGAACCTGGTTATAAGTGAAATTATAAAGCAATTCCATCACTCAGGAAATCGTCCGCCGGTATATTACTGGAGAGAAAGTAATGGCACAGAGATAGATTGTATCATTGAAAAAAATGACAGGGGGATCGTCGCTGTTGAAATTAAGGCAGGACAGACTTTTAACAAGGATTATTTAAAGAATTTAAAAAAACTCCCCGAGACAGATCTTCAAGTGGAGAAAAGAGTTATTTATACCGGGACTGAAAATACAGAAATCTCTGGTATTTCTTTAATGAACTGGGAACTTTTGGGTGGGGAAGATTGGATATTCCGGTGATACTGTCTCCATCCTAACAATCCAAGCCCCCAACCACTTTAAGGGTTTACCGTTCCTCGCTCTCAACCTCAGCAATCCAATCATCCAAATCCAAAACAGCGAACTTTACATATACTGTTTTCTGTCCACTTTCCTACAATCCCAGAAATTCCACCACTTTGTTATAAACATTTTCGCCGGTATATCCGAGTTTTTCGTCGAGTACTTTGGCAGGAGCAGAATATCCGAAGCTTTCCAGTCCGATGGATCTGCCTTTTGGTCCCACCAATCCTTGTAGTGTTACCGGCAATCCGGCAGTAAGACCCAAAACAGGCAATCCTGAGGGAATGACTTCTTCCTGGTATTTTTGATCCTGTTCGCGGAACAATCCTTCCGAAATGACAGATGAGAGCTGAACTTTTAGTCCTTTCCGTTCTTTCAGCAGCTGTGCCCCGGCGTGCAGGGTAGCCACCTCAGAACCATTTCCAACCAAAACAATGTCAATATCTCCCTGGTCTTTATACACCACATATCCGCCTTTTTCAGACTGCAATGCCTCCGTGTACCGGTCATTCTGAGCAGGCAGGTCGGGTATATTTTGTCTGGAAAGCAAAAGTGCTGTGGGGGTGGAGGTGTTTTCCAGCGCCATCTTCCAGGCCACGTTTGTTTCCATGGCATCTGCCGGTCGAAGCACAAGCATGCTTCTGTTTCCGGAGTGATTTTTCAGTTTTTCGAGCAACCGTATCTGCGCTTCCTGTTCAACAGGTTGATGAGTAGGGCCGTCTTCCCCAACGCGGAAAGCATCATGCGTCCATACATAAATGACGGGCAATTCCATTAGTGCTGCCAGTCGCACAGCAGGTTTCATATAATCAGAAAACACGAAGAAAGTGCCGCATACAGGGATAACGCCGCCATGCAACGCCATGCCGTTGGCTACAGCGCCCATGGTAAGTTCAGAGACACCTGCCTGCAAAAAGGCACCTGAGAAATCACCTTTTTTAAACTGCTTGCTTTTCTTGAGAAAACCATCGGTTTTGTCGCTGTTCGACAGGTCAGCAGAAGCCACGATCATATTTTCCACATGCTGTGCCATGTATGCCAGCACCACTCCTGATGCTGCCCTGGAGGCAATATTTTCTTTTTGTGTGATGGCAGCAAAGTCGATGTCAGGGATATTTCCGCTGTAGAACTGTTCGAGTTTTTCAGCCAGTTTGGGGTTTTCTTTTGCCCATTGCTCCTGTTTCTGAGTGTTTTCCTTTACATATTGCTTTTTCTTTTCATTGATTTTGTTCCAAAACGTTTTCACATCCTCAAAGATCATAAAAGGATTGTCGGGGTCACCACCGAGGTTTTCAATGGTTTTGGCAAAGGAGCCACCTGCAGCCGTAAGGGGCATTCCATGGGTGGAAGTTTGTCTTTCAAAAGAGGCTCCATCTTCGGTGAGCGCTCCTTTACCCATAATGGTTTTGCCAATGATCAGCGAAGGACGGTCTTTTTCCTGATGTGCGGCCTGAAGTGCAGAGCGGATCGCATCCTGATCATTTCCGTTGATGGTTACCACGTTCCAACCCCATGCTTTGTATTTCATGGCAGTATCTTCAAAACTAACGGCGGAAGTTTCGCTTGAGAGTTGAATGTCGTTAGAGTCGTAAAACATGATCAGGTTCTTCAAACCGAGGTACCCTGCCATTCGTCCTGCGCCCTGGCTGATCTCTTCCTGAATACCACCGTCGGAAATAAATGCGTATGTTTTGTGTTCAAGTGTTTCACCGAAGCGTTCCACCAGAAATCTTTCGGCAATGGCTGCTCCCACGGCATTGGTATGCCCCATTCCCAGTGGTCCTGAAGTGTTTTCCACACCTTTTTCATGGTTGGCTTCCGGATGACCTGGTGTGATGCTGCCCCACTGGCGAAAATTCTTCAGGTCTTCCATATTGTAGAAACCTGTCATGGAGAGGATCGAGTAAAGCATGGGCGACATATGACCCGGGTCGAGAAAGAACCGGTCGCGGTTGCGCCATTTTCCGTTCTCCGGGTCGTAGTTCAGAAACTCGGAAAACAGAATATGGATATAGTCTGCTCCTCCCATGGCTCCACCCGGATGACCTGATTTTGCTTTTTCCACCATCGCTGCCGATAGAATTCTTATGTTGTCAGCACTGCGTTCGTTGATGCCCTTCATAATGTTTATTTTATAATTGGTTGAATATAATGATTGACTGATTTTAAAAAACGGTGCAAAGATAGTCATTTTAACAACATTGCTGAATTGCTGTGACTACACCATGGCATTAATTTTTTATTACTCCCTTTTCAGATCATTGATCTTTGCGGGATTTATGTGTTTTGAACTCCCGGATCAGTAATTTTTTTCAGGATACTGGTTTTCCCACCATTGGGGCTGATCTTTCAGGTATTTATCCCACCACGCCATGATGGTATTGTGCCATAAGATGCGTTTTTCATAGTTCAGGATATGGTGATCCTGATCTTTCACCATCACCAGTTCAACGGGTTTATCCAGAATTTTCAGTGCCGTATAAAACTGGATACTTTCTCCCGGAGGAACATTGGTATCCGAATCGCCCGTAAGCAAAAGCAAAGGTGTATTTACTTTGTCGGCACTGTAAAGCGGACTTTGATTTATATAAAGATCTTTGTTGTTCCACGGATAGCTCCCTGCCGAGGCAACACCACTGTAGGAGTAACCCCAGTATCCTTCGCCCCAGTAACTGGAAAGGGCACTGATACCGGCATGGGAAATGGCAGCCGTGAAAAGGTCGGTTCGGGTCATCAGCAACATGGTCATAAATCCACCATAGGAAGCACCTGCGCAACCGATCCTGGTTTTATCGGCATACGAATGGGCATCCAAAAACTTTTTGGTACCTTCTATGATCTCATCTGCTACGGTGATGCCCCAGTTATTGACATGCGCGGCAGAAAATTCCTGTCCGAAACCAGTGGCTCCGCTGGGTTGTAATACGTACACCAGGTATCCGCTGCCAGCCCATAAGTTGTAAGGATATCTGCCACCAAAACCACGACCAACAGGTGTGGTGCCACCATAATAATAGACAATTACAGGGTACTGATCTTCGGGGTTAAAATCAGGAGGGTAGTAAACCCGCCCTTTGATAGCAAGCCCATCATCCGTTTGAAAATCCCAGTCTTTTACTTCGCCCAGTTCCACGTGTGCATAGTTTTCAGATTCGGTATCTTCCAGCAAACTGCTGCGGAGGTTTTTCAGGTTCAACAGGTAGTATTTATTGGGCGCATTCACCCTGTTCGATCTGTAAACCGCCATTCTTTCCCGGCTGGCAAAATCAGGAGATGCAATGAATTCTCCTTCCAATGGCAGGATCTCCATTTCCTCTTTTCTGACATCATAGCGGTATACATGTCTTTTGTCTTCCTCCACCACCAGCAAATAGATGTTGTTGTCGCTTTTGTTCCATGTAGCAGAAGATACAGAAGGGGCAAAGTTTTTGGTAAAAGGCAGAACATTTTGTGTGGAAAGATCATAAATGTAGGCCTGTGTGTCATAATTGTTGGGAATGGTACCTTCCGGAACATTTTCGCCGGCACCATTGAAAGCAGAAGGACCACCGGTACAAAGGAGCTGGTCTCCTTCAGGGGAATATTTGGCGCTCACAGCGTACCATTCATCTGCCCACAAAGTATCCAGTTCCATGTTGGTCAGGTTCAGGACAAACATATTTTGCCGGCTATAGGGTATCTCTGTATAATCCGGGTAAGATTGGCTAAAAAGTATTTGATCACTTTGCGGATGAATGTCCAGCAGGTAGGAGGAAAGATTCCCATAGGTAAGGCGTTGATAGGTGTTGCTTTCCAGTTCGTATTGGTAAAGAAATGTCCGGTTTCTGAAATTTGCCTGTCTGTCTGCCATTCCTATTACCTGCCTGATATCATCATCTGTTCCCTTCCCTTTTTCCTGCAGGGAGTAAATAATATATTTTTCATTGGGTGCCCAACGGTAACCGCTGAAATTGTCCATATCCTCCAAGAGGGTCTCCACGTTACCATTTTCAATGTCGTGCAGGAAAACCGTTGTTTTGCCATTTGTGGAATGGGTATAGGACAATTTGTTGCTTTCAGGCGTCCAGGTCATCCTGGAAACATTTGCATGCCGGAAGCTGTGGATCAGGGTTTTGTCTTCCGTCCTTTTGATCTCTGACCATCTTTCTGTTTTACCCCTAGAAGCAAGGGTTTCCGAATAGTTGACTTTATAATAGGTGCCATCGGGCGAAAGATCAACAGAAGAGATCTTTTTGCCTTCGAGCACATGATGGATATTTTTCCGTTGAACCGGATCAGGTGAAATACCCAGATCATGAACCTGGTAAGGATCTTCAATCTCCAGGTTTGCCATTACTTTCCAGTCCAATGTAGCATCGGGCGCTTTGAGGGTTTTCATCACCAAAAGGTGTTTTCCCCTTTTCATTTCTAATTCTTTGGTTACTTTTCCAACTGTTTTTTCTTCTTTTTCGGTGGTTTTTTTGGTTCCTATCACCTTTCCGTTCAGCCATGCCCGGAGCATATGAGGAGTTTTGATCTCAAGAGTTGCCTCCATCCACCTGTCGGCATCGATATAAATGGCGAGGTAGCTCACCTGTGGTTTATTTGTGTCTGTGATCTCCTCAAGGGTAACATATCCGTTGCTATCGGTAAATGCTTCGCGCCAGGTTACGTTGTTTCCGTTGCGTACCATCAGTGTTTTTCCGTTTTCCGGGAAATGATCCTCCAGGGAGATAAAAGTTTGTTCCAAAAGGTCTGCTGCAGAAAAAGTTTCCCCTTCAATATTTTTTTTGTCGGCAAAAACAGGGATTTCAAGCAATTGCGGACTGGTTTTCATCCATTGTGAGATGACGACTTTATCATTGCTATGCCCTGCATAAACCAGGAATAAAAGCATTAAAAAACTGATCACTGATTTCCTCATGTAATAATGGTTTTAAAGAATTAAAAATTTGTTTTGCCTCCACTCTGTAAACTCGTTTCCGGAAATTGATTTTGTTGAGCTCCGGTTTGTGAAAGAAAAACATTTTAGCGTAGAATCATTTTTATGTTTTGTAAAAACGTTATCATTCAGAAAAAAATACATCCTGCAGCATTACTCATGAACCGATCCATGACCATAATATAGATACAGTTCTACTGAGCATGTCGAAGTACAGGCGGATGATTAGATTTCGCAACAGGCTCACACATGCAGTCAAAGCATTGTTGGCGAGATTCCCCGTAAGAAAAGAGCGGGACGTTTTCAAGGGCAAAATTAACATCTTCCGGCAATCAATAAGGTTTTTGGGTAAGAAAAAAATATACTACTTTTGCTGCACATTTTAAGTGATTATTTTTCAGAATAATAAACTACAGATTTAATAATATTTATGGAAAGAGATACACAAATATTCGACCTTATCGGGAAGGAAAAACAAAGGCAATTGCATGGTGTGGAATTGATTGCTTCAGAAAATTTTGTCAGCGATCAGGTAATGGAAGCCATGGGAAGTGTTTTAACCAATAAATATGCAGAGGGTTATCCCGGGAAGCGTTACTATGGAGGTTGTCAGATCGTGGACCAAACCGAGCAGCTGGCCATCGATCGTGCCAGGGAACTATTTGGCGCAGAGTGGGCCAATGTGCAACCCCATAGCGGTGCACAAGCCAATGCAGCAGTCTTTCTGGCATGTTTGAAACCGGGTGATACTTTTATGGGGTTAGACCTTAGCCATGGCGGTCATCTCTCCTACGGGGCATCGGTAAATTTGTCGGGGATTCTTTATCGCCCCGTTGCTTATAAGCTTCGTGAGGAAACGGGGTTGATCGATTATGATGATATGGAAAAAGTAGCACTGGAAGAAAAACCCAAAATGATCATTGCCGGTGCTTCTGCCTATTCGCACGACTGGGATTATGAGCGCATGAGAAACATAGCCGATAAGGTGGGTGCCATTCTCATGGCCGATATTGCCCATCCGGCAGGGCTGATTGCTGCAAAGTTACTTAACGATCCGCTCCATCATTGCCATATTGTAACCACCACCACCCATAAAACCCTGAGAGGCCCCAGAGGGGGGCTGATACTGATTGGCAAGGATATGGAAAACCCCTGGGGACTGAAAACCCCTAAGGGCGTTGTGAAAAAATTATCTCAGGTGATCGATTCTGCCGTTTTTCCTGGCACACAGGGAGGACCATTGGAGCATATCATTGCAGCCAAAGCGGTTGCCTTTGGGGAAGCATTGAATCCTTCTTTCCGCGATTATGGCGTGCAGGTAATGAAAAATGCCAAAGCCATGGCCAAAGCATTTATGGATAAAGGGTATCATGTGGTTTCTGGTGGAACCCAAAACCATTTGATGCTTATCGACCTCAGAAGCAAGTTTCCCGAAATTTCGGGTAAAAAAGTTGAGAACACACTCGTACTGGCAGACATTACGATCAATAAAAATATGGTTCCTTTCGATAGCCGATCGCCTTTCCAAACCTCTGGTTTCAGGATCGGTACCTCGGCTGTTACCACACGTGGACTTAAAGAAGAGCATGTGATAAAAATTGTTGATCTTGTTGATGAGGTGATCTCCAACATCGATGATGAACAAACCATCAACAATGTCAGGAAAAAAGTCAATGATCTGATGATGGCATTCCCTTTGTTTGCCTGGTGATCATCCACTGATCCTTTGAAAAGCGTTTTTTCCCCGTATTCGTTTTTTTGAAACGGATACGGGGTATTTTCCATTCCTGTCCGGGGATTCCTTGTCAAATACACCCCAAAAAATGGAAGTTTTTTGGCAGACAGTACCTTTTAAGCAGAGAAATCAAAACTTAATCTAAAAATGAAAGTCTTTTCTTGTTTATTTCTTAAATAATTGCCACTTTTAGGGGGTGTTGATAAAATTTAAGAAAAATGAAGACTTTATACCTGGTGCGTCATGCAAAATCCTCCTGGAATGATCTCGAACTGGAAGATCATGAGCGTCCGCTTTTGAAAAAAGGGATCAAAAGGACACTGAAAATATCCGGTTTTCTGCTGGAAAAAAAGATCAAACCCGGCGTGATTGTTTCCAGCACTGCTGTAAGAGCTTGCGAAACAGCCGGATTGATCGCGAAAAAATTAGATTACCCCTCCGACAAGATCGTCATGAACGAATCGTTGTATTTCTCAGGCATGCAAGCGATGGAAGAGGTTATTTGCAGATTGCCTCAGGAAAGCGCCTCTGCAATGATCGTTGGGCATAATCCGGATATGACCCGGTTTGCCAACCAGTTTGTTGAAGAAAAAATTGACTATCTGCCCACTTCAGCCGTTGTGGGAATCAATTTTCATTGTGCGCACTGGAGAGAGATCATGCTTTCAACAAGGGAAGTGTTGTTTGTGGTGTATCCCAAAATGCTTGACTGAGGTAGTGTTGTGATGTCTTATCACTGTACTGCCGGATATATTTGTGGAATGCATTGCAATGATTTATCCTGGTAGTTGCTAACATTTTCTCTGATTGGCGGTTTCTATGATTAAAATCTTGTTGACTAAAAATCTATAACACTTTCACATGCCAAAACCACTATTGCGTAACCGGGAGATCAGTTGGCTTTCTTTTAATGAGAGAGTGCTGCAGGAGTCGGCCGACGAAAGAGTACCCCTTATTGAAAGAATGCGGTTCCTCGGTATTTTTTCCAATAACCTGGATGAGTTTTTCCGTGTCAGGGTGGCAACCTGGCGCAGATTGCTCGATTTGACGGAATCGGAGATCACACTGAAAGACCCTCCGGAAAAAGTGTTGGAAATGATCAATAAAATTGATTTTGAGCACCAGCAGCGGTTTCTCGACATCTATGATTACCTGCTCAAAGAACTGGAAAAAGTGAACATCTTCCTGATTAACGAAAAGCAACTAACAGATGATCAGGGAATTTTTGTGCGCCAGTATTTCAGAGAGCATGTCCGTTCCAACCTTTTTCCGATCATGATGCGCAACTGGAAAAAATCTTCCACCCTGAAAGACAAATCCATTTATCTGGCGGTGATGCTGAAAGCATCGCAAAGTGGATTAAAAGATGAATATGCCCTGATCAAGGTGCCTACCTCATCGCTGTCGCGATTTCTGATCCTTCCCAAAAAAGACGACAGAAACCATATTATCCTGATCGATGATGTGATACGGTATAACCTGAGTGACATATTTTCTATTTTTGATTTTGAAGAATATGAAGCCTTTACCATCAAAGTTACCCGCGATGCTGAAATGGAGATCGATCAGGATGTTTCCAAAAGTTTGATGGAAAGGATGAGCGAAAGCTTGAAACAGCGCAAGAAAGGGCGACCGGTGAGGTTTGTTTACGATGCGGATATGCCCGACAACATACTGAAAATACTATTGGATAAGCTGAAGATATCCAAAAAAGACAATCTGATGAAAGGGGGACGCTACCACAACTTCAAGGATTTTATGGATTTTCCTAATGTTGGCGATCCCTATCTTGAGTACGAACAATCACCACCTTTGCCGCACCCCTTGCTGTCAGGATCGAACAGTATCTTGTCGGTTTTGAAAAAGCGGGATATCATGTTAAACTTCCCTTATCAGTCATTTCAATATGTGATCGATCTGCTCAGGGAAGCATCCATCGACCCGCGTGTGAAATACATAAAAATGACGTTATACCGGGTGGCCAGCGACTCAAAGGTGATCAATGCCCTTGTAAATGCTGCCCGCAATGGAAAAATGGTGACCGTGTACCTGGAGCTGCAGGCACGTTTCGATGAAAAAGCAAATATTTACTGGTCAGAAAAACTGCAGGAAGATGGGGTGGAGGTTATCCATGGCACTGCTGGTTTAAAAGTACATTCCAAACTAATTCTGATTCAGCGGAAAGAAGGAAAAAAACTGGTTAATTACGCCAATATCGGAACAGGAAATTTCAATGAAAGCACCAGTCAGATCTATGCCGATATCAGTCTTTTAACTTCCAATCCACTGATCACCTCAGAAGTGGAACAGGTTTTCGATTTGTTTAAGAAAACCTATTTTGCACCGTATGTTTTCAAGCATCTTATTTTATCCCCTTTTAAAACCAGAAAGTTTGTCATACAAATGATCAACCGCGAAATGAGCAATGCCAAAAAAGGTTTGCCGGCAAGTGTTACGCTTAAATTGAATTCACTGGTGGATGAATCGCTGGTAAAGAAGATCTATAATGCTTCGCAGGCGGGTGTTAAATTCCGGTTGATCATCAGGGGTATTTGTGTTTTGGTGCCTGGTGTAAAGGGGTTGAGTGAAAATGTGGAAGCCATCAGCATTGTAGGGCGTTATCTGGAGCATGCCAGGGTATTTGTCTTTCATAACAACGGCGATCCGGAATACTACATCTCATCTGCCGACCTGATGTCGAGAAATCTCGACAGCCGCATTGAGGTAGGGGTGCCGGTGTGGGATGCCCACCTGAAGAAGATCCTGCAAACCATGCTTGATATACAATGGAGTGATAACACCAAAGCGCGTTTGCTGGGGAAAGAAAACCTGAATCATTACAGGGTGAACGATCAGCCTCCGCTCAATTCACAAGTGGAAACCTACAACTATTTCAAATCCCAATTTGTAAACCATTGATTGTTCAACATGTTGCTTTCTGCCATCGATATTGGTTCTAATGCCGTAAGACTTTTTTTTTCAAATGTTTATGAAAAAGAAAATCGTATCATTGCTGAAAAAGCTTCCCTGATGCGGGTGCCTGTGCGCTTGGGTGCCGATGTTTTTTTACACCATCGTATTTCAAAAGAGAAAGAAGAAGATCTGTTGAAAACACTCAGCGCCTTTCAGATGCTCATAGAGGTGATAAAACCCTTGAAAGTAAGAGCATGTGCTACCTCCGCCATGCGCGAAGCCGACAACAGAGAAGAGGTTATTGAGCATATCAAACAGCAAACCGGTTTAAAAATTGAGATCATTGACGGTGTTGAAGAGGCAAAAATTGTAAGTTCGGTACAGAATATTGATTTACTGAAAGATTATCGCTATTCTTTATATATAGATGTGGGCGGTGGAAGTACAGAACTTTCGCTGATGAGTCATCAGGGTACCGAGCGCTCGCACTCTTTTAAAATAGGGACGGTTCGCATGCTCAACAACAAAGTAAAAGAAAAGGAGTGGGAGCAAATGGAAAAGTGGCTGGAGGATATAAAAACCACCTATCCCAATATTCTTTGTGTGGGTGTTGGAGGAAATATTAATAAAATATCACGTTTGTATGGGCGGGAGCCGGAGAAAAGCCTTCCTTTTACCAATATGGAATATGCCCTTCATCATCTTCAGAAGTTTTCTGTGAAAGACCGTATTTATCTGATGGGGATGCGACCCGACCGGGCAGATGTGATCGTACCGGCAGCCAAAATATTTCATTTTATCATGAAAACCATGAACGCCCCCTTTCTTGTAGTCCCACGCATCGGATTGGCCGACGGCATCGTGAACCTGATGTACCGCGAAATCAAATCCGTTTCGGATTGAACATCTGTTTGCCCCCCTTTATTCTGTGTTGCTTTATCCTTATCTTTGCAGATAATACCCAAAGTGTATAATTTTTGTTATGCGCATGTGTATGTTTGTCGAACTCCAAATAACCAACCAAAGTGTCAGAAACAAAAAATCAAAATCAGGTACAACAAAGCAATGGTAAAGATCAGGAAACCCTGGATATACTGCATCAGTACAGATCGTTATTGTCTGTATGCCGATCCACCATGGGTGCCGATGACCGGAAAAGGATCCGTAAAGCATTCAACTTTGCCCTGGATGCTCATAAGGAACATCGCAGAAAAAGCGGTGAACCTTATATTTATCACCCCATTTCAGTAGCCAAAATTGCCGTACAGGAGATCGGTCTGGGCACAACCAGTGTTGTTTGCTCCTTGTTGCACGATGTGGTGGAGGATACCGATTATACCATTTCTGATATTGCCGGTTATTTTGATGAAGAAGTAGCGCGTATTATCGATGGTCTTACCAAGATTTCGGGTATTTTTGACCAAACCAACTCTGTGCAGGCCGAAAATTTCAGGAAAATGCTGCTGACCCTTTCTGATGATGTGAGGGTGATCCTGATCAAACTTGCCGACCGTTTGCACAATATGCGAACCCTTGATTCGCTGCCCCCTAAAAAGCAATTGAAAATTGCCAACGAAACCCTTTACCTGTTTGCCCCGCTTGCCCACCGGTTGGGTTTTCATGCCATCAAAAGCGAGCTGGAAGACCTTGCGTTGAAATATACCGATCCTGGTATTTATAATAAGATCGCCCGCAAAATTGTTGAATCTGAAGAGGAAAGGAATCGCTTTATACAGGATTTTGTTCAGCCTATCGAGCATGCGCTCAACGGGCAAGGGTTGAATTATAATATTGTGGGAAGGACAAAGTCCATCAGCTCTATTTGGGGTAAAATGAAAAAACAGGAAGTGCCCTTTGAAGAAGTCTATGACATTTTTGCCATCCGTATCATTGTAGACACGCCCGAAGAGCGCGAAAAAGCAGATTGCTGGAGAGTTTATTCCTTTGTTACTGATATTTACCGACCCAATCCCGACAGGTTAAGAGACTGGATATCAATACCCAAAGCCAATGGCTATGAATCGCTGCATACCACGGTTATGAGCGGGCATGGCAAATGGGTGGAAGTGCAGATAAGATCAAAAAAAATGGATGAGGTGGCAGAAAAGGGATATGCCGCACATTGGAAATACAAGGAATCTAAAAGCGGGGAAAGCAGCATCGATAAATGGCTCAACAGAATCAGGGAGATCTTGAAAACCTCCGAAAAAGATGCCCTCGATTTTATTGATGATTTTAAACTCAACCTTTTTTCTGATGAGATCTTTGTATTTACGCCCAAAGGCGAATTGCGTACGCTTCCTTTGGGATCAACCGCGCTGGATTTTGCCTACAGCATTCATACAAAAATTGGTGATCACTGCCTCGGAGCCAAGTTAAACCATAAACTCGTTCCCCTCAGTCATCCCCTCAAAAGCGGAGATCAGATAGAGATCATTACTTCTGATAAGCAAAAACCAAAAACCGATTGGCTGAACTACGTTACAACAGCAAGAGCCAAAGGCAAGATCAAAGGAGCACTGAAAGAAGAAAAGAAGAAAATTGCTGAAGATGGAAAGGAGAAACTTGATCGTAAACTTAAGCAACTAAAAATTGACAACACCCATGAAAACATTCAGAAACTCCTGAATTATTTTAAGTTGCAGGCACCCATCGATCTGTATTACGATTTTGCCACTGATAAACTCGACATCAAGGATCTGAAAAATTACCTTTCGGAAAAAGAAAAAGGGGGTATTCTCAACTACCTTAAGAATCCTTTTGGTAGAACAACACGCAGTCCCACACCTGCCGGGCAGGAACTGGATCCCATCAGAAAAAAATTAAAGGAGAAACCCGATACATTGCTTATAGGTGATAGTATGGAAGCACTTGATTATACGCTTTCACCCTGCTGCAACCCCATACCGGGAGACGATGTTTTTGGGTTTGTTACCATCAGCGATGGCATCAAAATTCACAGAACCAATTGTCCTAATGCGGTACAGCTCATGTCGAAATTTGCCTACCGGATTGTAAAGGCCAAATGGTACACCGGTAAAGCCATTGCTTTTCTGAGTGGGATAAAAATCAAAGGGATTGACGACACCGGTATCCTCAACGACCTCACCAATCTTATTTCCAGTGAATACAACATCAATATACGGTCTATCAATATTGACAGCAACGCCGGTACTTTTGAAGGCACAGTAATGCTTTATGTAAATGATACACATCACCTGAACAATCTGATCGGAAAAATCAAGCGTATCAATGGCGTAAAGCAGGTATCACGCATCGGGAAATGATCCGGTTCAACTCTTGTTTTCCTGTTTTTTGTAAATGGTTGATTATTTAATTTGCATGTATTTGAATGACAGGCAAATGCAATATTTATTTATAATCATTACAAATAACAATTTTTTTTTACCTTTATACCCTAATTTATAAAGATTACTTAACAATGCCGTTTTGGAAAACAATCTGAGTTGTTAAAGGTTTTTCGTAAAACGATCTGTTAATTTTCAGGTATTAAAATTTTTTGTCATGTACATGAAAGACCGCAATGACGAACCCGAGGTAATGGAAAGTGTAAAAAATATATTTTCTGTTTATCTTGAGAATCACGGACACCGCAAAACCCCTGAACGATTTACCATTTTAAGAGAGATTTATCTCACAGAGGGTCATTTTGATGTGGAATCCCTATACATCAAAATGAAGAACAACAAATACCGGGTCAGTCGTGCCACCCTTTACAATACAATTGAGTTGCTGCTCAACTGCAACCTGGTGATCCGTCATCAGTTTGGAAAAAATGTTGCCCAGTTCGAAAAGTCATTCAAGTACAAACAACACGACCATATGGTTTGCTCCGAATGTGGAAAAGTATTGGAGTTTTGCGATCCACGCCTGCAGGAAATCCAGAATTCTGTCTCCAACTTACTGGGATTCCGCGTTTCCAATCGCTCTTTCACCCTTTTTGGCATCTGTAAAGCATGTGAAAACAGGAAAAATAACTGATTCCTGAAAACATTTTATCTCCTGTATAATAAAATCCATTACTTTTGATGTGCATTTCTCACAAAGCCGCTGTTATAACGGCTTTTTTTATGTTTAATCTTTTGTAAATTGCTGTCATGACTGCTGTACAAAATAAAGTAGATGTTCTTCTGGGCCTGCAATGGGGCGATGAAGGAAAAGGAAAGATCGTGGATGTTCTTACGCCGGAATATAATATGGTGGCCCGCTTTCAGGGTGGTCCCAATGCCGGTCATACTCTCGAGTTTGATCAAAAAAAATATATCCTCCACACGGTTCCTTCTGGTATTTTTCATGAAGATTCTATCAACATCATCGGAAACGGCGTTGTGATCGATCCTGTTATTTTCCGCAAAGAATTATCGGAAACCAAGCTGCCAAAGGATATCCTGCAAAAAAGATTGGTGATCTCCCGGAAAGCACACCTTATATTGCCATCGCACAAACTGCTTGACGCTGCCCTTGAGTTTTCCAAAGGGGAAGCCAAGATCGGAAGCACACTAAAAGGTATCGGACCTACCTATACCGATAAGGTTGCCCGCCTTGGCATCAGGGTTGGCGATGCGCTGACAGAACAATTCGATAAAAAATACCAGCAACTCAAAAACAACCACTTTCAAAAAGTAGAACAACTGGGGTTCGACAAGGAAAAATGTAACCTCGACGGGTTAACCTTTGATGCTTACGAAAAACAGTGGTTTGAAGGAATGGCGTTTCTCCGTGACTTCCCTGTCATTGATTCCGAAGTGTTCATCAACCAATCCATCGAAGACAATATACGGATTTTGGCTGAGGGTGCGCAGGGATCTTTGCTCGACATTGATTTTGGATCTTATCCTTTTGTTACATCCTCCAATACTATTTCGGCCGGTGCCTGCACAGGGCTGGGTATTGCCCCTTCCAAAATCGGGGAGGTTTTTGGCATTGTAAAAGCGTATTGCACACGCGTGGGTAGTGGTCCCTTTCCCACCGAACTTTTTGATAACCAGGGCGAAGAATTAAGAAAATACGGGAATGAATTCGGATCCACCACCGGAAGACCGCGCCGCTGCGGTTGGCTTGATCTGCCCGCCCTGAAGCACAGCATGATGATCAATGGTGTTACCTCCCTGATCCTCACAAAATCAGATGTGCTGAATCATTTCGACCAGATCAGTGTATGTACCGATTATCAATACAAAGGTGAACTGGTGCGTTTTTTACCTTTCGAAAACGAAAGTATCATTCCTGTATACAAGCATTTTAAAGGGTGGAAAACATCTCTCGGGAACTTTACTACCTGGGAGCAATTGCCTGGTGAACTGCATGAATATATTCAGTTTATTGAGGATTATGTGAAGGTTCCGGTCACCATCATTTCCACAGGACCCGACCGCGAACAAACCATTTTCAGACCGCAATAAGGGTTGTTCGTTGTTCAGCAACCTTTCCCTGATGTCCAAATTCTTTTCCGTACCTGCCATGATCGTCGGCCGGTTCAGTTTGAACTTACCGGACGACTTTACAACCTGCATTTGCACGTATGACCATGTTGTGATGCATCAACTGCACATAAAGATCAGTTTTTGAACTTTCATTGATGAGACCATTATCAAAACTCGTTTTCAGTTAATTGACTTTGTCGGGTTTAGGGTTCGTGAAAATATCATATTTTTTTAACTGAAAGTCAGGCATTAAAATTGGTGCCAGGGAGTGTAATTGACTTTGTCGGGCTCCGGTTCGAGGGTAATCAACTTTTTTTAGGGCACTCTTTGACGGGATCAGATCTTCGGATAGGGGATGGTGCAACACGTATCTCTAATTTAGAATCATTATAAATTTCAGTATATCAATGGTTTCCTGTTTTTATTCAGGGAAAAGATCGTATTTTTGAATGAACCCTTTAGGGAAAATACCTTCTACTGGAAAAACAGAAAAGAAGGTAAAAAAAGTACTGTTTTATAAAATCAAAAAATGATGGATAAAAGTATAAAAGGAACACAAACTGAGCAAAATCTGTTGAAAGCATTTGCCGGAGAATCACAGGCGAGCCGCCGGTATGAAATGTATGCCGCCATTGCGAGAGAAGAAGGTCTGGAGCAGATCGCAGGATATTTTCAGGAAACATCAGATCAGGAAAAAGTGCATGCCAAAACTTTTTTTGATTTCCTGGAAGGTGATATGGTGGAAATTACCGCCACCTATCCGGCCGGACCTCTTGGCAATACTGCGGATAATCTTCAAAAAGCCGCCGATGGCGAGAAAGAAGAATGGAGTGAGTTGTACCCTGAATTTTCACGTATTGCCGAAGAGGAGGGCTTTCGTCGCATTGCCACTACTTTTAAACTGGTGGCACAGGCAGAAATGACCCATGAGGAGAGATATCTGAAATTGCTCAGTCGTGTAAAAGAGGGCACTGTTTTTAAAAGGGAGAAAAAAGTAAGATGGTATTGCCGCAAGTGCGGATATATCTATGAGGGTGAGAAAGCATTGAAAAATTGCCCTGCATGCCGCGAGCCGCAGGCTTATTTTGAAGAATTCTGTGAAAACTATTAGAGATTTATCAGGATATATATTTCAGATCATCAGTATCTTTTGCCTGCAAGAAAACCCCTGTTTTTTGTGTCTTTGATAAGAAATCGTCAAAGACAAGGCTTTTGTCTCGTTTTTTCAACGAGATGAACCGGGCATAACACAGTATTTGGCGTTTTCTTGCAAAGAACATCTTATTCAAGAACCAGTGCCACAGCCACTACGCCTAAACCAGCACTGATGGCCAAAACCGGTGATATCTCCATGATATAAGCCGGTTTTTGATTTGTCAGGTTTTCCATTTCCTGCGTATACAATTCGGCACCTTCCGGGTTCAGGGCATGTACAATGCTGTATTTCCAAACTTTTCTGTTTCCTATAAACCTTTTGGTATGTTTTATCACCTTTGTCAAAGTGCCTGATGTGCTGAAAGCTTTGTCATGCAGCACAGCACGCCCGTCAGGGGTGATGGTTACAATGGGTTTGGTATTTAAAAGATTACCGATAAGTCCTTTGGCCGGGCTCACCCTTCCCCCTTTGATAAAAGATTTCAGGGAGCGGGCACCCACAAAAATGGATGAATCTTCGATCCATGTTTGTGCCTGTTCCACAATTTGGTGATGAGGCAATCCGTTTTCTATTGCTTCTGCTATGCGAAGTGCTACCAATCCTGTTGTGGCGCTTGTCTTTTTGGAATCGAGCACATCTATTCTGGTCGTTGTTTCCTGGTTGATTTTTTCAGCCGCTTTCAAACTGTTGGCATACGTACCGCTTAGCACAGCAGATATGTGCAATGCTATGATCGATTCATAATGGGTGGATAAATAACTGAACGTATTGGTGAGATCTTTGATGGCCGGTTGTGAAGAGGTAGGGTAGGTTTCGGAAGTTTCGAGCAGGTGGAAGAATTTTTCCTGTGTAATGGTCAGTCTGTCGAGAAACTGGCTTTGCCCGAAAAATACATTGAGAGGCACTACATGTATTTGATATTTTTCGATGATTGATGCGGGAAGGTCGCATGTTGAATCCACAACCAGCGCAATATCATATTTTCTGCGGTGGGCAATGTCATTTTGCCTCACCATATCATCTACTTTTTGATAGTGGATGGTTGCCCTGTCAGCCAGATGGGCAAAAACATTTTCCGGTTCATTGGTATGGATGTGAATTCGCATACGTTTTTCTGGTCCGGCCATTACCAAGGAATCTCCCATATTGGAGAGAAATTCCTTAATCGAAATTTTATCAGCGTTTTCCAGTGATATCAAAGCCTCTGTACAATATCTGTAATCGCTTTCCCCGTGTTCATCCAGCACAATTGCTTGTTGGTCCTGCGATTCAGTTTTAAAGCCAAGTATTTTCTTTACATTTTCTTTTTTGAAAAGATCTCCAATGCCTTCCAGAAAAATGACAAAACCCTGTGCTCCTGCGTCAACAACATTGGATTTGGCAAGTATTTTGAGTTTTTCCGGTGTTTTTGCCAGCGATTCCTGCGCTTTTTCTATGCTTTGCTCCAGGAGTTGCTCAAAGCTTTCAAACTGGTCTTTGAGCAGGTAAATAAATTCTGCCCATTCTCTCAACACGGTAATTATAGTGCCTTCTACAGGGTTTGAAATTGCCTGATAAGCATAGTCAACAGCATTTTTGATGGCTTCTGCCAGCGATGGCATACTTATTTCACCCGTATCTTCCACTTCATTACTAAATCCGTAAAGAAACTGGGCGATGATGATCCCTGAATTCCCTCTTGCCCCGGTTAGTGCTGCCTCAGCGATAGAAACAGAAGTGTGCTTGATATTGTTGCTGGGTGATGAATTTTCAACGATCGAACGGAAGGTCGACGCAAGGTTGGTGCCGGTATCGGCATCGGGTACCGGAAATACATTGATTTTGTTGAGCATTCGCTGGTTTTCGTAAACATTGAAGGCTCCTGCCAGTACGCTGTAGTATAAACGTTTCCCATCTAGTAAAACAGGTGAAGAATTTTCCTCTTTTCGACTCATTTTCGCATTTTTGGTTTGCTCCAGGCGGTTTTTTTCAGGAAGATCTCTTTTTTACTTCTTTCCGGCTAGGATAATTTCAGGGGGAAAAGAAATGGTTTCCCTGATGGGAAGAAAAGATGAATGAACATGCATAAGATTTTTCTTTAGACATGCTCAAAAAGTCATCTGCAACCCAGACAAAGATCTTCAGTTGTGCTTTGAAAAATTAAAAACATATTCCGCTCAGGAAATATTTAAATATCAGACGAACCCCAGAAAAACATGTCAGCAATCCACATGTTTTTATTGGTGGCACAAAGGTAACAGAAATTTCTCAATTGATAAGCAAGATTTAAACAGACAATTAACGAAGGCGATCATTTCAGGCATCCTGCACTTTCAAATCTTTCAGGCAGGCAAGATTTCCCTTTCTCGATCTCAAGATACCGGTCAATTAAACTAATAGGGGTAAAGGTTATTGTATTGATCAGGTTTGTATTGATGCATCATGTCGTAAATCGTATCAAAAACATCTTCCGCATTGGGATTTGAGAAATAGTCTCCGTCGGAACTGTAAGCAGCCCTGTGTTCTTTGGCAGTAATGGTTAAAGGTTTTGCATCGAGATATAAATATCCTTCCTGTTCTTCAATTACTTTTTGCATCATAAATGAAGTTGCCCCACCAGGAACATCTTCATCAAAAAACACGATTTTATTGGTTTTTTTGAGCGATTCCACAATGGTGTGGTGAATGTCGAAAGGGAGTAAGGTTTGTACGTCGATCAGTTCAACAGAAATACCAAATTCCTGCAGCTGGTCGGCAGCATCAATGGCAATTTTTACGCATGAACCGTAGGTAACCAATGTTACATCCTTACCTTCTCTGAGTATTTCGGGTTTTCCCAGCGGTACCGTAAACTCGCCAATGTTGTCGGGCATGGTTTCTTTGAGGCGGTATCCATTGAGGGGTTCAATGATGACGGCGGGGTCATCGGATCTGATCATGGTGTTGTAAAGGCCGGCAGCCTGAGTCATGTTTCGGGGTACCAGCACATATACCCCTCTGATGGAGTTGATCACCATGCTCATGGGGCTGCCCGAGTGCCATATTCCTTCGAGCCGGTGTCCGCGTGTGCTCACGATCATGGGCGCTTTTTGTTTTCCCACGGTACGGTAATGGGTAGTTGCCAGGTCATCGCTCATTACATGCAGTGCATATATCAGGTAATCAAAGTACTGAATTTCCGCAATGGGTCTCAAACCTCTGAGTGCCATGCCGAGTGCCTGCCCGATGATGGTGGCTTCCCTGATGCCCGTATCACTCACGCGCAATTCCCCATATTTTTTCTGCATGCCCTCAAGGGTTTGATTCACACCTCCAATTTTGCCTACGTCTTCACCAAAAATAATGGTTTCGGGGTATTGATCCAGGATATGATCAAAGTTTGCCAGGAGTACTTCTCTGCCGTTTACTTTTTTGCTTTTTTCGCTGTAAACAGGTACCACTTCCTGTACTTTCAGGGCCGATTTTTCAGATTCGCTGTACAAATGCGAACTGTATCTGATTCTGTTGTCTTGCAGATTGTTCGACAACCACTGACTCAGATGCTTCTTCAGGGTTTTTTCCGATGAACAGTTATTGCAGACCAACCGAAGTATTTTTTTACCTGTGCTTGCTATATCTTTTACGATGGGTTCACCAATTTTTTCCAACTCTTTGACCAGTTTGTCGATCTTGTCGATTTTCACACATTTGCATTGGTTCACATTCACCATTTCAATAAAATCGCGTCGCATTTTATCAATGGGTTTTTGAAAGTTGTTCCATGCATTTCTTTTGGCCTCTTTTACCCTTTGGAGTGCTTTTTTCTCGATGTCATCCAGTTCTTTTTCCGTGCTGATTCCTTCCTGAAGTATCCATTTTCTCATTTGATGGAGGCAATCATATTCTTTCTCCCATTGCAATCTTTCTACACTTTTGTATCGTTCATGCGATCCGCTTGTGGAATGCCCCAGTGGTTGTGTAACTTCCGTAATATGGAATAACACCGGTACATGCTCATAACGGCAGATATCAATGCCTTTTTTGTAAGTTGCGATCAGTTCAGGATAATTCCATCCTCTTGCCTTTAATATTTCGAAGCCTGGTTTTTCCTCTTCTCTCTGAAATCCTTTGAGTGCTTCGGAGATACTCTGTTTGATGGTTTGATATTCAACAGGCACGCTGATACCGTAACCGTCATCCCAAACAGAAACTGCCATAGGTACCTGCAATACACCAGCGGCATTGAGGGCTTCAAAAAAGAGACCTTCGCTGGTGGACGAATCGCCAATGGTTCCGAAGACAACCTCACTTCCCTGGTTGGAAAACCCTTTTTGCACGGAAGGATCGGGGTGATATTTGTAAATTTTGGATGCCATAGCCAATCCAAGCATTCTGGGCATCTGACCTGCGGTAGGTGAAAGGTCGGCACTGGTATTTTTTTGCTGTGTCAGGTCTTTCCAGTTTCCTTTTTTATCCAAACTGTGTGTGGAGAAGTGGTTGTTCATCATGCGGCCACCATTGCTGGGGTTAAAAGTTTGGTCGGTGTCTCCGTATAATTGGCTGAACAGTTCTTCCAGGGTTGTCATTCCACTGGCAAGTGCAAAGGTCTGGTCGCGGTAGTATCCGCTTCTCCAGTCGCCGTTGCGGAACATTTTCGCCATGGCGATCTGGGCAACCTCTTTCCCATCACCCATAATGCCAAATTTTGCTTTCCCGGTAAGTACCTCTTTTCTTCCTGTTATGCTTGCCTGTCTGCTTTCGTGGGCAAGCCTGTAATCACTTAAAACTTCTTGTTTTTCCTGTTCGGTTATTTTTGCCGGATTCTCAGTATTGATTTCAGACATCATATTTATTACTTTGTTGTTTCCCATTCATATTAAAGCGTTTACGGATTCAAAAGTGAATATGTGTTTTGATAGCTTATGAATCAGGTATGCTGAACGTTGTTCTTTTTACAGAACAGTTTTGATATAAAACAAAAGTAATAAAAATGATTAATTGTTTAAAAACAGCCAGGGGCTTAACTTTTTTTATTTTTAGGATTTCCGTTGTAAAATTGTTTGCCAGACAATGTTTACCGTACAAAAATGGCCATGTTGAGGGCAAAAACAATGATGAGGTTTAAGCCAATAAACCAAAGTACAAAACTGATGATCCCCGGGATGCGCAGGTTGGCTTTAAAATTGAACAGAAGCTGAAAACCCAGGATCATGATCCATAAAAATGGGAGACCCACAACCAGCAGGATTCCTGTTATGCCCAGGCCTGCCATCAGAGGGGAAGGATCAAAGTTTTGTATGATCTCGGTAAAGGGCAGGTAAAAGTGATTGTGGTGCGGTAACAATGTGTACTCTGGCATCCAGTACAGGGAAGTTATCAGGGTTACCAGTACCACAGATGAAACAACCACAATAAGAGCACCCAGGAGTTTTCCCAAAAAGCTCAGTACAGGAGATTGTCTCAGGTCCTGGTTCATGTCACCGCTTTTTTTTTTAAATGTTTTGCGGGTTTCTTCTGAAAACTCTTTGATGTTTTCTTTCAGGTCGTTCAGTTCTTCCTTGATAGACTTTTCTATGTTGGAAAGATTAACTTTCTCTCCGCGCATCTCAAGTTTTTCGGCAGTAGTAACTGCTTTGGGCACGGCTATCCATAGAATGATATACAAAAGGGGGCCGAATCCGTAAAAGAAAGTGAAAAGAACGAAAGCAATTCTTATCCATGTCGGGTCCAGGTTGAAAAAGGCGCCCAATCCACCGGATACTCCCGCAATGTATTTGTCGTCAGGGTCTCTGAACAGTCTTTTGGAAGTTTTTCCGCCGGTTTCGCTTCCCGCTCCTGCGCTCTGCTCTTCAGCATCAGTATCGCTTATCTGTTCTGGTTCTCCCAGTTGGATGATCACTTCATTTACATCCTTGATCGTGATCACTTTTTTACTGGCATGGAGTTTTTCCTGAAACATTTCAGCGATCCTGTTCTCCAGATCTGATAAGATCTCGTCGCGGCCATCTGAATTCATAAAATGTTTTTCAAGCAAATTCAGGTATTCCTGCAGTTTCAGATAGGCATCTTCATCTACATGAAAAACAATACCACTGATGTTTGCTGTTACGGTTTTTTTCATCGTTGCTGTTTTTTAAAATTTTGTTGTGTTTTATCTTTTTTTATCCTGGTATGCTGCTCAGGATATTGAATGATTAATTATATTTATTGAATAGTACTTTCCACTGCAAATACCAACTCTTTCCAGGTTGTGTTCAATTCATTGAGAAACTCTTCCCCCACAGGTGTTATCTTGTAGTATTTTCGTGGAGGACCACTGGTAGATTCCTCCCACCTGTAGGTGAGCAACCCGTCGTTTTTCAGGCGTGTGAGAAGCGGATAAATCGTCCCTTCCACCACCACCAGTTTCGATTGTTTTAGTGTGGTGATGATTTCAGATGTATAAGCCTCTTTGCTCTTAAGCAAAGAAAGGATGCAAAATTCGAGGATGCCTTTGCGCATTTGCGCTTTTGTGTTTTCTACATTCATAATGGTGTTTTATTTGACACAAAAGTAAATCAAAAATAGTACTTGGCAAAGCAAGGTACCTTTATTTTATTAAATTTAACATTTCATTGTACAGAAAAACCATCCGTTCTTTTGTGGAAATGCCAACAGACAAATTGGCAGTTGTTGTCTGCTGGCATAACCTTTGACAAGTACATGCCGGTAAAATTTTTAAGTTGAACTTATAAACTGTTGAATGCCATGCGAAAAGGTAAAATAAACGTACAAACGGAAAATATTTTTCCGATCATCAAGAAATTTTTGTATTCCGACCATGAAATATTCCTGCGCGAGCTGGTTTCCAATGCTGTAGATGCAACCCAAAAGCTCAAAACCCTGATATCGATGGGTGACTTCAAGGGTGAGGCAGGGGATATGAAAATTAATATTTCCCTTGATCCCAAAGCCAAAACCATTACTGTTTCCGACAGAGGGATCGGGATGACAGCAGAAGAGATTGAAAAGTATATCAATGAAATTGCTTTTTCAAGTGCCGAAGAATGGATAGACAAGGCAAAATCAGCTGGTGAAAAGAATGCCATTATCGGGCATTTCGGGCTCGGTTTCTACTCCTCTTTCATGGTGGCCAAAAAAGTGGAGATACATACCCTTTCCTGGAAAGAGGGTGCGCAATCCGTGAAATGGGAATGCGAAGGTAATCCCGAATTTGAAATTACAGAGACTGACAAAAAGGAGAGGGGTACGGATATTGTTTTGCATATTGCCGATGACTCTGAAGAGTTTCTCGAAGAATCCAAAATCTTATCCCTGCTCAAAAAATACTGTAAATTCCTGCCTGTGGAAATCGTTTTTGGAACCGAGGAGGAGACCATCAAAGAAAAGGATGAAAAAGGGGAGGAGAAAGATGTTACCATCAACAAACCCAGGATCATCAACAATACCAAACCTGCCTGGACGCAAATGCCTTCTGAGCTGAAAGACGAGGATTACAAAAACTTCTACCGCGAGTTGTATCCCATGTCTTTTGAAGAACCGCTCTTCAACATCCACCTGAATGTAGATTACCCCTTTACCCTCACCGGAATACTTTACTTCCCCAAGCTGAAACAAAATTTCGAAGTGCAGAAAGATAAAATCCAGTTGTACAGCAACCAGGTTTTTGTAACCGATTCTGTTGAAGGCATTGTGCCTGACTTTCTGACACTTTTGCATGGTGTTATCGACTCTCCTGATATTCCTTTGAATGTTTCACGAAGCTTCCTGCAAAGCGATGCCAGCGTGAAAAAGATCAGCGGACACATCACCAAAAAGGTGGCAGACAAACTCGAAGAGCTCTTCAAGGAAGACCGTGAAGATTTCCAGAAAAAATGGGATGATATCAAGGTGTTTATTCAGTATGGTATGATATCCGATGAAAAATTCAAGGAAAGGGCGAAAAAATTCTGTTTGCTGAAGAATACGGAAGGAAAATATTTCACCTTTGACGAATACAACAACCATGTCAAAACCGAACAAACGGATAAAGATAAAAAGGTAGTTCATATTTACACTTCGGACAAAGAGGCACAGCACAGTTTTATCAGTGCTGCCAGAGAAAGAGGATATGATGTACTGGTCATGGATACACCCATCGACAGCCATTTTATCAATATGCTGGAAAGCACCCTCGAAAATGTTAGTTTTGTAAGGGTGGATGCAGAAGTGGTGGAAAAGTTGGTTCAAAAGGAGGATTCTCTGCCTTCCAAACTTTCCGAAAAAGACAAAGAAAAACTAAAACCCATCATCGAGAAGCAACTTGAAGGATCCACCTACCAGGTTACTTTCGAAAACATGAGTGAATCTGATCAACCCATGCTTATCACACAACCAGAATTTATGCGCCGCATGAAGGACATGTCTGCCCTGGGTGGTGGTATGGGATATATGGGTAGCATGCCCGATTCCTACAATTTGATTGTAAATGCCAATCATCCGGTGATGACCAAAATTCTCAATGAAGAGAATGAAGAGAATCAGACGAAGATCGTCAGTCAGATGATCGACCTGGCATTGATTGCCAAAAACCTTCTGAAAGGCGAAAAACTGACTGCTTTTGTAAAACGCAGCGTAGAATTAATTTAGTCTCTGATAAAAACAACTGATTTTTCATTGCGGTGCCCCGGAATTCTAATGGCAATTCCGGGGTTTTTTGTAAACATTTGGCATGTACAAATGTTAAGTCTTCCATAATTTGATCATGAACGAATGTCTCTAACTTCTTCATCCACATCTGCCAGCTGTATATTTCGTTGAACACCTAATATTTGGTACTTCCATAAAAAAGCCTGGCAGATGATTAAAAATCAAATCACAAAAACGAATACAGTTATAAAAAATAAAAAGCATTGAAAACAGCAGGTATTATTGGTTCGGGTTTTTCGGGTTTGGCAGCCGCCGCTACATTGGCACAGGGTGGATTTAAAGTAACCTTGTTTGAGAAAAACGAAACCCTTGGCGGTCGGGCAAGGAAATTTGAGCATGAGGGTTTTGTTTTTGATATGGGACCCTCCTGGTATTGGATGCCCGAAGTTTTTGAGAACTTTTTCCGGAAATTCGGAAAATCACATCAGGATTACTATGATCTGGTGAGGTTGGATCCCAGTTATAATGTGGTTTTTGGAAAAGACGATATTGTTTCTGTCCCAGCCGACCGGCAACAATTGTCAGATCTTTTTGAACAGTTGGAGGAAGGCAGTAGTGAAAAGTTGCAGCAGTTCCTCGATGAAGCAGCTTATAAATACAAAGTAGGGATGGAAGAGTTTGTGTGGAAGCCAGGATTGTCGCTCACTGAGTTTGCCGATCTGCGTGTTTTCAAAAGTGTTTTCCGCCTGCAGATGTTTACCTCCATCGCCAGTCAGATAGAAAAACTTTTCAGGAATGAAAAAATCAGGGAGATCCTCAAATTTCCTGTTTTATTTTTGGGTGCCACACCCGAAAATACACCCGCACTTTACAGTTTGATGAATTATGCCGATATTGTGGGCGGCACATGGTATCCCATGGGAGGTATGCACAAGATCATTGAAGGATTTGTGAAATTAGCTTCTGAAATGGGAGTGGAATTTCATACCGCTGAACCCATCGAATCAATGGAAGTGAAGGGTAAGAAATGTACTTCTTTAAAAACCAGCAAAGGGCAATATTCATTTGATTACGTAGTAGCAAGTGCTGATTATCACCATGTAGAACAAAATCTTTTGCCGGAAGCATACCGTAGTTATTCTGAAAATTACTGGCAGAAAAGAACCATGGCGCCAAGTTCTTTGCTTTTTTATTTGGGATTGAATACCAAAATAGAAGGGTTGGAGCACCACAATCTGTTTTTTGATAAGGATTTTGACAAGCATGCTGCCGAGATTTACACCCATCCCCAATGGCCTTCTGATCCCTTGTTTTATGTTTCCTGTCCGTCAAAAACCGACCCATCGGTTGCACCCGAAGGGCACGAGAATGTTTTTCTGCTGATGCCCCTCGCACCAGGTATTGAAGATAGTGAGGAAATGCGTGAAAAATACTTTGGTGTGATGTGCGGAAGGCTGAAGGATGTTACAGGCATTGATATACGCGATCATATGGTTTACAAAAGATCTTTCTGCCTTGATGACTTTTCCAGAGATTACAATGCCTTCAGGGGGAATGCATACGGACTGGCCAACACTTTAAAACAAACGGCGATTTTAAAACCCCGTGTACATCATCAAAAAGTATCCAATCTTTATTATGCCGGACAATTAACCTCGCCAGGCCCGGGCATGCCACCCTCCATTATTTCAGGGCAAATGGTAGGAGATCTTATCATTAAAAATGCATAAATGCAACTTACAAAAAGCAGGTAAACCATTTCACCAAAAATTGATGACAGGTTGTTTTGTTTACGCCCTGATAACCTCTGACTGCTGACGAACCATCCGGGCATATAAGTTGTCCGATGCGATCAGTTGGTCATGCGTTCCCCTTTCGGCGATCGTACCCTTATCCATAACCAGTATCTGGTCCATATTCTTCATGTCGGTAAGACGGTGCGTGATCAGGACAAGGGTTCTGTTTCCCCGTTTTTCCCAAATGGTATTCAGCACACTGCGTTCGGTATGCACATCCATATTTGCCGTTGGCTCATCCAATACCCAAACTTTTGATCTTTTTAGAAAAAGCCTTGCCAGAAGAAAAAGTTGGCGTTCGCCCCCTGAAAATCTGCTCCCCAGATTGCCGGGTGTCAGATCAGGTTGATCAGAAAAGGTTTCCAATCCTGCATGATTAAGCGCTCTTTTAAGGTCGTCATCTGTGGCCGATGGATCGGCAATAAGAAGATTTTCTCTTAAAGACCGGTTGAATACATAAGCGTCTTGTGCCAGAACGCCAAAATAGCGTCTGTACTCTTCCGGGTTAAGATGGCGTATATCATGCCCACCGGCAGTTATCTGTCCTTTATCAGGATGCCAGAATCCCAGCAGCAGGTTCAGCAACGTGCTTTTGCCGCTGCCCGTAGGTCCGACAACAGCCATTTTAGAACCTGGTTCCACATGAAAGGAGATATTGCTTAACGTAACATTTTCTTCATGATAAGAGAATGAGATATCTTTGAAAGAAATGGATGGAACCGATTGAAATCCGGGGGATGCATTATTCTTTTCTGTTTTCCGGGGTTGTTTTTGTTGCTTTGCATCTGCAAACAAACGTTTTGCCGATTCTATGGAGTTTTCGTAATGAATAAAGGCATTGGCCAATCCCTGCACCGCTTCAAAACTGCTTAATACGCCCAATACCACAGCAGCCAACCATACCCCTTTGATCTCGCCGCTGATCACAAGAGGAACTGATAAAATCAATACAAAGAACATGGCCAATTGTGAAAGCAGGTTGTTGAGTCCTTCTGCCATTCCTGCTGTATATGCATTTTTTTGTTGTACGTCTACCAACTTTTCCTGCAGGTTGTTGAACTGTTTTTTTGTTTCATCTTGTTTACCCATCCAGATCAGATCCTGAAGGCCCTGAAACCGGTCTGCCAGGTAAACTTTCATCTGGCTTCCGGTTAGCACATCGGTTTTCCCCCTTCCTTTTACGGTTTTTGCTACCCAAAAAGGTACTGCTACTCCGTTGAGCAATAGAAAAGCAAGGGTAGTGAGCGCAATAGAAAGATCAAAGATGCTGAGGATGAGAACCGTAAATACGGATATCAAAAAGGCTACCAACACAGGAGAAAAAATACGGAGGTAAATGTTTTGCAGGGTTTCCACATCCGAAATGATGCCTGAAAGCAGGTCACCAGGTCGTTTACCCATCAGCCATTTTTGTGAAAAGGAGTCGAATTTTCGATACAAACTACTGCGGAGGTTCATGAGTATCCTGAAGGTAAGATCATGAGAAACCAGGCGGTCGAAGTATCTTACAACAGCCCGCGATATACCAAAAAAACGCACGCCGGCTGTCACCATGAACAGATCAACGATCAGGGGGCGTTGTGCGGCTCTTGAGATCAGATATCCTGATGTGCTCATCAACCCTATCCCTGCCAGTATGGTAGCAGTCGCCAACAGCAAAGCCAGTGCAAACTGCCCCTTGTATTTCAACACATAAGAAAATAGTTTTCTGATCATTCTCTTTTTTATTGCGTTTGCCGGTGCGTGGTTAAAAACCGGTTGTATAATCCATTCTTTTTGATCAATTCGTGATGCGTTCCCGTTTCAACAATGGTTCCCTTGTCAAAAACCAGGATCTGATCTGCTTGTTGAACTGTTTGTAACCGATGCGCAATGATAAGCGCCGTGCAGTGCCTGGCAATTTCATGATTGGCGCGTGTAATGATCTGTTCGCTTTCGGGATCCAGGCTTGATGTAGGTTCATCCAGAACCAGTAAGGGGGCATTTTTTAAAAAAGCCCGGGCAATGGCCAGTCTTTGTTTTTGTCCACCGCTGAATTCAGATGCATTTTCAGTAATGAGTGAGTTGTATTTTTGCGGCAGCTCTTCAATGAAGTCTCTTGCACCCGCCTTTTCACATGCCTTTACCATTTGCTCCATGTTTGCTGAAGGGTTTGCCATGAGCAAATTTTCACGTATGGTTGCATTGAAAAAATGGGGATGCTGCGGAACATAAGCCACCCATTTTTGCCATTCCTTCATCTCTATCCGGGAGAGGAGAAAATCATTGATCCTTACATTGCCTTTTTCTGGTTGCAAAAACCCCAGGAGGATATGTGCAAAGGTGCTTTTTCCTGCTCCGCTTTTTCCCACCACAGCGGTAAGCGTTCCTGGTTTTAAATGGCACTTTATGTTTTCGAGCACCGGTGCTGAACTTCCGGGATAGGTAAAAGATACATTTTCAAAAGCAACCAAAGGGTTATGCACAAGGGTTGATGGTTTTTTGCCGCCGGTTGTTTGAATTTCTCTCCATTCCTTCTGGTCTAGGATGCCAAAAATGGTTTTTGCTGCCGCCGCCCCTTCCATGCCTGCATGATGATGGGCACCCAGGGTACGGAAAGGAAGGTAAAATTCGGGAGCCAGCAGCAAAATAAACAAAGCCGGTTGGTACACCATCATCCCTTCAATCAATCTTATGCCCACCTGTACTGCCACCAGGGCAATGCTTATGCTGGCCGCCAGTTCCAGCACCATCCCGGAGAGAAAGGCAACTTTCAGCACATCCATGGTCATCAGCCTGAACAGATCGCTTTTTTCTTCCACAGCTGTTGCTTCTTTCCGATTCATGGAAAAAGTCTTCAGCGTTTTGAGCCCCATCAAAACATCCAAAAAGTGTGACGACAATCCACTGAGCTGACCCCATTGGTTTTCGGTCATTCTTTTGGCATAGGTACCTATCAGAAACATGAAAAAAAGTATCAAAGGTCCGGTGAAAAGCATGATCAAACCACTCATCCAGTCAAAGAAAAGTGTGAAAACAATGATGGTAACCGGCAGGATCATAATATGTATGATGGAAGGGATATATCGGGTGAAATAATCATCCAGTTTGTCTGTACCATCGGTAATGTTTGCAATCAATTCGCCGGTTTGGTGCGATTTGGTATAAGAGGGTCCGAGCGAAATCAAGTGATTAAAGAGACGTTGCCTCAGCGAAGACCTTATGTTGATGGATTTTTGGTGGGAAAACTTTTCACGAAACCACAACAGAAAACTTCTGGCAATGATGCAGCCTAACAGAAGATACAACAGGTGAGGCCGTGTGAATGTGGCATTGATAAAAACTTCGGCAATGATCATGCTGAGCAGATACATTTGCAGCAGTATCACCGCCGTAATGAGCAGACTTGTAAGGGCAATACCCGTAAAAAAACCATGCACATTTTTCGCCAGGTCAAAGAGTCTGCGATGGATGTGCATGGTTTTGGGTGTATTTTTTGAATCCTTTTTAATCACAAAGGGTTTGCGTAACAACAATTAATGATGAAGGATTAATCTCTCGGTATGGCATCGCGGCTCACTCGCTTGCTGAAAATATAATAGCTCCATCCCTGGTATGCCAAAACAACAGGGACAAAAAGCAAGGCAACAATGGACATGATCTTCAGGGTCAGGTCGCTGCTGGAAGCATTGTAAACTGTAAGACTGTAAGCAGATTCAATAGATGAAGGCATTACATTGGGGAACAGTCCGTAAAAAATAACAGCGCTACCCAGCAGTATGGTTAATGCCATAGAGGCAAAAGCATAACCCTGCATTTTCATGCGCATAAAAATGTAGCATGCGATAAAACTAAGAATGGCAAGTGTGGGCAAGCTGCCCGGTATCAATCCCAAACCTTCAAAGAGAACGGTGTTCCAGTATCCTAAAACAGCAAAGGCAGCAGTAACGATGCCGATGGGTATCCACAGCATCTTCGCGATCTTTTCTGCCCTTTCCTTCAGGTCATCGGTTGTTCGCAGGGAAAGAAAAATAGCGCCATGCAGCACAAAGAGCAGAACCACCACCAAACCGCCCAGCAGGGCATAGGGGTTAAGAATGTGCAACAGGTTGCCTGTAAAATTCTTGTCTGCTCCAATGGGCAATCCCTGAACAATATTGGTAAATGCAACACCCCACAGGAATGCAGGGACCAGACTACCCCAGAAGATAAAGTTGTCAAAGGTTTTTTTCCATTTTTTACCTTCCATTTTTGCTCTGAACTCAAAGCCGATGGCCCGTAAAATCAAGGCCATGAGCATCAGGAAAAGGGGGAGGTAAAACCCACTGAACAGCGTGGCATACCAGTGCGGGAATGCGGCAAACATGGCACCACCGGCGGTGATGAGCCAAACTTCGTTGGCATCCCAGAAAGGACCAATGGTGTTGATCACCACTCTTCTGTCCGTATCATCTTTGCTAATAAAGGGCAATAAAATGCCCACCCCAAAGTCAAAACCTTCGAGGATAAAATAACCAATAAACAGGATGGCTATTAAAATAAACCATATTAATTGAAAATCCATACGCGTAAATTTTTATATTTAAAATATCTCTTAATAGGCATGTGATCCATCATCATCACCGGTGGCAACACCCTTTTTGGCAAATTTGTGAACCAAATATACTGCAAGTGCTGCCAAAACGCCATACACCAGTGTGAACAGGATAGTGGTCAGGAGTAATTCCAGATTTCCCACGTTGGTTGACACTCCGTCGCGGGTAAGCATTAATCCATGAACAACCCAGGGTTGACGACCCATTTCCGTTACGATCCATCCCAGTGAATTGGCCAGGAGGGGGAGAAACATGACAACCATTGCAATTTTTAAATACATGGTGCTCTCTTCTAACTTATTTCTCCACCATTGAATTATGCCAATGATGGACATGAGAATAAAAACCATCCCCAGACCGACCATCAGTCGGAAACTCCAGTAAACAATAGCCACAGGGGGGAGATAGTCGCCAGGTCCGTAGGTTTGCTCGTATTCTGCCTGAAGATCTTTCATCCCTTTCACTTCGCTGGTCAGATTGTTATGTGACAAAACAGAAAGCATGTAAGGAAGTTTCAGTTCCCTTTCTGAGGTTTTGTTTTTTTGATCAATGATAGCAAATACAGAAAAGCTTGCAGGTTCTTCAGTTTCCCATAAAGCTTCCATAGCGGCCATTTTCATCGGCTGTGTTTCAACAGTATGTTGTGCCTGCCGGTGTCCGGTAGTAGCGACCAAAATTGATGATACAGCAGTAAATACCAGGGCAATTTTTGCAGACCTGGCAAATATCTCCACCTGATGCTTCCTGACCATGTGCCAGGCGCTGATGCCCAGCATAAACAAACCTCCTGTAACAAATGCAGCGATGATTGTGTGTTGTGCCATCACAAGCATTTGTTCGTTGAGCATCACAGCAATAAAATCACTCAGTTCTGCCCGTCCGTTAACAAGATTGTATCCAACAGGAACCTGCATCCATGCATTGGCAATGATGATCCACAGGGCCGATAAATTAGATCCCAGCGCCACCAGCCAGATACTTAAAAGATGAACACCTTTGGGGAGTTTATTCCATCCAAACAACCACACAGCAATAAATGTGGATTCGAGGAAAAAGGCAAGCAATGCCTCTATAGCCAGGGGAATGCCGAATATGTCGCCTACAAAACGCGAATATTCTGCCCATGCCATCCCAAATTGAAATTCAAGTACAATACCTGTTACCACTCCCAGGGCAAAGATGATGATGAAAAGCTTACCAAAAAAACGGGTAAGTTTTTTATATTCATCGCTGTTGGTTTTGTAATAAAAGGTGTGTAAAATAGCTACCAAAACCGATAGACCCATCGTTAAGGGGCTAAAGAAAAAGTGATAGATGGTTGTAATACCAAACTGCCACCTGGCAATTTCTAATATTTCCATAGGCTAAATTTTATGATGGATAATTTTGATTAGAGGGTTATTTTTATGAAAATGAATCATTGTTTTGAAGGGTTGTTTGTCAGGATATTCATTCTTTTCTGCCTGTAAATTAATTAAAAAACATGCTGCTTTACCAGCAATAATGCACCAAAGATAATATAAAAATATATTTAGGCAATAGGATACTTAAATTTTTTTTGGTTTTCCGGGTTATTTTTCTTATATTAAGTTTTAGTGTTGTCCGGTAAAACTTGAATTATGTATGATTTATATGTGGGGATTGGCATCGCCGGGGCTTAAGGTTCCTCACTATACTTCGTTTCGTT
>CAYMLS010000006.1:0-35184 GCA_964390665.1 uncultured Bacteroidales bacterium | reverse complement strand
GGAGCATCAGGAATTCTTGTAATTCACGAAACAGAACCCGCATCTTACGGATGGGATGTGGTGCGCAACTCGTGGTCGGGTCCCCAGTATTACATGGGAGGACCCAGAGAAGTGCAACCTGCTTTGGTGGAAGGATGGATTCATTACGATACTGCCGTGTTATTGATGGAAATGGCCGGTTTGTCTCTGGAAACAGTGAAAGACATGGCTTTATCCCATGATTTCAAACCATTCTCTTTGGATATGAACGTATCGGTTGACTTTAAAGTTCGTCACGTTCAAAGCGAATCCGACAATATTATTGGTTATGTAGAAGGGAGAGAAAGACCTGACGAGTATATCCTTTACATGGCACATTGGGATCACCTCGGAAAGGTGGAAACCGATGATGGTGTTGATATTTACAACGGAGCCATCGATAATGCTACCGGAACGGCTGCCCTGATGGTGATTGCAGAAAAATTTGCCGGTATGGAACCGGCACCCGAAAGGTCGGTGGTATTTATGGCACTCACAGCAGAGGAATCGGGTTTGATCGGTGCCAAATACTATGCAGAAAATCCTTTGTTTCCTCTGGAAAGAACTGCTGGCGGAATCAATATGGATGGTTTGAATGTGTATGGGCCTACACACGATATCGAAGTAATTGGTTATAGTGCTTCCGATATTCAGATGTTTTTGGAGAGAGAAGCTGAAAAACAGGCTCGCCAGGTCAATCCTGAACCTTATCCCGAAAGGGGATATTTTTACCGATCTGACCACTTTCCCTTTGTGAAAAAAGGTGTTCCTATGATCTATGCCAACAGTGGCAATGATTTTATCGGACGCGATGAGGATTATGCAGAAAAAGTAAAAGAAGACGCGCAGGGCAGGTATCACTCACCCAACGATGTGATCACAGATATGTGGGACTGGAAAGGTCTGGACCAGAACCTTTGGCTTTTTTATGAAACCGGACTGGAGTTAGCCAATGACACCTATTGGCCAACATGGAGTGAGACTTCCGAATTCAGAGCAATAAGAGAAATATCCGCCGGGATGCGCGAACCCTGAATTTAGTTTTTTAAAAAATTACGGCTGCTACCTGAAAGTATTACTCAAAAATTGTGTACGTTTGTAAAACGTAATCACAAAAGAAGGAGGATATCATGGCAGTTTATCAGTCAGGAGACACCATTTGTGCCATAGCTACTGCAGCAGGCACAGGTGCAATAGCAGTATTGCGTATATCAGGTGAGAAAACTTTTGAGATCCTGCAAAAGGTTTTCCATCCCTATTCCCAAACAGATATCCATCAGTTGCCCTCGCACCAGGTTGTTTTGGGGCAGATAAAAGAAGAGGGTAAACCCCTTGATGAGGTTCTTGTCACAAAATTTATAAAACCAAACTCCTATACTGGCGAGGATCTTGCTGAGATCTCCTGCCATGGTTCCTGGTTTATTCAACAAGAGATATTGCGCCTGCTTATCGATGTGGGATGCCGCATGGCCAGCCCCGGCGAGTTTACCCTCCGGGCTTTTCTCAACGGAAAAATGGATCTGTCGCAGGCGGAGGCTGTGGCCGATCTGATCGCATCCAACTCTTCCACATCACACACCTTGGCCTTCAGGCAAATGCGCGGACATTTTTCAGAACGCATTCAACAGCTTCGCTCTCAGTTGCTCGATTTTGCCTCACTCATTGAGCTGGAACTTGATTTCAGTGAGGAAGATGTGGAATTTGCCAATCGCGACAAACTCACCGAACTGCTTTCCACCATCAAAAAAGAACTCTCTCAACTCATCAAATCTTTTTCGCTGGGCAATGTGTTAAAAAATGGCATCCCTGTAGCCATCATCGGAGAACCCAACGTTGGGAAATCTACCCTGCTCAATGCTATTTTTAATGAAGAGAAAGCTATTGTGTCAGAAATACCCGGTACAACCCGCGATGCCATTGAGGATGTGATCGTGATCGATGGTGTTTCCTTTCGCTTTGTAGATACTGCCGGTTTGCGGCAAAGCACTGATACCATTGAAACCATTGGTATAGAGCGTACTTACGAAAAGATCAAACAGGCTGCCATTATCCTTTATGTTTTTGATGCCAGCACAACTACACAAGATCAGATCAATGAAACCATTGCTGAATTCAGAAAGACCATAGACGAAAAGGATAAAACCCTTGTTCTTATCGCCAACAAGATCGACATGCTTGAGGAGATCCCCCATAATTTTAAGAGCCTGGTGGAAATGGAAACCATTTTTGTTTCCGCCAAACGGAAAGAGAACATCAGTATGATCAATGAAACCCTGCTTCGTTCGGTATCAACGGGGGTGGAAGAGGCCAACCAAAGCATTGTGGCCAGCAGCAGGCACTACCAGGCTTTGCGCGAAACTCTCAAAGCACTCGAGCTGGTCAGCAATGGTGTTACCGATGGATTGAGCGGCGACCTGCTTTCCTCCGATCTGCGTGCTGCCCTGCATCACCTGGGCACCATTACAGGCGAAATCACCAACGATGAACTTTTGGGAAATATTTTTGGAAGGTTTTGTATTGGGAAATGATACAAAAGTTCAGGTGATTGAGAAGCAAACCTGGACTGAACTGTAAAGGTTTGAGACAGATCTGCTGCGTTGAATATTCCTCTTTTTACAAAAAAGCACCTTTCCCAAACCTTCAATGCTCTTTGTTGCTTCAGGTTTTCACACCACAGTGCAATAAGTAGTGTCAGCAAGAAAACCCACGATTTTATCTGTGCTTGATAAAGAAAGCGTCAAGTGCAAGGCGGGCGATGACTGAAAAACAGGAGTTTACTTTTCGTAATCGACTGTTTTGAAGGCGAGTCCAACGCAGCAATTGGCGTTTTCTTGCAAGCACTAAGTATATCATTATTATGATTATATAATATCCACAAAAAAAACCGGAATATGTTTTCCGGTTTTTTTTTGGTCTACAGAATAAAACGACAGAATTTTCAAATATGCAAATAAGGAGAATAAGGTCATGATAAGTTTTGAAATACCCGGTGAAAACAAGGTTTGTTTATGGAAAAGAATCCTGAGAAGGTAAAAATTCTTCAAATGTATTATCGTCATAGAATACGATTATTTTCTTCACTTTTTTAGACCTGTTTCGGATTTGCTCTTTTTTCTTGTCAACATTCACATTTTCAATACTTTCAGGTTGTTTGTCATTGGTTTTTATGTCGCTGAGATTTTCATATTTTTCTTTTTCCCGGGTAGCAGCAGGTTCTGTTTCATTCTCAGAGGTATTATTATTTTTCGGGGAGATAAATTGTTTTTCATTTGCATCATGATCTTGTCGTTTCTCATCTTTTTCCAGATCAACTTCTTCCAGTTGCGAAAATAAGTCAGGTTCCCCTTTTTTATAGAAACCACCTTCTCCTTTTATTAACCAGTTTGTATTGATCTCAGGGTATTTGGTCAAAACCTTTTGAATAAACTCCAGGCTGGGTTTATTTCTTTCCGATAAAATATGAGATATGGTTGATCTGGGCACTTCCAGTTTGTCAGCAAATTTAGCTGCTGTCAGATTGTATCTGTTTAAGATTTCGTTTATCCTGTTTACCATTGTGATGCCGGTTTACATAAATGAACAATTGGATAAGATTTTTTGGTGTTACGTGTGTGAACTTTAACAAAAAAGCAAAAATCACATCGGTAAATCTGGTTTATATTAAAGTAAAAGTTCAACAAATAAAACATAATAAACTGTATATCAATTTATTAAACAATGTTTAACCGTTCTTCGATTTAAAAAAGCATCATACTTTATTTCAGGGTAAAAATTCGACCATTACTTCATATAATAGCATATATTCTACTGGTATTTAGTGATATAAAAAATTATTTTATGTCTTATTAACCTTTTCATATGAGTATATTCTACTGGATTACAAATATAACAAATTAATTTGGAATGTAAACTAATTTACAACAATGAAAAGCATATAATTTCAGTTAAATACATCTACGTAAATCACTAATGTGAATCGGTAATTGTTTACAATTGTATTCCCTGATAAGGGTTTGTGTAAGTTACTGTTGTAAATTGATCTCTTTGGTAGCGCTGTTTACTTCTGTAAACATAAAGTTATTTCCGTGTACACATCATGAACCGGTCTTTTTCATGAAAATCACGTATAAGTTTTATATTTCCATATCCCCAGTTATGAAACATCATTGAAGTGTTTTGACCCATAAACTCATTTATTTCAGTGTAAACTCTCCCACTCTTTTTTAATGACAGTAACCCTGCCCGGGCAATGGCATTGTAATATAAAAGAGGATTTTTATCGGGAACGAACAGCGCTGTATGTGGTTCAGAATCGAGTACATGGTCTGGCATCCATTTCTTTTCCAAATATCGCACGTACGGAGGGTTACTGATCAGGATATCCAGATCGGAAAATGGAACAGGTTCTTTTAAAATATCATGGAGAAAAAAATTTACCTGAACGTGATTTTTGAAGGCGTTTCTTTGAGCAATTTCCAGCGCATGTTTGGAGATATCGCTTGCAAATACTTTACTCTGAGGAAAATACTTTGCCAGACTGATGGCAATGGCACCACTACCTGTACCGATATCCCATATTTTTACTGTTTTGTCTGGGGGATGCAAATTCTTTTGCAAAATATTTTTCACCTTGTTTACCAACTCCTCTGTTTCATGACGAGGGATTAAAACGTGCTGGTTTACCTCTAAAACAACATTTCCAAAATCTACTTCTCCGATAATGTATTGTACAGGCATATTATGAAGCAATTGAATTGCTGCATCGGTTATGATTTCAATTTCCTTTTCCTTACAGATAGTTTTCTTTTTTGTGACCATGTCTGTATCAGAAAAATGGAGAAAATGCTCAAACAAGAGATATCCTATGCTTTTGGATTCATTTTTTCCATATTTTTCGGATAACGCTGACACCAGCCACTGGAAAAGTTCTTCAATCGTTTTACCCCGGAAAGATTGCATAGAAAGTAATTTGAAGATAAAATTACAATAAACACATTGGTTTTGCCGCCAATAAATTTAAGAAGCAGAGCGAAAAAACTTTCACCACTGTAGGGGCATCGCCATATTTGCTCTTAGCATTATTTGGTGGAATATATTTTCAAACATATTTGGTTTCTTCAGGGATTGTAAAGGAGATATTGTTCTCTCATTTTTATAAACTCCTGAATATCTTTTTGCCACGAATCCCTGATTTCTTTTTCTGAGTATCCTTTAATAATCTGATCTCTGAGGGTTGATGTACCCGCAAGTTTCTCGAAAAAATCATTGAAAAAAGATTCTTTTTCAGGGAAATTCTCATAAGCATTCAACAAATACCCTATATGGAGAAAATTTTGGTTTTTGTGCAGAAAAGCAGGATCCTGGTCTCTTAGGTCAATGCCATAGCACAACTGATTCTTATGGGGAGGATTTGGAGCGGCTCTTCTGCTTTCGGGAGTAAAAGTGAAAGGGAAGGATTGCCTGGGAAAGTCAGGATGCCCATAAACCTGGAAGGGGTGATCGGTTCCTCTCCCAATACTTACAGGAGTTCCTTCAAAAAAGCATAAGCCAGGATAGAGCAATATGCTTGTCATATCAGGAAGATTGGGAGAAGGAATGTCTTTGACCTGGTAAAACATCTCCCTGTTGTAATTTCCAACTTTTATAATTTGAATATCACATGTCCTTTGATTTTCCAACCATCCCTGTCCGTTAACCATTTGAGCATATTCACCAACTGTCATTCCGTGCAAAACGGGCACGGGGTGTAATCCCACAAAAGAAGAATGTCTGGTTTCAAGCAAAGGTCCGTCTGTAATATGACCGTTGGGATTGGGTCTGTCGAGTATGATCATGGGAACCTCAGCCGCAGAGGCGGTTTGCATCATGTAGGTCATTGTGGAGATATAGGTGTAAAATCTCACTCCTACATCCTGAATATCAAATAAAATGATATCAAGGTTTTTTATATCTTCAGGAGAGGGTATTCTGTTAGAACCATATAAGCTGATCACCGGAAGGCCGGTAATGGAATCCACACTATTTTTTACATATTCGCCTGCGGCGGCCTGTCCTCTGAATCCATGTTCCGGACTGAATATTTTAACAACATCTAAACCTGCAGAGAGCAATGTATCTACCAGATGAACACCTTTAACTTTAGAGGTATGATTGCCCAGAACGCCTATCTTTTTATTGCGGAGCAGAGGAAAATAAAGTTCCGTTTGCCAGGCTCCTGGTATAATGGATAAGTCTTGCTCATTATCTTTTGTTGTTTGAGCATTGCAAGCATTAAAAACCATCCCTGCAAGAATCAGCAAAACTGTCGCAGAAAAAAGATTTTTCTTCATTTTGTGTTTGTTTTAAAGAATGTTTTCTGGTTGTTCCGGATATTGGTAAACGGTTAACATTTGAAAATGATGGTTGTGAAAGAATGCATCATCAATCAATAAAAGTTGTTTTTAAGCAGGCAAAATGCTCATCATCCATATCATACATGTTTTTCAGCATGATAAGAAGACCTTACAAGAGGCGCACTTTCAGCAAAAAGAAAACCTTTTTGCCTGGCGATTTCACCGTATCTGTGAAAATCTTCTGGGGTAATATATTTTTGGACTTTAAGGTGCTTGGCCGTAGGTTGAAGATATTGTCCGATTGTGATGATCTGGCAGCCTGCCTCAAGAAGGTCATCCATGGTTTCCAGAATTTCCTCTTCATTTTCACCCAACCCCAGCATGATGCCGGATTTCGTTCTCACCCCTTTAGCAGCCAAGTATTCAATAACTTTCAAACTCACATCATATTTAGCAAAAGATCTTACCTGTCTGGTTAGTCTTTTCACAGTCTCCAGATTATGGCTGATCACATCGGCGCCGGCTTCAATAATTTTCAAAATCTGTGATTCATCACCCTTAAAATCAGGTATAAGAGCTTCAATGGTCGTTTGAGGACTTTGTTGCTTGATCTTTTTAATGGTTTCTGCCCATATTCCGGCACCTCCATCTTCCAGATCATCTCTGTCTACAGAAGTAAGAACACAGTGTTTTATATTCATTTTCCCAACAGCATCTGCCACACTTTGGGGTTCTTCCGGGTCGGGCGGCAGCGGTTTACCTGTTTTCACATTACAGAATCTGCAGTTGCGGGTACAGGTATCGCCCAGGATCATAAAAGTAGCAGTACCGGCATTCCAGCATTCACCTTTGTTTGGGCAAGAACCGCTTTCACAGATTGTATGGAGATGGTTGTCATTCAATACACCTTTTACTTTACTGTAATGATCTGCATCCGGTAGTTTTATTCTCAACCATTCCGGTTTTTTGATGTATTGGTTATGGAGGGGGATTTCTTTATTTTCTGGCATATATATAATAAAAGAGAGTAAGATTTGATTTATAATTAAAGTTACGAAGGTCTTTGATAAACACAAGCAAAATTACAAAATTATTGGTTCGTTATTTTGCTGGTTTCATTCCAGGTTATCGAAATTTTGTGCTGCAGAATCATTAACAGTGCTTGCATAAAAGCGCCAATTGCTTCGTTGAACCCGCATTTAAAACGGTCATCTTCCGCCTTGGATTTGACGCTTTGTTTTTCTGATGTTTGCCGGAAAGAAATTCACCAGGATACTTATACGGTAAATACATAGAAGAGAAGAACCCGGTGCCCGTCAGCATCCTGAACATAGATTAAAAAAACGAATCAAACTATAAAAAAATTGATGGTGTATTGTAAATGAGGAAATTATACAAATGGAGGCAGGAAATTCTTCTTAGATGTGATCATTCGGTGGGATGATAAAGGAAAGTACTATGCATAGAAAGTGACAGCAGTCTCTGAAAAAAACTTACTGGATATCTGACCGATAAAACCTCAGTTCAGGTGAGATTCCAGTGAGAAAAACTGATTTGTTGAGACGATCGTTGATCGGGACATCAAACATATTATGAATTACTTTAACAAGATAAGGCTAAGCAATGCATCTTACGTTGAAAATCATTAGTTTAAAACGGATGATCTTGCTCCATTGGATTGCAAAGCAGAAATGCAATACATTACCAATTAACTATTGAGAAAACCAATTGAGTTGATCTGATTAAATTATGATTAAAGTGGTCAGATGCCTGCCCCGTTTTCTTACGGGGGAGCTTGCCAACAATCCTCTGACTGCATGTCTGAGCATGCTGCGAATGATAATCATCCACGTGTTTGTCAAAATTTTTGTCATGGCCCGGTTCATCCACTGATGAAAGAACAATGGGTTATCAGCTATTGGGTAACCTGGAATCTTCTTGTGTTTGATGTTGGTTTTCACCATAGGCAGGACAGAGTTCCTGTGATTTGCATCCGGTAAGAGCAGTACCTGCAATCATGAGAACGAACATAGCAAAAATTATTCTTCTTTTCATTTTTTCAATTTTTGATGGATAAAGTATCTTTTTTTTGAGTGATCATTAATAAACGAAACCTTTTGTGGTCAATTCAATTTTTTTGCGAAAAAAAACATTTGATCAAATATAAACCATTCTGCACTAATAACGATCAATTTTTTGCTTCCACACGTTCCTGGGTGAAAAGATCATATTTGTGGCAATGTAAAGAACTATTGATTCTAAAGAGCAGATTGATTTTTTTTATCAAAGGTCGTATTTTAAATTTTACGTTTTTCTTTGCATCCAGGTTATCAATAATTCAGTATAACCGTAGCAAAAATAAAATAAATTTCCGACAAAAGAACTCCGTATAATACGTAAAACAAAACCGCAACTTACAGATTGAAAAATGAGTTTGTTGCGGTTTTGAAAATAATACATTAAATAAAATTTAATGTAAAAAACTGAGAATGCCTGATCAATGGAGGCGGGAACAGTAAAATAAATCTTTGGATAATGTCAACATAAGCAAATGTTTGGCTGTTGTATCAATTATTTACCAGAACAAATGTTTTTTGTGTGGTTTTTAAAGAATCCAACGATTTACTATAATTCATAATCTGATTGACTACTTGTTTGCTGGGCAACAGATCTTTTGAATGATTACCAGATCTTTCCATGATTTTTTGGAACATTTTAAGAGCTTGAGTCTGGGTCAAATATTTCTTTTCAACCATCTCATTCATCAGCTCATTAATTATAGTCAATTCATTTTCAAGAGTAAGGAATTGTTTCATTAGCTTTATTTTAATTGAACCTTAAATACGTATTGATAACGCAGGATCAGAAATCTTTATTTTGTAGTTAGTGAATTATTTTTAATTAATAAGTCATCAATTTTTTTTCATAAGTAAATTTGTACTTTTGTTTTATAAAATCAAATAAAATATACTATCAATAATCATCAAAAAAAGACGAAATGAACATACACGAATATCAGGGTAAGTTTTTACTGAAGAAGTACGGAGTACCTGTACCAGAAGGCATCAAGGCAGATACAGTGGAAGAAGCGCTGGAAGCTGCAAAAAAGATCAAAGAGCTTACAGGGAATGAAATTGTTGCAGTAAAAGCGCAAATTCATGCAGGAGGACGCGGAAAAGGTGGCGGAGTAAAAATTGCTAAAAACCTGGATGAAGTAAAAACACATGCCGGAAATATTTTGGGCATGCAATTGGTTACCCCCCAAACCAGTGCGGAGGGTAAAAAAGTAAATAAACTGCTTATCGAACAGAATATATATTATCCCGGACCTTCAGAACCTTCAGAAATTTACATGAGCATTTTGCTGAACAGAGCAACCTCCAGGAATATGATCATGTATTCTCCCCGGGGTGGGATGAATATTGAAGAAGTTGCAGAAGAGACACCCGATCAGATCTTTACAGAAGAGATAGACCCTAAAACAGGTGTTCTCCCTTTTCAAAGCCGCCGGATTGCATTCAACCTGGGATTATCAGGACAGGCATTTAAAAGTATGGTTGCTTTCGTTCCCAAACTATATCATGCTTATTTACAAAATGATGCAACACTTCTTGAGATCAATCCTTTATTCAAAACTGCTGACGATAAGATCCTGGTAGCCGATACCAAAATGAGCATCGACAGCAATGCACTTTTCAAACACAAAGAAATCGTGGAAATGCGTGATCTTGAAGAAGAAGATCCAATGGAAGTGGAAGCAGGTAAGTTTGATCTCAACTATGTGAAACTGGATGGCAATGTTGGCTGTATGGTCAATGGAGCGGGTTTGGCTATGGCAACCATGGACATCATAAAACTGTCGGGCGGTGATCCGGCCAATTTTTTGGATGTAGGCGGTTCTGCCAATGCCAAGCGAGTGGAAGAAGCATTCAGGATCATTCTGAAAGACCCCAATGTTAAGGCGATCCTCATCAATATATTTGGAGGTATTGTTCGTTGCGACCGCGTTGCACAAGGCATCGTTGACGCTTACAAAAATATTGGCGAAATCAATATACCTATTATAGTCAGATTACAAGGTACCAACGCTGAAGAAGCCAAAGAGATCATTGATCAATCAGGTTTAAAGGTAAAATCTGCCATTTTGCTAAGAGAAGCGGCCGATCTGGTTTCAGAGGTAATGGAATAACTATTTATCACAAGCATATTTCCGCAAAAGATAAAAACAAGATACAGTTTGACAAGTATCGCCAATTGAAAGGATTGCCAAATTTTAAAAACAGCAGATCGTGTTTCGTTATTGGTTGTCTTCAAGATTAAGCCTGATAAAGCAATTGGTTTTTTCATAGTACAAAAAACCAACTGTTTTACGGCATGACATTCATCAAATCACATAAATAATATGTGCTTTAAAAGAGATCAGTTTTTGGGAGATACTAACGTAAACCTGCAAAAAACACTTTTAAGCATATAAACAAAATAAAAGAATACATATGAAAAATACCGTTTTTAAAGAGAAACATGAATCAATGGGTGCCAAAATGGTATCTTTTGCAGGTTTTTATATGCCTGTTAGTTTTGAAAGCATTCAAAGCGAGCATCAGACAGTCAGAGAAAAACTGGGTGTATTTGATGTATCGCACATGGGTGAGTTTTGGGTTGAAGGCCCGGGTGCTTACGAATTGGTGCAGAAAGTGAGTTCCAACGACATCTCTGTTTTAAGCGAAGGAAAAGTTCAGTATACATGTTTTCCCAATGACACTGGTGGGATCGTCGATGATTTTCTGGTCTATCATTTTGCCAGAGAAAAATACTTACTGGTAGTTAATGCCTCCAGGATTGAGGCAGACTGGAACTGGATCAACACGCAAAATACGGCCATCGGGGCTCGTCTTACCAATGCATCAGACAGTACTTCTCAACTTGCCATTCAAGGTCCGCTCGCATTGAAAGCCATGCAGAAACTTACCTCCGAATCCATTGAAGACATGCCCTTTTATACCTGGAAAATTGTTGAGTTTGCCGGTGTGAAAGATGTTTTGTTATCGACAACCGGATATACCGGTTCCGGTGGGTGTGAGATATATTTCCCCAACCATGAAGCATTAAAGATATATGATGCAGTATTGGAAGCGGGTGAAGAATTTGGCATCAAACCCATTGGTCTTGCTGCCAGAGACACACTTCGGCTTGAAATGGGATTTTGCCTTTATGGAAACGATATTGATGAACAAACTTCACCTTTGGAAGCATCTCTGGGATGGATAACCAAATTTACAGACAGCAATCATTTTGTCAACCGTGAATATCTGGAAGAGCAAAAGAAAAAAGGTTTAAAAAGGAAACTCATTGGATTTGAAATGCTGGAAAAAGGTATTCCACGACAACACTATAAAATTTTTGATGCTGCGCATCAACCTATTGGCGAGGTAACTTCCGGCACCATGTCGCCAACATTACAAAAACCTATTGGAATGGGTTACGTGAAATCTGAATTTGCCAAAAGCGGAACAGAGATATTCGTTGAAATCAGAAATAAATTTTTCAAAGCCCAGGTCGTAAAAAGACCTTTTTATAAAGGATAACCTCAAAAAGAATGATGTATTCTGAAAAAGGTGAGTATTCAGTAGAAGTTTGTTTTTCTCCCCTGCTATGGCCGGTTTTCAGGAAAGAAAATGCTGTCGTGATGGTGACAGATATCTTTCGCGCCACTACCTCTATGTGTGCGGCTTTTCAAAACAAAGTAAAATCGATCATACCTGTAGCTGAAGTTTCTGAAAGCGAATATTACAAGGAGCAGGGCTTCATCGTCTCCGGGGAGAGAGACGGTAAAACCCTTTCCTGCGCTGAATTTGGCAATTCTGCATTTAATTTTATGCAACCCCGCCTTCAGGGACAAACCGTTATCATGAATACTACCAATGGCACCAAAGCTTTAAAAACAGTTGAAGAATCTAATAACCAGGTATGTGTGGGCGCATTTACCAATTTAAAAGCAGTTTGCGACTGGATCATTGAGCAAAACCGCAATATTATCATTTTTTGCGCGGGTTGGAAAAACAGATTCTCGATGGAAGATAGTCTCTTTGCAGGTGCCGCTGCAGAGTATATCCTTGAAAACGGATCGGGCAAGTATCACACGATTTGCGACTCTGCTATTGCCAGTATTGATCTTTGGCGTGAGGCGAAACCCGATGTCAGAAACTATATTGAAAAAGCCGCCCACAGGCATCGTTTAAAAAAAATGGGACTGGATGATGTTATCGACTATTCGCTTCAGATGAACATACACAAATGTGTACCCATTTATGAGAAAAATGAGATCACAGATATAATGGCATAGCGAAAACTCCTGCCTGTTGATTGCTTGCATATTTTATTTTAAGTTTTGCTTTTGGGGAAGATGTTATTTGTTTCGGTTCATTCTCCGGGGCTTTCAGGTATGAATGACGCAACGACTAATAAGTTTGAGGTATGAATAGAAAAATCCGTTTATTAAGTATTTTGTTGGGTGTTTTTCTCACAGCGCTTCCCCACCTGGAACTTTTCTCATTCGGATTTGCTGCCCACCGGAAAATCAACAGGATGGCTGTTTTTACACTTCCACCTGAGATGATTGGTCTTTTCAAATTTCACATAGAATACCTTAGTGAGCGCAGTATTGATCCTGACCGCAGGGCTCATGCTGTGCCTGGTGAAGCTCCCCGTCATTATATAGATATTGATCACTTTGGCGAGGAACCCTTTGAAGTCATGCCAGTCTTTTGGGAGGATGCTGTAGAAAAATTCACAGAAGATACCCTGGTTGAGTATGGTGTCTTACCCTGGCATGTGCCGGTTATACTCAAAAGACTAACGTATGCATTTGAAAATAAAGATGTTGATCACATCCTTTACCATGCAACCCACCTGGGGCATTACGTTGCTGATTTGTGCACCCCTTTGCACACAACAAAGTTTTATAACGGACGAACAGAAAAACAAAGGGGAATACATGCCCTGTGGGAAAGCAGAATTGTAGAACTTTATGCTGATGATTTTGATTATTTTGCAGGGCGTGCCACTTATATTGAGCATCCCCAGGAAAGGGCATGGGAATTGATCAAAGAAAGCCATTTAAAAGTGGATTCTATTTACATGGTATATGATAGTTTGATGATTCATTTTCCTCCCGATCAGATTTATGCACATCAATCACGCGGGCAAACAACCGTGAGAAACTATTCGCCGGATTTTTCACTGGCCATGCATGATGCCATGAATAAAATGGTGGAAAGACAAATGAGAAGAGCTGTAAAATCAGTTGGTGATTACTGGTATACTGCCTGGGTGAATGCAGGACAACCTGATCTGAAAGAAATAGAGAAAAGAGCAATATCGAAAAGACATAGAAAAGAACTGGAAAATGAAGAAAAGAAACATCAAAAAACAGGCACGTTCCAGGAAAGACCTGTTGTGAAATAAAAAACCAGAAAATAAGGGTTTACCTCAATGGTTTTCAAGTGCTTTTCTGAAACAATGATTCAGATTTACTCTTCAAAATCTTCGGTATTCATTCTGGGGTTGAACTTTTTATAGTTCATGGTAAAAAGCATGATGAGCAAAGGTATCAGAATGAAGTTGGGAACAAGGACAAACCAAAGGTCATAGGGCAATATGAGTATGGGTAAAAGCAAAAAGATCGTCATAGAAATGCTGAAAAACCATACACCGCTGCGCATCATATTCCACATTTGTATTACACCTAAAAATGCCAGCACCGCCAGAACAAGCATAATTACAGAAAGGATAATACTGAATTGACTGCTGATGTATCCTGCACCCTCCATAAAAACGCCCATTATTCCTGAAACTTCCATAAAAGAGTGGTAATTGAGCGAACCGAATAATCCTACAACGATCAATGAACCGATGTGAACGAAGGCAATGATGCAAAGCACGGTGATAAATAAAGGTCTGTTTTTGTGCGAAGGTAAACTTTTGTTATCCATAGGTTTTATTATTTTGCACTTTGATCAGTTTAATACCAAAGATAATATATAATTTTCAACAAATTAAGGTTTAGCGTAAAATATAACAGATTTCCTTTTTCGTTCTACAGAATGTTCTATAAATCATACTTTTATTCAATTCATAGTTTTCAACAAACGATCTTTCTTTGGAGTAGTTGCAATAGATGCAAAGTTATGAACCTGAGGTATTTAATAAATCAATATTCATGAATTCAGACGTTTGATAATTCTGTAAGAACTTCCTGGCATTGTGCATCTCTTTATACATCAAGGTGTCATCCTCCACAAAATGAACATACTCTCTAAACGAGCGGTATAAGTTTTCTATGACCGGAGAACTTTTGAAAGGTCTTCTGAATTCGAGTGCCTGTGCAGCATTCATTAATTCTGCAGAAAGGATGGTTTCAAGGTTCTCCAAAACCTTTAACCCTTTAAAAGCAGCATTGGCCCCCATGCTCACATGATCTTCCTGCCCCTGGGAAGACTCAATGGAGTCAACCGAAGAAGGTGTGCAATACTGTTTGTTTTGACTGACGATGGATGCAGCACAATATTGTGGGATCATGAATCCTGAATTCAGTCCGGGATTGGCGATCAAAAAAGATGGCAATTTCCGTTCTCCGGATATAAGCCGGTAGATTCTTCTTTCTGAAATATTTCCCAGTTCGGCTAATGCAATGGCCAAAAAATCAAGCGACAAAGCAAGGGGTTGTCCATGGAAATTTCCGGCAGATATGATCATATCTTCTTCAGGAAAAATTGTGGGGTTATCCGTAACAGCATTAATTTCATTGGTGAAAACATTCAAAACATGTTGCAGCGCATCCAAAGATGCTCCGTGCACCTGCGGAATACATCGAAATGAATACGGATCCTGGACATGTGCTTTGGGACGTTCAATAAGATCGCTGCCCTGGAGTATTTCCCTCATCATGCGGGCAAAACGTATCTGACCGGCCTGATTTCTTACAATATGAACCTGCTCATAAAAGGGTTCTATTCTTCCATCATAAGCATCAAGAGACATGGCAGAAATCAAACCGGACCAGTTGATTAACTGGAAAGCTCTCATTAAAATAAATATGCCGTAAGCCGACATGAACTGTGTACCATTGAGCAGTGCCAGTCCTTCTTTCGAAGATAATTCAATGGGCGACCATCCTAATTCCTGGTAAAGAGTTTGGGTATCCCTGACTTGCCCCTTGTACACAACTTCTCCCAAACCCAGCAATGGCAGACTGAGATGAGCCAGCGGAGCAAGATCCCCTGAAGCACCTAAAGAACCTTGCGTGTATACCACAGGATAAATCTGGTGGTTGTAGAAATCGATCAATCGGTTGAGAGTAGACAACTGAATACCTGAATTGCCATATGATAAGGATTGTATTTTCAGGAAAAGCATGATCCGCACAATTTCATCAGGAACCTTCTCCCCCATACCGCAGGCATGAGACATGACGAGGTTTTTCTGCAATTGCCCCAGATCAGATTCAGAGATGCTATGATTGCATAAAGAACCAAAACCGGTATTTACCCCATAAATGGGTTCTTTTTGATTCTTTATTTTCTCTTCAAGATAATTTCTGCATTTCACAACCATCTGTTTACTTTGATCCGACAGGATAAGTTGGGTGCGGCGTTCAAATATTTTTTGGAGATGATCTAATGAGAGCAAGTCATTTGTAATAACATAGTTATGCATGTTTTGTGTTTAATTTAAGGGTGTTTTTGTGTTTTTAAAGAACTCCTGAAATTTTTTTCATGAACCATATTCTGCTGATAGGATGTTTTTCTTCTAATAATTGAAAAAGAAAGGAGAATTCAGCATGAAAAAAAGATCTGAAAAATCATTCTAAATACTTTTCACATGCTCTATTAGTTTATGAACCGGCATGTTCTTCTGCTCACCTGTTTTCATATTTTTCAATGACAATTTCCCACTATCTATCTCATCCTTTCCTACGATGATCACATACGGAATATTGTTTTTATCAGCGTATTGCATCTGCTTTTTTAATTTAACCGATTCAGGGTACAACTCACTTTTAATACCTTCACTTCTGAGCAAATCGAGAATATGTTGAGCATATTTTTGTTCTTCCAAACCAAAATTGATCAATAATACACGGCTAAATGTTACAAGTTGATCAGGGAAAAGATCTTTTTCCTGCATGATATCGTATATTCTCTCAGCACCAAAAGAAATACCTACTCCGGAAACCCCCTGTAATCCAAAAATGCCTGTGAGATCATCGTATCTGCCACCACCGCATATGCTGCCCATACTTACATTGTTTGCTTTAACTTCAATGATGGCACCGGTATAATAATTCAGCCCTCTGGCAAGTGTAAGGTCCATATCCAAATCTGATTTCAGGGGACTTGACTGAATAAGGTTAAAAACATCCCGTATCTCTTCAATTCCTTTTAAACCAGTATCAGAATTTTTCAGGATATCTTCCAGTTTTTCTGTTTTTTCTTCTGTGGTACCGCTTAATTTCAAAACGGGTTGCAGTTGCTCCACTGCCTGATGTGTCAATCCTCTGTCTATCAATTCCTGATTAACTTTATCAATACCAATTTTATCAAGTTTATCAATGGCAACCGTTATGTCTGTGATTTTTTCTTCAAATCCTATATAACTGGCTATGCCGGCTAAAATTTTGCGGTTGTTGATTTTGATGGTAATATTGATACCCAGGTCATGAAAAACCAGATCGATCATTTGAAGCAACTCAAATTCGTTAAAAAGTGAATTGCTACCGATAATATCTGCATCACATTGAAAAAACTCACGATACCTGCCTTTCTGGGGTCTGTCGGCACGCCAGACAGGTTGTATCTGGTACCTTTTAAAGGGGAAGGTTATATCATTCTGATGTTGTACAACGTATCTGGCAAAAGGAACTGTTAAATCATAACGAAGGGCTTTTTCACTCAATTGCGAACTCATCTTCAGCGAATTTTTTTCCTGAAGATCTGAATCCTGCACCTTGTGCATAAAATCTCCGGAGTTTAATATTCTGAATATCAACCTATCACCTTCTTCGCCGTATTTGCCCATCAGCGTCGATAGGTTTTCCATGGCGGGAGTTTCTATGGGTTTGAATCCATAGAGTTCGTATACCTTTTTTATTTTATCGAAAATATAGTTACGTTTTGCAATTTGTTCGGGTGAAAAGTCGCGCGTTCCTTTTGGAATAGAAGGTTTTTCTTTTGCCATTTTATCTTTATGATTTATATTTAAGGGGCAAAATTACACCCTTTTTTTGTTTCTGAAAGGCATTTTACTGATCATTTTTTTTGACATTCAATTTTCCTGCAAATCTCAAAAAGCACAAAATAAAAAGTTTTGCTTGCAAAAAGGTTTCTGAAAATAAAATTGTATTGATGACCATCAACCAAATATGACCAGGTCACGGTTTTCCGGGTTAAACCATCAAAAATAGATATATGAGAATACTGAAAACAAATTTTAAGGATGTGATCTGATTCCTCGATATCGTTATTTTTTATTTCTGAATTTAAAAACAAAACAGTACTTTTGAACTCATAAAACAGGCAATGGACTAATCAAAACAAATGGTTAACGGAGCTGTTTTCAAATAACTGTTCTTGTGTCTTATATACCAGGTTCGGTAAATGATTGAAAAGGATTATGCTATTCTGGAAATCACTTTTGCGACTGTATTGACAGAATGAGTATTTTTTGATTCAAAAGTCTGACGGGGTTTTCCATCAGGTAGTATTTTATACGCAACGTCATTGTCCGGATTTCTGTCCTTATTTGACTGTCTTTCTTTTGTGTTTTCTTGCAAGCACTATATAGTGCATGATAAATAAATTGGGCACATAAGTCATATCTTTGATCATTAAGCAAAGGTGACTTTCGGTTTATCAGAATAAAATATTTACATCAGAATGATGAATAAAACATGCTCTAATATGTTATATGGATATGAAAAAATGATCAAGTGAAACGTAAGGATTGGTATTTTGAGCAGTCTAAAATTATATGTACTGTGCTTTCCTTACAATAAAAATACCTTACACAGTGTTTAACAGTAAGATTTAGTTTTAATACGATTCAAAAAATAATTATTGGTGGTTGATAGTCTGATCATAATTCCTACATACAATGAAAAGGAGAATATAGAAAGTATTCTTCAAAGAGTTTTTTCTTTATCCAAGCCATTCCATATATTGGTTATTGATGATAATTCGCATGATGGTACCAATGAAATAGTAAGAGATCTTCAAAAGCAATACGATGGAAGTTTGTTTTTAGAAACAAGGAAAGGAAAATTAGGATTAGGTACCGCCTACATTCATGGATTTAAATGGGCTTTGAAAAGGGATTATCAATACATTTTTGAGATGGATGCCGATTTTTCCCATAACCCTGATGACCTTTTACGTTTATATACTGCATGTGCAAATAATGAATGTGATCTCGCCATTGGTTCAAGGTATATTAATGGAGTTAATGTTGTAAATTGGCCCATGGGCAGAGTGCTCATGTCTTATTATGCCTCTACTTATGTAAGAATGATCACAAGGATGAAAATTCGTGACACTACTGCCGGGTTCAAGTGCTATAAGCGCAAGGTTTTACAGGCAATTGATCTGGATAGAATAAAGTTTACCGGATATGCCTTTCAGATAGAAATGAAATTTATTACCTGGAAGCTTGGTTTTCGCATCAAGGAGATCTCCATTATTTTCACTGATCGGACCCAGGGTACTTCAAAAATGAGTAAAGGCATATTTAAAGAGGCTGTTCTCGGAGTAATACAACTACGTATCAAAAGTCTTTTCAAATCCTACACAAAACAAGTTTCCACAACCTGATATTTTTCCCTCCCAAAAAACAGAAGAAAGGAATATCTTTGTAAAAAGAATACTTTCACTTCCAAATGTTCATTGATCATCTTCTTTAATTCAAAAATTTTGTTGATGATCGCATATTTTATCAAAAACAATTCTCCATCCATAAAAATATGACTTATGAAATCGAAAAAACTGATCATCAATGCTCAGATCATCAATGAGGGAGAGATACGAAATGGATCATTGCTTATTGAAGGTGAGCATATTCAGGACATTTTCCCTCAAAACCGTCCTAATTTTGCAATTTCGGAAGATACAACCGTGATTGATGCAGAAAACGGATATTTAATGCCGGGAGTTATTGATGATCAGGTGCATTTTCGCCAGCCCGGTTTAACGCATAAGGGCGATATTTATACCGAATCCAAAGCAGCGGTGGTTGGGGGAATTACATCTTTAATGGAAATGCCCAATACCAAACCCCAAACGATAACCCTTGAAAAACTTGATGAGAAATTTGAACTGGGAGCGCAAAACAGTTTTGCCAATTACTCATTTTATATGGGAGCTACCAACGAAAACTTAGAAGAAGTCATCGGTATTGATCCGGCGAATGTTTGTGGGATAAAAATATTTATGGGTGCTTCAACAGGGAATATGCTTGTTGATGATCAGGAAGCACTCGAAAAGATATTCAGGAATGCTCCTACCCTTGTGGCCACGCATTGCGAAGACGAGCAAACAATCAGAAAAAATCTGGCTGATTATAAAACCAGGTTTGGTAATGATATCCTCCCCATACATCACCCTGAGATCAGAAGCCATGAAGCATGCTTTTTGTCTTCTTCCAAAGCAATATCCATAGCAAAAAAGTACAATACCCGCCTGCATATTCTGCATTTAAGCACAGCAGGAGAAATGGAACTCTTTGACGCAACCACCCCACTTCAGGAGAAAAGAATCACTTCCGAAGTTTGTATTCACCATCTCTGGTTCGATAAATCTGATTATTCCAAGTTAGGCAATTTGATAAAATGGAATCCTGCTGTTAAAAACAAAGAAGACAGGGAAGCACTATGGAAATCACTGATCAATCAAAAATTAGATGTTGTTGCCACAGACCATGCCCCACACCTGATGGAAGAGAAAATCAATGAATATACCTCTTCTGCTTCCGGAGGACCTTTGGTACAGCATTCATTACAAGCCATGGCGCACATGATAAAAGAACGTAATCTGCCTTTTCATCTTCTTGTACAGTGGATGTGTCACAATCCGGCACTGGCATTCAGGGTAAAAAACCGTGGATTTATAAGAAAGGGATATTTTGCCGATCTGGTTATTTTAAAAGAAAAACCCCATGCTGTTTCGCAGGACAATATATTATACAAATGTGGTTGGTCGCCTTTTGAAAACCAGACATTTGATTTTTCTGTCGCCAATACTTTCATCAATGGTGAACTGGTTAATGATCATGGAGAAGTAGCTGAAAATTTCAGAGGAAAAGCACTCACTTTTGACAGATAGCGTGTCAATATACGCTCAAACCCCATTTTTCCGCTACATAAATTCTGATCGTTGCTAATTTATTCATGTGCATTTTCTTAAAATGACCAGAACTACATTTTTTTTCCCATAAAGAAACAAAATCCTGCTTTTATATGTAGTGTCAGCAAGAAAACTCACGGTTTTTTATATGCTTGATAAAGAAAGCGTCAAATGCAAGGCGGGCGATGACTGAAAAACAGGAGTTTACTTTTCGTAATCGACTGTTTTGATGGCGAGCCCAACGCAGCAGTTGGCGTTTTCTTGCACGCACTATGTAACTGGATACATATTCAGTAATTCCTGCAAAAGCATTTTTAAGATAGAAACCAGAACTTGCCAACGATAAAACTCTTAAGATTTCTGCGGTATGAGAATATCCAAAATGCCGCGGAAGTAAACAAAAGTATTATTGCTGTAATAAAGAAAGTATTGTAAAGTCCTGAAAAACCGATCAGCGGTTGAATAAGAAGTGGTGATGAAAACATGCCCAGAAATAGGAATAAATTCAGATACCCCACCAGTCGGCCTCTGAGTAAAGGAGGCGCAAGGGAAATAAGCCAAAGATTGATATTGGGCATCATCAGTCCAAAACCAAAACCTGAAATCAGTATTCCGGGAATGACCATAAAATAAGAATTGGCCCTGCTGATAACCCAATATCCCAAGAAAACACAAAGATAAACCAGCGCCATAATGGCCGGGTACTTCATTCTTTTTTTCAAATGTTTATAAAGCAAGGAAGTTGTAACAGAGGCAAGATTTACAAAAGCAATAGCAAACCCTATCTCCGTATTGGAAATGCCTTTCATGGCACTAAGCATAAAAGGCATTTGAACAGGGATCATATAAAAAATGACCATGGAGAAAAAAGACATCATATAAACAAAATAGACTGAGGCAGGTATCTGACTTCTGCCCTGCGGTTTATCATGGATATTTTCTTTTTCCGATTCTTTTTCTATTTCAGGCTCTTTTACTGCATAATATGCCAATGCCAGGATTATAAGTGCGAAGAAATAGATAGCAAAAGGCATTCTCCAGTGGATGTCGGCAAAAAAACCACCCAGAGAAATAAAGACCAATCCACCCAAACCGGCAAAAGCAGCCTGTAACCCCATAAACCGGCTTCTTTTTTCGCCATCAAAATAATCTCCAATAAGGGTGATCACTGCCGTAATAACACCTCCTACCGCAATACCCAGTAGGGCTCTTCCCACCAATATCATGGTCAGATTATGAAGATAAAGTCCGGATGTTCCACCGATCGTATAAAGCACCAGAGAAATGAGCAAAACATTTTTTCTGCCTGTTTTGTCAATAAAATATCCTGCTACAGGCGCAAGAATGGCCATGAAAAGTGCCGGAAGGGTTAAAATTAGTCTGCTCAGCAACTCAACTGAGGGGACATCAGAAAATTGTTTACTGATTTGAGGTAATGCCGGAGCCACGATAGCACCCGCCATAACAGTCAACGTCGTGCCGAGCAAGAGCGTGTATTTAAACAATCCTGTTATGTTTTTTTCCATAGTTGAGTCCACTCTAAAAGGTTTATTGCCCACGGACCATCAACCCGGCGAAGTCAATTACACCCATTGACACTAATTTTAAGTTTTGATATTCATCGAATTTTAAAAAACAAATTTTCCCACATTTACCGAAAATGAGTTTTCGGAATGGCAACATGTTTTAAAAGTGGGATCACAGAATGTAGTCTTTCTATCTGTTGGGTGAATACAAATGAGATTGCAAAAGATATATTTTTGTATTGGGCAATATTATTGCAAAACTGGTATGTTTTCAAAAACCTTTTCCGCCATTACAAAATAATTTTCCAAATCCTTTTCATTCACAGAATGGATAGACGGAAAATAAATCTGGTCTGCAATCTGTACGCCACAAAATCCAAAAATACCTTCAGAATTAACCAGGTTCATAGCGGCAAACATCCCTTTCTCGTACTCCTGTTTCGATTGTCCGAGTGTATTCATGATGATCGCTTTCTTATCTGTAAGCAAAGGTTTTATAACCTTATTTTCTGTTTTATATGCAAAACCCCATGAAAACACCCTGTCGATATATCCTTTGGTAATGGCAGGCATGCTTCCCCACCAAACCGGATAAATAAAGATCATGACATCCGCCCATTTTATAAAATCCTGTTCTTTTCTGATATCTTCAGGGGTTTGTCCGGCAGAAATCATTTCAAAATCTTCTGTGGTCAGCACAGGGTTAAATTTTATTTGATAAAGATCTCTGATAACCAGTTCATGACCTGAATGAATTATTTTATTTTTTACTCTTTTCAGCAATTTCTCATTAAAATTACCCTGATGGTGATTGGAATAAATGATTAGAAACCTCATTTTATGGAATATATTTTTTATTTTTAAATAGTATTAATCAAAGTTTTTCAATGGTTTCTTAACCTGTATCAATTACTTTTGTTCAATACATGAACCAATCCATGACAATAATCCAGACCCAGTTCTGTTGAGCATGCCGAAGTAAACGCGCATGATTATATGGCGACCTCCCCCGTAAGAAAAGAACTGTACAGGCATCTGACCAAATTAATCAAATTATAATCAGATAAAACCATCAATATAACATTGAAACAATCCAACAATGAAACAATGAAACAATCCAACAATCCAAACTTAGTGGTTCCATCTACCCAATTGTAAAACAAGTTATAAACAGATGATTCCACCAATTAAAAGGTCTATCTGAAAGAAAATGAATCAGGCATCAAGGAACTATTAACAATCAGTTGTTTATAAATTCCGGGTGATTTATAGGTCATGTTTGGCAATCTTTTCTTACTTTCGCAGGCGAAAACCCCTATATGGGTTGAAACGAAATATCCAAACATAAAACCAAACTTAACTCTCTCTAACCTTCCATCACCAAACCATGGATAAGAATGCATCAAAAACAGTATTTATTTTTGTAACAGGAGGTGTTACCTCTTCGCTTGGTAAAGGAATTATATCTGCTTCACTGGCAAAACTATTGCAAGCCAGGGGTTATTCAGCCACGATACAAAAACTTGACCCGTATATTAATATCGATCCGGGAACGCTCAACCCTTATGAGCATGGTGAATGTTATGTAACCGAAGATGGTGCAGAAACAGATCTGGATCTGGGGCACTATGAAAGGTTTCTGAATGTACCCACTTCGCAGGCAAACAATGTTACCACCGGCAGAATTTACCAATCCGTTATTGATAAGGAGCGTCGGGGAGATTATCTGGGTGAGACCGTGCAGGTGATTCCGCATATTACCGATGAAATAAAGCACAGCATCCAATTGTTGGGCGAAGGAAATAAGTACGATTTTGTCATTACAGAAATCGGAGGTACGGTAGGCGACATTGAATCGTTGCCTTACATTGAAGCGATTCGTCAGCTTCGCTGGGAACTTGGTAAACGCTCCGTGGTGATTCATCTTACCCTGGTACCTTATTTGGCGGCGGCTAAAGAACTGAAGACCAAACCCACCCAGCACTCTGTAAAAATGATGCAGGAATATGGGGTACAGCCCGACATCCTGGTATGCAGAAGTGAAAAACATCTGAATGAATCCATCAGAAGCAAGATCGCACAGTTTTGCAATGTAAAACCCGCTGCAGTAATCGAATCCATTGATACCGACAGCATTTACAAAGTACCATTACTGATGAAGGAAGAGAAACTGGATATTCAGGTACTGAAAAAATGTGAGAAATCTCCTAATTGTACGCCAGATCTTGATTCCTGGATCAGTTTTACAGAAAGACTGGAAAACCCTGCAAAAAACGTTCAGATCGCCCTTGTGGGTAAGTATGTTGAATTAATTGATTCGTACAAGTCTATTATTGAATCCATTATTCATGCTGGTGCAAGCAATGAGTGCAAAGTAGATATAAAGATGATCCACTCAGAGCAGATCGACGAGCCCCATGTTTTGAAAACACTCCAAAATGTTTCGGGTATTATTGTGGCTCCAGGCTTTGGCGAGAGAGGTATTGAAGGTAAAATTGCTGCCATCCAATTTGCCCGGGTGCATCAGATACCTTTTTTAGGTATTTGCCTGGGGATGCAGTGCGCCATGATAGAATTTGCCCGGAACCATCTGAATCTTGCCAACGCCCATTCTACAGAAATGATGCCTGATACCCCCAATCCGGTTATCGATATCATGGTGGAACAGAAAAAGATCAATATGAAAGGAGGTACAATGCGTTTGGGCGCTTACGAATGTAAAATAAAAGAAGGTACGCTGGCATCAAGGGTTTATAACAAAAATACTGTTTATGAACGCCACCGCCACCGCTACGAATTCAACAACCGCTATCTGGAGATATTTGAGAAAAACGGTATGGTCTCATCAGGAAAAAACCCCAGCTCTGAACTGGTGGAAATAATGGAATTGAAGGATCACCCCTGGTTTATAGGTGTACAGTTTCATCCCGAATATAAAAGTACGGTTGCCTCGCCACATCCACTATTTGTAAATTTTGTAAGTGCTGCCATAGAATTCAAAAACCTTAAGGACAAATTATAGAACATTTCGTACTTTTGCAGCAAATTTTGCCTTTTACAATTTAAATACATTAATAACATCATAGGTAATGAATAGAGATAATATCATCGGTCTGATTCTCATTTTCGTTATACTGATCGGATTCAGCATCTGGAATGCCCCTTCAGAAGAAGAAAAAGAGCAAATGCGGAGAGCTCAGGACAGTATACGTGCACTCCGCGAAGCGGAGCAGGAATTGATCAGGGAAAAGCAGGCTTTGGAAAAGGAAACGAATATAGAGGAAGAACTCGTATTGGATGACCAGGAAGTGCCCGATTCTGTTAAAAACGCCGTGTTGAGAGATCGACTGGGTTTGTTTGCCGGAGCTGCCACAGGAGAAAATGAAATCATCACCATAGAAAATGATCTGATGGTTTTGAAGATCAGCAGCAAAGGAGGACACCCCTATTCTGTTGAACTCAAAAATTATAAAACCTGGGATCAGGAACCGCTGATGCTTTTTTATGGAGAGGGAGACCGAAATGAATTCGATCTTCAGTTTTATTCGCAAAACAGATTGGTTTCTACGCAGGATATGTATTTTACTCCAAGTGCATCCGATATACAATCCAATGGTTCTATAACAGTTACAGGAGAAGATTCATTGACTTTTTCAATGCGGCTTTATCCTGATAATCATACACAAGGGTTACCAAAGTACCTCGAATACAGATATACCATACGGGGCGATGATTACATGGTTGATTTCGATATCAATACTGTAGGAATGTATGACGTTATTGCCTCCAACACAAGCTTTTTAAATCTTACCTGGAACAAAGATATTCCCAGACTGGAAAAAAGCAGAAAAAATGAAATGAACAATACCACGGTTTACTATAAATTCCTGAATGACGAGGTAGACCGGTTGAGAGAAACACGTGATGGTACAGAGAACTTAAGTGCAGGAATCAGATGGATCGCATTTAAACAACAGTTTTTTACTTCTGTGATCATTGCTGAGGAAAATTTTAACAATGCTGTGGTTTCAACGGAAAGTTTTGACGAAAGCAATGAAGATTTCCTGAAGCGGATGGAATCTAATATAGATATTGCTTTTACAGGGGGTACAGATAATAACATTCCATTATCTTTTTATTTCGGTCCCAATCATTTTAATACCTTAAAACAATACGATCTTTCACTTGAATCACAAATTCCCCTTGGATGGGCAATTTTTGGTTGGATCAATCGCTACATTGTTATCAGAGTTTTCAATTATCTCGATAGTTTCAATATGAACTATGGGATCATTATCCTGATCCTGACCCTGATGCTAAAACTGGTGCTGTTTCCTATTGCTTACAAAACATATCTTTCTTCTGCAAGAATGAGAGTACTGAAACCAGAGATAGAGGAGTTGGGTAAGAAATTTCCGAAAAAGGAAGATGCCATGAAAAAACAACAGGCAACCATGAGTTTATACCGGAAAGCGGGTGTAAATCCTATGGCAGGTTGTGTTCCCATGTTGTTGCAGTTTCCCATCTTAATTGCCATGTTCAGGTTTTTCCCCGCTTCCATAGAACTAAGACAGGAAGGGTTTTTGTGGGCAGATGATCTGTCATCCTATGATTCTATTCTTCAATTACCTTTTGAAATACCCTGGTATGGCGATCATGTGAGTTTATTTACTTTGCTAATGACGGTTTCCACCATCCTGTATACAAAAATGAACAGTGAAATGATGAATACAGGTACCCAGATGCCAGGCATGAAAACAATGCTCTACATGATGCCGGTGATGTTGTTGTTTGTATTTAACAGCTATGCTTCTGGTTTGAGTTATTATTATTTTCTTGCCAACATCATCACTTTCGCGCAGATGTACGCCTTCCGATTTTTGATAGATGAAGACAAGATCCGTAAGAAAATTGAGCAAAACAAGAAAAAACCCGTAAAGAAGTCAACCTGGCAAAAAAGGCTTGAAGATATGCAAAAGCAGCAGCAGCAAAAAGCGCGTCAAAGAAAATAATTGATCAAAACATAAGAAAAAAACCGCCTTTAATGATTTATTAAGGCGGTTTTTACGATTTGGGTACTACTGCCTTTTCATAATTTCTGATTATTCAAGTAAAACCAGTCAAATTTTTTAACCAGCATTCTAAACCATGGAATCAGATCCCTTAAATGCAATATCCCCGATTGACGGGAGATACCAGAAATACACACAGAAACTGAGAGATTATTTCAGTGAATCGGCCTTGATAAAATACAGGGTATATGTTGAAATAGAATATTTTATTGCTTTATGCCAATATGGTATACCAGAATTGAAGGACATTGATAAGGATACTTTCTTACAGTTGAGGTTGCTTCACAAGAATTTTTCGCCGGAAAATGCCCGGCGTGTAAAAGATATTGAAAAAGTGACCAATCATGACATCAAAGCGGTGGAATACTTTATCAAAGAGAAGTTTGATGAATTGGGTCTAAGTAAATATAAGGAGTTTGTGCATTTTGGACTTACTTCGCAGGATATCAATAATACTGCCATTCCCCTGTCACTCAAGGAAGGGATCATGAAGGTTATTGTGCCCGAATTGGATATTTTAATGGGAAACCTGAAGAAAATGTCGAAGGAATGGCTCAACCAACCCATGCTTGCCCATACGCATGGACAACCGGCCTCACCTACCAGCGTTGGGAAGGAAATATTTGTTTTTTATTACCGTCTCGAGCGGCAGATCAATCATTTGCTTGCGCATCCCTTTCCTGCCAAATTTGGAGGTGCTACGGGCAATTTCAATGCACACAAAGTAGCATATCCTGATATTGACTGGAATGATTTTGCCGATCAGTTTGTAAACCGTTCACTGAAACTGCAGCGTTCGGTTGTTACAACCCAGATTGAGCACTATGATTACCTTGCATCCATATTCGATGGATTAAAACGTATTTGCACAATCATAGTAGATATGAACAGGGATGCCTGGTCGTACATCTCCATGAACTATTTTAAGCAGAAAATAAATGCCGGTGAAGTAGGATCTTCAGCCATGCCCCATAAGGTAAATCCCATAGATTTTGAAAATTCTGAGGGAAATGCAGGAATAGCGATCGCAAATTTTGAACATTTATCGGCAAAACTGCCGGTATCCCGTCTGCAACGCGATCTTACTGATTCTACCGTACTGAGAAATATTGGTGTTCCGGTTGCGCATATGCTTATTACCATTAAATCTACCATCAGAGGATTAAACAAACTGATCATTCATGAATCAGCCATCAATGCAGACCTGGAAAACAACTGGATCATTATTTCAGAAGCCATTCAAACCGTATTGCGGAAGATCAACTATCCCGATCCTTATGAAAAACTCAAAGAACTCACTCGCGTAAACAAGCACATTGGAAAGGAAGAGATCCATGCCTTTATCAATTCATTAGACATTGACGAAGCAATCAAATCCCAGTTGCTCAGTATTTCACCGTATAATTATACCGGCATACTTCCCCGCATACCCGACTGATGAACACACAGGGAAATAACAGATAAAAACCGGAAGAGAAAAGAAAACATTACTGCCTGCGTTATAAACAAGCACAATGGAAAAAATAAAAAAAATATTCGGATATGTTCGCCCCTATGGCAAGCAGGTAGGATGGAATGTTTCCTTCAACTTTCTGAGTGTGGTTTTCAGTGTTTTTTCTGTCACCATGATCATTCCTGTGCTTGGTATTTTATTCGAAACACAGGAAATCGTTACCGAACCCGTTTCCTGGGAAATAAGTACAAAAGCTATTCAGCACAACTTCTATTATTATATAAGCATACTCATGGTGCAATTGGGCAATGTATATGCACTGGTGTTTGTGGGTTTGTTTGCGTTGCTGATGAGTTTTCTGAAAAACGGTTTTAAATACGCAGCCTTGTACCAGTTGGCCTGGATCAGAAATACAGTGGTGAAGGATATGAGGAATCAGTTGTATATCAAATCCCTGCGCCTTCCCCTCTCCTATCATTCCAATGAAAAGAAAGGTGACCTGATCAGCAGGATGACCAGCGATGTGCAGCAGATCGAACATAGTGTGATCAGTTCTCTGGAGATGATATTCAGGGAACCCATCACGATTTTAGTCTACCTGATCACATTGCTGATTATCAGTCCTCAACTAACAGTGGTGGTTTTTATTCTATTACCCCTCAGTGGTTTTGTGATCGGAAGGATCGGAAAAACGCTCAGAGCAACCGCTTTAAAGGGTCAAAACAAGCTGGGTATTATCCTGTCTGTATTGGAAGAAACATTGAGCGGCATGCGCGTGATCAAAGCATTTAACGCCGAAAAGAAAATGCAACAGCGTTTTTTCAGTTTAAATAGTTTTTACACGTTGGTGATGACAAAAATGTACCGCAGGCAATATCTTGCCACGCCTATCAGTGAATTTATGGGAACTGCGGTGGTTGTTATTATCATTTGGTTTGGTGGTTTGCTTATTCTGGATACCAACAGTTCACTCACACCCCAGGGATTTATCGCCTACTTGATTATTTTTTCTCAAATTATCAATCCGGCCAAATCTTTTTCTACCGCTTACTACAATATTTTAAAAGGGATGGCTTCGGCAGACCGGATAGATGATATTATCAAAGCAGAAGAAAAAATCTCTGACGCACCGGATGCAAAGCCTTTGCAAGAATTTAAGCAATCAATTGAATTCAGAAATGTAGGTTTTCGTTACGACACAGAACAAGTGTTAGAAAACATAAACCTTACCATTGTGAAAGGAAAAACCGTTGCCCTGGTAGGTCAGTCAGGAGCAGGGAAATCTACACTTGTCGATCTTATCCCGCGTTTTTACGATGTTACAGAGGGGGAAATCCTGATCGACGATATGAAACTGAAAAAAATCAGGATCGAAGATCTGAGAGCATTGATGGGTAATGTAAGTCAGGAAGCAATCCTGTTTAATGATACATTTTTTAATAACATTGCCTTTGGCGAATACAATATTTCTGAAGAAGATGTGATAAAAGCGGCAAAAATTGCCAATGCGCACGAATTTATTGAGAAAACACCTCTGGGTTATTACACCAACATAGGCGACAAAGGCAATAAGCTATCAGGAGGTCAGCGGCAGAGGTTAAGTATTGCCAGAGCAGTATTAAAGAATCCGCCCATCCTGATTTTGGATGAAGCCACTTCTGCATTAGATACTGAGTCGGAAAAACTGGTACAGGAGGCCCTTGGCAACGTAATGAAAAACCGTACTTCTGTTGTCATAGCCCACAGATTATCAACTGTTGTAAATGCAGATATGATCTGCGTGATGCACGATGGGAAAATAGTTGAAAGAGGAACGCATGAAGAGTTACTTACACTGGATGGATATTACAAAAAACTGCATGGTTTGCAGATGTTTGCCGATTAACGGTTGATTAACTTCATTTGTAAGTTTGGAGATAGAAAATTTCTCTAATTATGACTATTTTTGGCAACTTTACATAGAATCACAACTCCAAAAACAACAACATAAAAAACAAAAGATGGATTTAAGTAAAATTTTAGCTATTTCAGGAAAAGGCGGACTGTTTAAAATTGTTTCTCAGTCAAAAGGAGCAATCATTGTTGAATCTCTGAAAGAGAAAAAAAAGTTTCCGGTATTTGCTACTCACCGTTCTTCAGTACTTGAAGAAATAAGTGTTTTCACCAATGACGATGATGTACCGCTAAAGAATGTTTTGTGGAATATTTATCAGAAAGAAGATGGCAAAAAAGTATCTGTTGACATTAAGTCAGAAGGAAGTATACTGTTGAACTACTTTGAAGAAATTTTACCCGATTTTGATAAAGACAGGGTTTATCCCAGTGATATTAAGAAAATTTTGGGATGGTACAACATTCTTCTGGAAAATGATCTGATCAGTGAGCCAAAAGATGAAAACGACGAAAAAGGCGCTGAAGAAGACGCTGCTGAAGAAAAGCAGACACATAAAGAGGATGGCGAAAGTGGATTAAAAACAGAAACAGAAAAGGCAAAAGAAGATGCCGAAAAAAAACTAACGCCACCCTCGCAAAGTAAAAAACCAGAAAAATAGCCCTGTATTTTTTAGCAACGGATGGGTTGCATGTATATTTTTTCCTACTTTGAATCAAAGACATGATCTATAAATGGGTTATCAGACCTTTACTATTTCTCTTTCCACCAGAAACCATTCATCACGGAGTGGTCAATGGAGTACGTTTGTTTTTTCGAATTCCATTTTTCAAAAAAATTGTTCAGCATCATTTCAGGGTTCGCGATAAAAGGTTGGAGACAGAGTTGTGGGGTTTGAAATTCCCCAACAAAGTAGGATTGGCAGCCGGTTTTGATAAAAAAGCCAACGTTTACAACCATATGGCGGCATTTGGATTTGGTCATGTGGAAATTGGCACAGTAAATCCCTTGGCACAACCCGGTAATCCCAAACCACGACTTTTTCGCCTGAAGAAAGATAAAGCCCTGATAAACAGGATGGGTTTTAACAATCCTGGTGTAGATGTATTCATTGAAAATCTGAGAAAAGACAAACCTGAGATCATCATAGGAGGTAATATAGGGAAGAATACGCTTACCTCCCATGAGGATGCCGAAAAGGACTACGTTATCTGCTTCAGAAAACTTTATCCATGGGTTGACTATTTTGTGGTAAATGTGAGTTGCCCCAATATTGAAGGGCTCAACAAACTGCAGGATAAGGATGAGTTGGTGAGTTTACTTGACAAAATAAATGCTGAGAAAACTCAATTTGACAAAAAAAAACCGGTACTCCTGAAAATTTCTCCGGATCTTACCGAACCATTGCTCGATGATGTAATACAGGTTGTAAAACAGTGCTCTTTGAATGGAATTATCGCTACCAACACAACAACAACACGCGATAATTTGAAAACACCGGAAAATGAACTGAAAAAGACAGGCAAAGGTGGTTTGAGTGGGGCCCCTCTGCGCAACAGATCAACCGAAACAATCAGGTATCTGGTAAAGAAAACCGGTGGAAAAATACCTGTAATAGGCGTTGGAGGTATTATGAGTGTGGAAGATGCCATGGAAAAACTTGATGCCGGTGCTTCCATGCTTCAGATCTATACAGGATTTATATACGAGGGACCTTGGTTGATAAAAAAAATCAACCAGGAATTGTTGAAAAAACAATAATAATTCTGACAAAACATCATATTTTCTGTTATGCTGGAAATGGATTTTGTCCATTAAACTCTAATAATTAGATTACAAAAGGTTTTACAAATAAAATTTATGCTTAAAAGCACCTTGATATTATTGCTGATATTTCTGATCTCTCCTTTTTCATTTCCACTGAAGGCCCAGGAACAGGAGCCTTTTAAACCATCTGGTTTTACTTTTGACAATAAAAGAAAATCTATTCGCATTCAGGGAAAAGAGACACACAATCTTATCATTATTCCAATGAGGATCAATGATTCTCCTCCCCTTAACTTTATATTGGATACAGGTGTGAATACCACCATACTTACGGAACCCGTACTGGCAGAATTATTTGATTTTGAAATTGCCCGACCTGTGTACGTATTGGGTATAGGAAATGAAGGAATTGTTGAGGCAGGTCTGGCAAAAAATCTCACTTTTAAACTTAGGGGTATTACGGGACAGAACATGGATCTGATCGTACTGCCCGAAGGGATATTATCCTTCACGGAGGTATTTGGTTATCCGGTTCATGGTATATTGGGGCACGATCTTTTTAAAGAATTTCCTGTAAAGGTGAATTATAATTTTGAAAGCGTAAGGGTTTTTCGTAAACCCAATTACCGCATTCGAAGAAAAAGCAGTATTGTTGACCTGAATATAAAAAACAATAAACCCTATGTTCCTGTTGTTGTCAATACTTTTGAACCTGAAAAAACCGACACCATTGAATTACTCCTGGATCTTGGTGCTACCAATGCACTTTTCCTCAACAGAAACTATATAGAACTGGTGGATAATACCATTCCGTCTTTTCTTGGCAAAGGAATCAGTGGAAACCTGATGGGTGATATAGGCAGATTAAAAAATATTGAACTTGATGATTTTGTCATTGAAGAACCCCTGGTTGCATTTCCCCAGGAAGAGTTTCTTTCCTTCTCAAATGTTCGTTTATCCTGGAATGGCATCCTCGGTGGTTCTGTGCTGAAAAGATTTCATTTGATCGTTGATTATCCTTCAGAAAGAATCATCATGAAAAAAAACCGCAATTTTGGAAAACCTTTTAAAATCAATCTTAGCGGTATCGAACTTATTGCCGAAGGTGTTGGATTGAACGAATTTACAGTAAAACATGTAAGACCGGATTCGCCGGCTGATGAATCAGGAATACTGGAAGGCGACAGAATCATTCGCATCAACGGTCAGGAAACAATGAATTACACACTGGATCAGGTAGTAGGAATGTTGAATCAGTCACCAGGTACCAGATTGGAGATCAGAATCCTGAGAGAAAAAAATATGATTACCAAAAGATTCAGTCTGAGGCAGGACCTTTAAAATTCATCCATCAGAATAAAAAACTATAGCATTGATTTTGCCATCATCATGTTGTGTTTTATCTCAAAGAATCGCTATTCTCCATCCATGAGCCCTTTGGGCAAATTCTTTTTACTTTTCACACCCAATTCCTTTAGATTTTCTGCCTGACTGATCAGGTTTCCCCTACCAGTCTTTAATTGTTTAAAAGCGTTTTGATAGCTCTCAGTGGCTTTATGAATATTTTTGCCTACATCTTCCAGATTATCAACAAAATTAACAAACTTATCATACAAAGAGGCACCCCTTTCGGCAATGGCAATAGCATTTTGATTTTGATACTCGCGTTTCCACAGATCTTCTATCAGTTTTAATACTGCGATCAGGTTGGTGGGCGATATGAGCAATATTTTCTTTTTGTATGCATAACTCCAAAGGTTTGGATCTTCCTTCAAAGCAACTAAAAATGCAGGTTCTACCGGAATGAACATCATTACAAAGTCAAGAGACTCCCTTAACTGGATATAACCGGTAGCAGATAAATGATCGATATGGTTTTTTACTGAAGTAATGTGCTCTTTGATGGAAAGTTGCCGTTTATGTTCTTCAGTTGCCTCTGTATAACGGGTATAGGCAACGAGGGAAACTTTAGAGTCGATGACCACTTTTCGTTGATCGGGGTACTGAATAATCACATCCGGGCGCATTTTTTTTCCTTCCTCGTTTTTGAGCAGGTTTCCATGATCATTGGTAATGTATTCCTGAAGAAAATACTCTCTTCCCTGCTGCAAACCAGATTCTTCCAGGATGTTCTTCAGAATCATTTCTCCCCAGTCTCCCTGAATTTTGGTATTTCCTTTCAAGGCTTTTGTAAGATTATTTGCCTCTTCACTAACCTTATGATTAAGTTCCAGGAGTTTTTCCAGTTCCTTGCCGAGAGAGAATCTTTCCTTTGCTTCCGTAGTATACACCTCTTCTACTTTTCTTCTGAAGTTCTCAATGTTGTCTCCCAGGGGTTTCAGGATATTTTGCAGATTTTCCTTGTTCTGAGAGGCAAAGCGTGTGGATTTTTCTTCAAATATTCTGTTGGCAATATTTTCAAATTCAGTGTTGAACTTTCTGCCCATTTCCTCTATTTCCTGCTTCTGCGTGTCCAGTTTCTCCAACAGGGTTTTGTTGTCGGCATGCAACTGTGCAAGTTCGTTGGTGGCGTGCATGTAATCTTTTGCCAGTTCAGACAATTCGCTTTTCAGTGCACGCAAATCCTCTTCCTTACTTTTCAAAGTTTCTCTTGTAAATTCCAGTTGGGCATTGATAGCAGCTAAATTTTTAACCGATTCGTTTTCAACATCATGAAACTGTTTCTGTGTACTTCCAAGATCTTTCAAAATCGCATTTTTTTCTTTCAGATATTT
>CAYMLS010000005.1:0-37873 GCA_964390665.1 uncultured Bacteroidales bacterium | reverse complement strand
CATCAGAAGTTTGTCCTGGTTCGTCCTCCTTACCATCCCAATATCGCAGATGCCTTTAACGTTTAATTCCATCATACATCAAATGTGAATATTTAAATGCAATGTAGTATTATTTTTTTGAACCGGCAACCCATTTTTGTAAATTTTTTTAGCAAAAAAACCGTCAATGATTCATATTGCCTGACATACGAAAGCCCAATGAAGGACTCGTTTGCAGCATATCCGTGCTGTTCATCAATTCCTGCACGTCATCCACAACAAGGGTTTGCATCATGGATTCCGTTCTTTCTGAAACACCTATTGAACCCAGTCTGAGCAACTGATTCCTCAAAATCTTTTCAACCACCTTTCTTACAAATCGTGCATTGCCAAAGAACCTGTCGCGATTTCGGGCATGGATCTCCAGGTAGTCATGGAGGATTTTCAACGCCTCCTTTTCTGCTGTTATACCTTTGTTTTTCAACATGCTAAGAGCAATGACCTTTAACTCTTCGGATGAAAAATCTTCAAACATGATATGATTATCCAGTCGGGAACGAAGTCCTGGATTAGCATCCAGAAAAACCTGCATTTCCTTGGTATATCCAGCCATGATCAGGGCAAAACTGCCTCTTTCATCTTCCATTCTTTTGAGGAGTATCTCAACAGCTTCTCTGCCGTAATCTCCGGTGGAACCCTGACTGACAAGCGAATAAGCCTCATCGATAAACAAGACACCACCCAGGGCACTATCTATCAGGTCATTGGTTTTGATGGCCGTTTGACCTATAAAACCTGCCACCAGATTTTCGCGGTTACATTCTACCAGGTGCCCCCTTTCGAGCAAACCCAATGCTTTAAATATTTTTGCCATCAGGCGGGCAACAGTGGTTTTTCCTGTACCAGGATTCCCCAAAAAGACATTATGCAAACTAAAAGAATGTAATATATTCTTATTCATCTCTTTATGAAAACGAACCAGTTTGATCAGGTCATGTATTTCGCTTTTCACCGATTCAATACCTGTAAGTTGCGCCAACTCATCCGTTGCCTGTTTCAGCAGTTCTTCATGAATAGGTAGCACAGGTTTTTTGTGTCCGGGTTTCAGGGAAATACACGCAAGATCTTTTTCTTTGATGGTTGAGATCTCTTTTAAAGATAATTTTTCCGGATGGGGATGATTCATGATCCTTACCCCCAGGTTGATCTGGGCAGATTCAATAACCGATCCCACCAGGCGGGCATTTCCGAAATTTTTGTCCCTTTTCCTGAATTCTTCACTCAATATCTGCAGCAAAATATTTTCTGCTTTTTTGCTGATAGAAAGTTTTTTTCTTTTTGCTTTTATATGGGCGATCTGCAACAATTCATCAGGCAGATAATCAGGGAATTCGTAGATATTCTGGAACCTTGACTTCAACCCTGGGTTAAATTCGAGGAAAGTGTTCATCTCTTTGGGATACCCTGCCACGATCACAGCCAGATCTCCTTGTCCGTCAGACAATTCCTTGAGAATGATCTCCAGACTCTCTCTTCCAAAATCTTTTTCATCAGAAGGTTTGCTGAGGGCATAGGCTTCATCAATAAACAAAATACCGCCCCTTGCTTTTTCAATCACATCCTGTGTCATCGGTGCAGTTTCACCAATATACCGTCCGATGAGAGAAGAGCGGTCGGCTTCAAAAACGGTATCGCGCGGAAGCAACCCCAGGCGGTGATAAACCTTGCCCAAGGCCTTTGCCACAGTAGTTTTTCCTGTGCCTGGGTTTCCCATAAAAACAGCATGCAGGTTGATGGGTTCTTCACTCTTCAGTCCACGTTCTTCCATCAGCTGCTGGTATTGAACAAAAGAAATATAATCGCTGAGTCTTTTTCTGATGGTATCCAGCCCAACCATTCCATTCAAGTCCTTCAGTATCTCATCATGCAGCAGCACATTGTCTTTGTTTTGATCCAGAGAGAGTGATTCAGCAGAATCAGACGTATGATTTTGTGATTCAACCTGTATTTTCTGGTCAGGCAGATCCAGTGGAGTAATACCACGGACCGGTTTATCACCCACCTCAAAAGAAGTAGAAGCAATTTTATGCCCCATAAACCATACTTCGAGTTTGTATTTATCTTTGAGCCAACTTACCTGCGATTCGTGTCCGATGCCAGCCTCGATCCTGATTGAATTGTTTTTATTTTTGGTAACCACAGGAAGTAAAACATCTTTGGACCCGACCAGTAAAAGAGCATCATTGAAAAATTTAAAAGTAAACTCTCCAATCCAGTATTGAGGTGCCAGTCTGTTTTCGATTTCAAGTTCGGCCCAAATAAACCTTGTCATTTCAGGTTGAAAAATCGTCATGTATTGCCTGTTTTCCGGCGAATCCGGTTGAGGTCCTGATTCAAAAATACGAAGAGAATAAATGTTGAAATAAGGGTTTCGTCCGGGCACCATCTCATGATCATATACATAGAAGTAATGATAATCTGCAAGTTGCTGATCCATCCAAACTTCGTATCTGTAAATACCCTCCTGCCAGGCGCTCCCCGGTTCTTCATTTCCCCAGCTGTCGGTGAGTGTCACAACGTTTTCTGACGTTTTTACGGTATACTCAAAATCGCTGTTATCCAGTTCTGTGGGTGGATCATCATCTTTTTCGATACGGTAAAGAATAAATTTTGCCTTTGCCATCCATTCTTCCTCATCAAATTTTTTGTTGAAGAAAGAAAATTCTATTCGCATAAAAGATATTTCATTTCTTTCAAAGACACTTCTGTAAATCCGCTTTTCGTCGTGCAGTTTCAAAGGAGAGACATAAGTTTGCAGGTTTCGCGCCCTGAAAAGATCCGAATGAGAAGTCTTTTCAAGAAAATGGAGATATTCGTAATCTTCCAGGTAATCAAGATCAGCAATCATAAAAATTTCTTCGATAAGATTAAAAACCAGGTTCTGCAGGAGAAATGATATTGCAATAGTACGAAAATTAATTGACCGGAAAAAACTGTCATTCCTGCACAACCTCTTGTGAGGGTGTAAAATTAGAAAAATCTTTTTTTGTTGAAGGTTTAGCAGATAAGAATTCAGCTATAAAGGGGTAATCATCGCGAAAGTTTACACGAACGAATTTGATGCTACTCAACATCAAAGAAGTTTGCTTGATCCTTTACCGTATTCCCGGGCCAGTGCAAAAGTTTATTATCCACAAATAAAATGAAGCAAAACTAATTTTAATGCCTGACATTCAGGTAAATAAAAACATAATGCTACCACGAATTTTTCCTAAAACGAGTTTTTGGAGTGGACTCATTCTTTCATTAAAAACTTTGACACACTTTATTAAACAGCCTCTTTTCAACAACTGTCTGATCTAAAGACTATGCACCCAAATCCTCTGTATTCTCTTACTTTTCTAATAAGGGTTTTGGCTGCTTTGTCTTCTCACCCCGCTTCTTGTTTTGTTGGTTTTTCAATGTCCAAACATAAGAATAAAGTAAATATCATCCTCTTTTTTTAAACACATATCCCTGAAAATGCCTTCTTTCTCAGACACCACCATAATAATTCTCATGGTCACCCCCATCAGAAAATCAGAGATCAGGTTATTAAACAGGTTCCTTTCGGGTTTTTGTACTGCAATGACCCGATTTAAAAAACAGGTGAAAATACCTATAAGGTAAGGGTATTTACTAAATAAAAAATAAGTATTTTTGCATGCACATCATAACAGTAGAACTTTTAAAGAAGTTCATCGATTAAAAACAACATGTAATATGAAACACGCAAACACACACCAATCAGCAAGAAACCAGGCAATCCTCATCATTTTACTCATTGTTTCGCAAATCACATACGCTCAAAATACTTACTACAGCTATAAGGATATACACTTATGGGACGGCAACTGGCACAATGAAAATACATGGACAGCATCAGAGAATGGAGAAGATGTAACTGTCCCCTGCGTAACACCACAGGACGGCGATCGTTTGATCATAACAGAAAACACCACCGTAAGACTGTTTGAAAATGTTACGACCAGTGATCTCAGCATTGAGATTCGCAAAGGTGCCCGACTCATTACAGGCACTCTGGAATTTGCCAGCAAACTGAAAGAACTGACCGGCGAAGGAGAACTGATCATAAAGAAAAACTATTTCCCCGAAATAACAGAAAACAATACATTTGGCGGCATCCAGGGTGGTAGCATCATCATGGAGTTAGACCAGGAAAATGGTGATATGTTTTTATCAGAGCATCTGCAAACTGCAAACAACCTGATGATAACCTTTAAGGGTTCTGAAAATCTGAACTTAAAAATCAAAAACGACCTCACCATTGCAGGTGACCTCAACATTGAAGCCCTTTCCGAGGTTGCCCCTTTTTCTGTTCAACTGAGTGGAGTTTCCAAAAGCATACGTCTGCATGTTGATGGCAACATGAAAATCGGACGCAATGTATCATTCGGTGTTGATCAAAACAATCAAATACACGAGGTTTTTCTGGGTGGAGATCTTGTTGCCGATGGAAATATTCTGCTTACCAATTCATCACAGTATCAAACCTCAGAAAACGGTGCTGCGGTTGTTACCATGACAGGGCAATCACATAATGTGATCAAGGGAAGTGGTGATCAACTTGGGTTTTACCGCTTGATTATCGATAAAGGAGAAGATCAAACCTATAGGCTTGATGTTCAACACTTAGAATTTAAACTATACTACAGAACCAACCTGAGCAATACAGGCAGCGACCCAAACCCGGAAATACGAAAAGCACTATGGATCAAAAACGGAACCCTTCGCCTGGGAGAAGGTATAGAGATTGAAGAACTTACCAGTGGTGGGCACGATTTCTTTATTCCGCTCAATGGTGCTTTATGGATAGATGGTGCAACGGTTTACACCACAAGAAACAAATCCAACAATAGCGCCATTACAGTTTTGGGAACATTAAGAATAACAAATGGAATGCTTGACACGCGAACCTCTGCAGGGGTTATCTTTCGTGGCACTTCCAATATACTTATTGAAGGAGGGTTATTAAGGGCAACGCAATTACGTCCCTCCAACAGTTCAGGTAATCATCAGCTTAGCTGGACACAAACTGGCGGAGTTGTAGATATTGACGGTGAGAATGGAGGCAACAGCTCCTATCCAAGATTTTCTATTCCCCTGAGCACACAGGCTTTTAGTATGACAGGCGGAACCCTTATCGTAAGAAAACCCCTTTCGCCCAATAAGGGCATTGCAATAGGTGTTTCTGAAAGTAATTTCCATGTTTCAGGTGGCAATGTACATATCTATATCCCCGAAAACAGCACTTTTGGATTGAGTTCTACTGCTCCTTTCCACAACCTGGAAGTGTTTGCAGAGAGTAACGGAAAAATGGAACTTGCCGACATATCACACAAACACGGAGTTTCCAGAGGGCAAGAACTTGTCGTATCAAATCACCTTACTTTGCATGAAAATGCAATTTTCGACGCCAATGGCAATGACCTTGTAATCGGCGGGCACTTCACAATAAAAGCAAATGCCTGCTACCTGCACGGTGAAAACACCACCCGTTTTGAATACATGAGTGGCGACAATGACATCAAAACCTCCATTCTTGATATCCATAAAGACTATACTTTCACTACTTTTCATACCATTATCAACAAAGTAAGGGAAAGCGACCAAAAATCAGGAAACGTTGATATCAGAAAGAACAACCGCGAAGACAACACTGTAGTATGGGTTGCAGAGGGAGATCTGACCCATTATGGAAAAGGGTCAACCATTTATTTCAATAAATTGGACATAGAACTCAAAGGAAATGTTACTATGGAAAAAGTTGGTAAATGGGATGCACAGGTTTGGAATAATACAACGGCACACATCACAGGAAACGAACACCAAATTTTACAGATCGAAAACCTGCGTAACAGTAAAAACAGCCGGTTCATCAACTTTATTTTGGACAACCCCGCAGGATATACCTCAACCGATGACTTCAAAGTAAACAGCATGAATTTGAAAAGTGGTGTATTGGATATGGGTTCTTATATGCTTTATGCCAACGTACCTCTAAAGGGGACTTTTGACGCAGGCACCATGATCAAAACCAATGGCCTTGCCGGTGACGGTGGGTATAAAACCAAAATAAAAAAACAAAACATATCCCCTGATGATCCTTTTATTTTCCCTTTAGGTACTGATAGTGAGTATACACCTGTGACCATCACACCTGCCAGCGAGGGATACATCTCTAATCACAATAATTTCATTACCGTATATCCGGTGAATAAAAAACACCATTCGGTAGAGGGAGAAGTATTACAATATTACTGGAACATATCTGTAGAAAGTGCAGCGGACAGCAATTTGAATGAACATGAGTTTGAATTACACCTTCAATCTTCAGCAGCGCATGTGAGCGGAAATGATAAGAATTACCGAACGGCAGTGATCAGCAATACCAGCAATTCATGGGATGTAATTAAAACCTATGACAATAAAACAAAAACACTGCATTACGGCCCTGTTTCACTGACAACTTACGAGATTACAGCCGGAAATAACAGTCACTTCAATGGCGAGGGAAATTTATCGCCTGTTTTCACCAGTGCAGGATCCGGCGAATGGACCGATCAAAACACCTGGACAAAAACCGGGGGCGGTCCTGACAAGTATCCTCAGGAGGGAAGCATTGTGGAAATCACCAACGAACACATTGTCACCGTTTCCAACAACAACCAAAGGGCAGAAACAATAAAAATACAAAACGGTGCAACACTTGATCTTGCAGGCAGTACAGGACATATATTTGAATCCTTTTCAGGCAAGGGAAAACTCAGGTTGTCATCACCAAACCTTCCGGTTAATTCCAGAGGTAATCACGACAACCTGGAAGTATTCCATCATAACAACGGTGGTGAAATTGAATATTATGGAGAAAGTTTCACGCTACCTGAAAGCTTCAGAAATTACAACAACCTCACTATCTGCGGAAATGGCAAAAATGGCGAACCCGTCATCATAACCCTGGCACCTGGAAAAACCCATGTACAAGGAGAATTGAAGATCCGGCAATTCGCTACCCTTCGCACCAACCCGGATGCAAAAGGTGTGTTAACCATCAACGGGATGTTCCATTTCAGCAGAGATCAATACAGTGCTGATCCTTACAACAGGTTTCTCTTTTCAGGTAATCAACCCTGGACTGTAGAAGTAAATAACGAAATCAGGTTTTGGGAAACGGCATTGATTGAAACCCGGAAAAATACTGTTCCTGTTACACATACCATTGTTTTTCACAAAAATCTCAGCTACGGAAGAGGCAAAATGGATCTGTATGGTGACGGAACGGCAAAAGCAGACATGATCATCAGAAGCGGCAATGATTTTGGATTTGGATCCGGACAATATGGAGGTACATGGAGGTTAAACCGCCTCGTTGTTGATTTCTCAGATCCTGCCCATACGCTAACCATAAAAAGAAAGATCGAATTCCCAGCAGAAGATATTGATCAACCCATACAACTAAAAAAAGGAAATCTGATTTTGAGTAAACGTAGTCAGGAGCATCCCTACACAAAAGACATTGTACTTTCGCGCCGGGGTGATGGATTTCATATACCTTCAGGTTCGGCACTGATCGTAGAGGGTAACAACAAAGTACGCACCCTCAACAACACAGGCATACAATTAGACGGCACACTCATTTTGAGAGAAGAGGCACAAATGCTGATGGGATATGAAACCACAGCAGAGGAACAACCTCAGCAAAACAGCAAATGCAATATCGTTTATGGCACATCATCAACAGCACTCGTTGAAATACAAGATCATGCAGCTCTTTACCTTACAGGACAGTTCAGAAGAAACCTTACCAACGAAAACGCCTCGGTAAAATACAGACAGACCGGAAACAGTACTTTTGTTGCCGGTACAGGAACACCCGAGGCAACGGAAAGGGCAACCCTGGAGATCATGAACAGCAAAAGTGAATTTGTACTTGCACCCCATGCCTCTATCACCATTGCCAATGGCGCTTCTTTAAGTTATCCTGCATTGCTCATTGAAGCAGAAACATACAGCAGTGAGGGAACCATCGTGATAGGTAATGAACATACATTACCAGCACAACAAATGGGTATAAGAATGACATCCGGTATGGGCGATCTGGTCATATCACAACATAACATGCCTGTTGTTTACCTGCACACCTTCAAACTAAACCTCAGAAATAATCTGACCATTGGAAACGGCGCTGTTTTCCAAACCAGAGGCAAGGATATTTCCATAGGAGGAAACATAACAAACAACGGTGCCTTCGAGTGTGAGAATTCGGAGACCGTTTTACTCAACGGCAACCACCAGTATATTAGCGGGACAGGCATTACAACCCTTCACGATCTTCATATTGACGCCATTACCGGGTTAAGTTTACAACAGTCGCTGGAAATTACTGGTGATATGACATTAAAAAGAGGACGAATCAATGACAAGGGAAATGTCATGACAGTGCTCGGCAATATCCTGATGACAGGAGATCATACCAGCAATACTGACGAAGGGGGAATTTTGATGACCGGCGATCAGGAACAGCAGATCAGCGGATATGGAAAATTTGGCAGACTGCTGATCGATAAAAACGGACAGGTAAACGCAAAAGGAAATATCCGTATCAAACAGGAACTTATGCTATCAAATGGCATCCTCCATATGAGCCAGCACGGACTTATCATGGAAGAAAATGCCAGCATCAGCACAAGCACATCCTTTCATGAGAACTGCATGATAACCACAGGTGGCAACCTGGGCGATGGCGGAATAACGAAAATATTTTCCGCACAGGACCTGCAAAACAACGCATGGTATTTCCCCCTGGGAACCGACAACAATTTCACGGGTGCAGAGATCACCGGTTTAACAGAATTTACAACGGGAAAAAGCATCACCATATTTCCGGTAAAAGAATACCATCCTTCCATTTCAGAAGCATTCGGGGAATGTGATCCAGACAAAGTATTGCAATACTATTGGGGCGTAGAAACTGATCTGGACCATAACGATATTTTTGCCGGCAACCTTGTGTTTCATTACCAAAATGGTCATTGTGCAGGAAATACAGAAAATTATTTATCGGCACAATTGCGTCCCTTTCAGGACGACAGTTGGGCGAAACTGGATGCAGGCATCAACATTGATGATCAAACCATCACCTTTAGTCACACAGAAGGTGTAAACAATTCAGTATTATCCGGACATTACACTGCCGGAGAAGAAACAGCCATCCCGGCAAACGTTCCAAGATTTATTGCCACCCAAAACGGAAACTGGGAAAGCGGGTATATCTGGAATTCGACACAAACAGTACCTCCAAGCGGTGTAATAGTTGAAATACCTGAAAATGTATCTGTTCGTATTTCGGAAAACATGAAAAGGGTATATAAAACCATCATCAACGGACACCTCATTATTGAAGAGGGGACAACTTTTCACAACCTTGGTTTTGTAGAAGGAAATGGCACCCTTGAAGTAAGGGGTACAGGTATCGAAAACCCTATCAATCTTCCCAACGGACGCTATGAAGATTTCAACACTCCTGGCAGCACATCAACCATCATTTTCGGTGGAAATGCAGGAATACTTCCGGCAAGTCGTGTAACATACAACAACCTGGTGATAGCAGGAACGGGCAATAAGATCATGCCCCTGGCACAAAACATCACCATCCATGGCGATCTTACCATCCAAAAAAATGCGTATCTGCAAACCTCCGGGAACCAGGCGCTGGAAATAGCCGGAGACCTCACATTAGAAGCGGATGCAGGTTTAATCTCTCATGCTTCGCAGGCACTTTTTATCATGAACGGAGAGCACCCCCAAACCATCAGCGGAAATTTCACTTCTGAAACATCTAAAGACCAGAACAATTCTATTTCGCGCCTGCGCATTCAAAATCCGCAAAATGTTATCCTGGAAGGCGAAGGGATGGAAATAACAGACCGGTTGTACATCGATCGTGGTATCCTGATCAATGCCAACAGTCGTCTTATTTTATCTTCAGACGCACCCGGAGCAATGGCCAATTACAGCAAAGAGCATTTTATTGAAGGCACCCTCACCAGGAACCTTCCGGCAAATTCAGCACAATCTTATGTTTTCCCTGTAGCACAGAATCATAAACCTCGCTTTATAGCGGTTGAACCTGAAAACTCAACGGCAGGAAACTGGACAGCACAATTCTTTGATCAGGAAACAACTCTGGGAGGCATGGATCACGAAAGTCTGGATGGAGAACTGGCAAAAATCACAAATTCAGAATACTGGAGCCTGGAAGGCCCGGTCAACGGAAAAGCATTCGTTAGTTTGCACTGGGGACCCGAAACAGCAGTGAGTTTACTTGACGAACACCTTACCACTTTGCTGGTGGCAGAATGGGATGCCAACGACCAACAATGGGTAAGCAGAGGCATGACAGAATACGAAATAACCGGCAACGGATACGGTGCCATAACAAGCAATCTTGTAAACTTCAGCAAAAAATACTTCTCTATTGGCGCTTCAGAAGCCAACAACCCACTACCGGTTGAACTTTTGGAATTCAAAGCACAGGCAGGCAACAAACAGGTATATGTGAACTGGAAAACGGCCACCGAGATCAACAACAGTCATTTTACCGTTGAACGCAGCACAAACGGTATGGATTACCAAACCATAGATGTTGTAACGAGTAAGGCAGAAAACGGAAACAGCAACCAGGTACTTGCATATGAGATCATTGATAAAAATCCTTTGGAAGGAAAATCTTATTACAGACTCAAACAAACAGATTTTGATGGCACAACAGAATATTCAGACCCTGTACATGTAACCTTTAACAAAAGCTATGAAGAATCCTTCTCTGTGTTTCCCAATCCTGCAAATGGACAATCTTTCCAGATCGCCCTCACAGGAACCAGGGCTTTTGAAAATATTGAACTGATAATATTTGACATGTATGGCAGAAAAGTTTATGCAACCACACGCACTTCCGATGACAATGGAAATTTTATGCAAACCATCAACATCGACCGAAATTTCAGGAGCGGAATGTATGTTGTTTCCCTTCAGGCAAGTTCGGAGAAATATGCCCAAAAACTGATGATCAAATAAATGCAATACTGAACAAAACGATCATTTACAAAGCACCCGCCAGTAGTTCATCTGTTTATAATTTGATGAAGTCGGTTCTCGTTTTTTCCGACGAGAGAGCTCGCCAACACGCAGACTGCATGCTTTACATGCCGCGAATTATAATTATGGGCGTGTGTGTCAAAATTTTTGTCATGGCTCGGTTCATATCAAATGGTCTCTTTTTCAGGAACGCCAAATATTTCACCAATCACTTTGGTACGATAATCGAAGATATGATCCAGTCGTTTTCGTACAATCAAATGATTGATAAGGTTGCCGGCAAATCCATAGAAAACCTTGTAATGAACCGAATCGACCAATACAACATTACCTTCGGGGGTCGGTTGCTGATAATGCTTGTGATGCCAAAACAGGAAAGGCCCCCACCTTTGCTCATCGACAAAAAAGTGAGGTTCCCGCACATGTGTGATCTCTGTAACCCACTGAAGAGGGATATTTAAGACCGGTCTTACCTTATATGTAATGATCTGTCCGGCGTGAATGTCGCGTTCTCCACTAAAAGACTGAATATCAAACCCCATAAAATCAGGTGTGATGCGTTTGAGGTTGACAGGATCAGTGAAAAATTCCCACGCCTGATCAATACTGGCGGTGATTTCCTGTTTTCTATAGAGATGATGCATGTTTCCAAACTAAAATTTAATGAATATCAAAAAAACAACATCATTAAAAACAGTTTAAGAAGCATTTGGTTTAGGATATCTTTTCCATCTCTTGTGACTCCAGAGGTAAAACGGAGGTTGTTTTCTGATGGTTTTCTCCAATTCGGCAAAGTATTGCTTTGTAACATCATCATTATCAGAGATATCAGTAAGATTAAGGGAATAATACCTGTAGTTCTGATGAGGCATGATCTCAAGATAAACCACACGTGCATTGATTTTGGGTTGCAATTTTTCCACACCAGTAATAACAGGAGTTTGCTGATTGAGAAACAGAATAGATTTTGTTGTGTTCCTGGGCGGTCGCTGATCAGCGATCTGTATATAAACAGCAGGTTCGTCCTTGTGTCTGATCATAAACCTGGCCGCCTCCGAAGATTCCAGCAGTTTCACCCCAAAACGGCTTCTCCATTTCATAGAAAGAAAATCGGCAGCGGCTGATTTTTGCTTTTTATACAGTGCATATACAGGTTTTTTCATCAATAAAGGCAAAGCAGCCAAATATTCCCAGTTGCCATAGTGCCCTAAAACCAGCAGATAATTTTGATCATCCTCCGACATGGTTTGCAGTAATTGCTTATCACGTATCTGTATTTTGCTCAGGATTTGTTTTTGAGAAACAGATATCTGTTTTATCCATTGCGGAAATAAAGAAAAAAGATGCAGGATGCTTCTCCTGGCAAGTCGCTGAATCTCATCGTAATTTTTCTCAGGGAATGAACGGGCAAGATTCTGGATGATCACATGCTGACGGTAATTAAAAATATAAAAAGAGAGCAGATAAGCACCTTTGGAAATCACCCTTAAAACCCCTGATGGCAAAAGGCTTATTGCATATACCATCATCCATACAAATTTACTGATCAGCATATTCTTCCAAAAAAAATTTGATAAAACAGGTCTTTGTCAACAAGGAGCAATCCCTCAGGAATATTTTTTGCCACACATTACTTCCGTAGCGAAAAAACCACAGGTGGCATATCATTGTTGTTGTCCGAATCATCTTCCTTTTTTGACGTAGGAATCCCGTAGCGTAACCGTTCTGTTAAAAACAAGTTTTTCCGGTGTTGAATCCGGATCGGTTGAGAAATACCCGATTCTTTCAAACTGGTATGACTGCCCCGGTTTTGTAAGGTTAACAGAAGGCTCAATAAAACCCTTTACCACTTTCAGTGAATCCGGATTGAGTGAATCTTTAAAATCCTTTCCTTCCTCCACATCGTCGGGTTCCGGTACAGTAAAAAGCCGGTCGTACAGTCTTACTTCTGCTTCCACAGCATCCTGAATGCTCACCCAGTGTATTGCAGATTTTACTTTTCGTGTTGAAGGCAAACCACTTTTGGTATCGGGAAAATAAGTACAATGTATTTCGGTGATCTTTCCGTGCTCATCTTTTTCAACAGAGTCGCAACGAATAATATAGGCATATTTCAAACGAACTTCACTGCCCGGCGACAACCGGAAGAACTTTTTGGGAGGATCTTCCATGAAATCATTTCTTTCTATAAAAACTTCCCGGGAAAAAGGCACCATCCGGTTTCCTGATTCTTCATCTTCAGGATTGATCCTGGCAGGTAAATTTTCGGTTTGCCCTTCAGGATAGTTATCTATGATGAGTTTCACCGGGTCGAGCACTGCCATTACCCGCGAGGCATTTCTGTTCAGATCTTCACGTATGCAATACTCCAGCAAAGCCAGGTCAATAACATTCTCTCTTTTGGCCACACCAACTTTATCGGCAAAAACCCTGATGGAAGCCGGTGTGTACCCTCTTCTTCGCAATCCGGACACAGTGGGCATCCGTGGATCATCCCAACCATTTACATGCTTTTCTTCCACCAGCTGCAGCAATTTTCTTTTGCTCATGACCGTATAAGTAAGATTCAGGCGTGCAAACTCATATTGATGTGGTCGGATACCTTTTAGGTCAAGATTCTCCAAAAACCAATCGTACAAAGCCCGGTGAGGAATAAATTCCAGGGTACATACAGAATGGGTGATCCCTTCGATATAGTCACTCTGTCCGTGCGCCCAGTCGTATGTAGGATAAATACACCATTTGTTGCCGGTACGATGGTGGTGCGCATGCATAATACGATACATTACCGGGTCACGCATGTGCATATTGGGTGACGCCATATCTATTTTGGCACGCAAAACTCTATCACCATTGGCAAATTCACCGTTCTTCATTCTTTCCAGCAGATCGAGGTTTTCCTCCACCGATCGGTTGCGCCATGGACTCTCAACCCCTGGTATTTGCGGTGTTCCCCTACCCTGACTCATTTCTTCTGCACTCATATCGCAAACAAACGCTTTCCCTTTTTTAATCAGATACAAAGCGTATTCATACAACTTGTCAAAATAATCACTTGCATACAAAACAGGTTCCTGCCACTGAAAACCCAACCAGTGCACATCCTCTTTGATCGCATCCACATATTCGGTGCTTTCTTTGGTAGGATTGGTATCGTCGAACCTCAGATTGGTTTTTCCATTGTACTTCTGCGCCAGTCCAAAGTTCAAACAGATGGATTTGGCATGTCCGATATGCAGATAACCATTGGGTTCCGGAGGGAAACGGGTGAGTATCTTACCATTTGTAGTGTTATTTCTCAAATCACTCTCAATGATCTGCTCCAGAAAATTCAGGGAAGGTTTATTCGATTCCGCTTTTGATTGGGGATTGTCCATTATCAAGAAAAATTAGTATGATTCTACATAAAATTACAGGTGCAAAAGTAAAAATAATCTCTGTCATTTGGGTGCCCCCAAACTATATCTTACCATGTTTTTCCAGCTCAACACTTACGCACTGCATTTTACCCCCCATGGGAGGATGCATTTTACTTATTTTCACCTTGACAGACTCAATGGCCGGAAACTTCAACCGAAGCCGGTCAACAATCCTGCGGGCAACATTTTCGAGCAGTTTGCTTTTTTGTTGCATCTCCTTTTCAATATACTGATAAACCTCCTGATAGTTCAGTGTATCCTCCAAATGATCGGTGCGCTCCGACTTTTCTGTGTTTACTTCTATTTCGGCGTTCACAAGAAACTGATTACCAATTACCTGCTCTTCGGCAAAACAACCATGAAAAGCATAAAACTCCATGTTTTCGAGATAGATCTTTGACATACTTATTTTTTTTAATGAATCAGCAAACTTAAAAAAAAGTAAGACGCAACAATCAACCAAATCCCCCCAAAATCCTAATATTTCATAATATTCAATGATTTCTATCTTGATTATCAGCGTATTTGAAAAACACATAGAAATATTGTGGTATTATAATACCTTTTTATTTGTTTAATCAAAAAAACAATCATACATTTGCGTATTCTTTTACCTGATTACTTTTTAATAATTCATGAGCAAAATATTACACATATCCGAAGCCGCTACCATTGCTTTTCACTCCATAGGTTTGATCGCCCGGAGTAAGAAGATCATGACTTCGCAGGAGATCTCGGATAAAACTCATTTTTCAAAAAACCACATTTCAAAAATTTTACAACAGCTGGTAAGAAAAGGATACCTGATTTCCATTAGAGGACCCAAAGGCGGTTTTCTTCTGCATGAAAAGGCGAAAAACATAAATCTCATGCAGGTCTACAACCTCATTGAAGGAGAAATCGAAGAAAGCACCTGCAAAATGAATTGCGAAAACTGCCCTTTTAACCAATGCATTTTTGGTGGTTTGGAACAAAAATTCAGCAATGAATTCAGGGATTATCTCACACAAAAAAAAGTAACTGAGATGTAGATAAAAAGCTAACGAAATCAATTATTCACAAAAGATCATATAACGAACCCCTTACGCTAAAAGATTTGATAAACAAAACACTGATTATTTTACCATCATCTAAATTATAATTTGACCAATCTATCCCGAAAAGCGGAAAGACTAATGAGAATTTAAAATAAGATTCAAAAACATGAAAAGAACAATCATAAAAATAGACGAAGACATCTGCAATGGATGCGGACTATGTGTAAGTGGCTGCCACGAAGGGGCTTTGCAACTTATAGATAATAAGGCAAGGATGATCAGCGATCTTTATTGTGATGGACTGGGAGCATGCATTGGCGACTGCCCCGTAGGCGCCATTACCCTTGAAGAACGGGAAGCAGAACCCTACGACGAGATAAAAGTAATGGAACGCATTGCCCCTAAAGGAGAAACAACCATCCTGGCACATCTGAAGCATCTTTCCGATCACGATCAACATGATTTTGTATCGCAAGGCATACAATACATCAGAGATCATCAACTGAATGTGGACATCTCAAAACTGAGCATCAACCCATCAGAATCAAACAAAACTCATGAAATCAATCATACAAATACAGAAAAGGAAATGACTATGCATACACACAACGGCGGGGGTTGCCCCGGATCGAAAATGATCACTTTTGACGAACCCATTTCAGAAACCACTGCGCCCCAACAAAGCACAGGACAAATAAGTGACCAACCTTCTGAACTAAGGCAATGGCCTGTTCAGATGCACCTGATCAACCCCGAAGCCCCCTACTTTCAGAATGCAGATGTACTGATCGCTGCTGACTGCGCGGGATTTGCCATGGGAAACTTTCACAGCAAACATTTGAAAGGGAAAGGATTAGCCATTGCGTGCCCCAAACTCGATAGTGGCAAAGACATTTATGTGGAAAAACTTACGGCCATGATCGATCTGGCCAAAATCAACACACTTACTGTTATGATCATGGAAGTACCTTGCTGCTCCGGTTTGCTGCAAATGGCAAAAATTGCCACCGAAAACGCATCAAGAAAAGTACCGGTAAAAGCCATCATGGTCGGCATTAACGGAGAAGTCAGAAGTGAAGAATGGGTATAATCATTGAGTTAATAAGAAAATAAAAAAGCAACTGAAATAATCGTTGCCCTGAAAATCAAATTATGAATATCAAAAAAGAAGAAAAAATGAACATGTTTTGCTATCAGTGTCAGGAAGCCGCAAAAGGCACAGGATGCACCATTAAAGGTGTATGCGGAAAAGAACCAGAATTATCAGGCATCATGGATGTGCTGATGTATCAATTAAGAGGAATCGCCGTTTACAACCTGAAAGCCCGGGAAAACGGAGTTGACACTTCAAAAACAGACCGTTTTATCTTTGAAGGTTTGTTTATGACCATTACCAATGGCAATTTCGACCATCAGCGGTTTATTGACAAGATAAGAGAGGGTTTTAAACTCAGAATGGAATTAGAGAAAACCCTGGAAGATGCAGGTGTAGCAATTGATAAAGAACAGCTGCCGGAGGCGGCACAATGGTATGCCTATACTCCCGGCGAATACGAACGAAAAGCACAACAGGTGGGCATACTGGAAATGACCAAAAATGAGGATATTCGTTCATTGCGGGAATTAACCATTTACGGCGTAAAAGGCATCGCAGCCTATGCTGAACACGCCTTTAACCTGGAACATATAGAGCAGGATATTTTTGATTTTATATCGAAAGCACTGGCAGCTACTCTTGATGATTCTCTTTCGGGTGAACAACTTACTGAATTGGTGCTGGAAACCGGTTCTTATGGTGTAAAAGTAATGTCATTATTGGATAAAGCCAATACCACCGCTTATGGCAACCCGGAAATAACAAAAGTAAACATTGGCGTAAGAAACAATCCCGCCATCCTTATCAGTGGTCACGACCTGCGCGACATGGAAGATCTTTTGGAGCAAACCAAAGATACAGGTGTGGATGTTTATACCCATAGTGAGATGCTACCGGCAAATTATTACCCGGCTTTTAAAAAGTATGATCACTTTGTAGGCAATTATGGCAGTTCGTGGTGGAAGCAAAAAGAAGAATTTGAAACATTTAACGGACCTATCCTTTTCACGACCAACTGCATCGTTCCTCATGGAAAAAAAGCAACCTATACCGACCGAATCTATACAACCGGATCATCAGGACTGACAGGAGCAAAACACATTGCTGACCGCACCAAAGGTGGACGAAAAGATTTTTCTGAAATCATCGAACACGCCAAAAAATGTCAACCACCCGTTGAAATCGAAACTGGTGAAATTATTGGAGGATTTGCCCATAACCAGGTAATGCAATTGGCCGATAAGGTTGTTGATGCAGTTAAATCAGGTGCCATACGCAAATTCTTTGTCATGGCAGGTTGCGACGGCCGCATGAAGGATCGCGAATATTATACTGAGTTTGCAGAAGCTTTACCCAAAGATACTGTTATACTAACGGCAGGATGCGCCAAATACCGCTACAATAAGTTACCTCTTGGTGATATTGGTGGTATTCCCCGTGTGCTGGATGCAGGACAGTGCAACGACTCCTATTCACTGGCAGTAATTGCACTCAAACTCAAAGAAGTTTTTGAACTCAACGATATCAACGAACTTCCTATTGCCTATAACATTGCATGGTATGAGCAAAAAGCGGTGATCGTTCTGTTGGCATTGTTATCACTCGGTGTTAAAAACATTCATCTCGGACCCACACTGCCGGCATTCTTATCTCCCAACGTAGCAAAGGTACTGGTGGAAAATTTCGGTATCGCTCCCATTGGCACGGTAGATGAAGATATGAAACTGTTCCTGAACTAATAATCTCATAAAACCCCCGGCGCTGTTATAACTGCCGGGGGTTACATACCCAAAGCACTCTGCTGTAAACAATCGTCGTCAATTAAATGATCCTTTCATCATGGACCGAAATGATATTTTATGCACCTGCCTCGATATTGCGAAAGGTGAAATAGAAGATGCCATCAGAAAGAAGAATCTTAAAAAAGTAAAGGAAGTGCAGGATGAAACCGAAGCAGGAACAATATGTGGTGCCTGTGTAGAGGACATATACTTCCTGTTGGAAGAGATCAATGGAAAAGCAGAGGATTAAACAAGTTTAATTTTTAGAATTATCAAATACTTAAAACCAGAAATATGAGCAATACAGAGCACTCAACGACCGTAAACTTCAAAGAAGACATTAACTACGCCCCAAACAGCGTGGTAAGTAAAAGAATCCTGGAAAAATCAACCGGAAACATCACGCTTTTCGCCTTCGACAAAGACCAGAAACTCAGTGAGCATACTGCACCTTTCGATGCCCTGGTGCAATGTATTGAAGGAGAAGTAAAAATCAATATTGACACCAAAGAGTATCATTTGAATGAGAACGATTCTGTGATCATGCCTGCCAATATCCCCCACGCAGTATATGCCACAGAAAAGTTCAAAATGTTGCTTACCATGATCAAATATCAGGAATAACAAAAATTCGGAGACATCTGCTAAATCTTCCGAATGAAGTTGAACCCTTAAAACCATAAAGCATTATGAGCGAATTGATTAACAATTCTGAATCAAGGAAAAGAAAACTCAAAGAGTTGATTTTGAAACTACACAAAGGCGAGTCTAAGGAGAATGTAAGACAGGAACTGGTGGAAAATCTTTCACAAATTCCTTACGGAGAGGTAGTGGAAGTAGAGCAGGAACTCATCAACGAGGGTTTACCCCAGGAGGAAGTTTTAAAACTATGCGATATTCACTCGGAAGTATTAAAAGGCAAAATTGACCTGTCCGCAGCGCAAATTGTTGATCCGGGGCATCCGGTGGATGTAATGCAGAATGAGAACAAAGAATTGCGTAAACTGGTCGGGCAGATAGAGACCAAAATAAAGGAGATCCGGGAAAGGTCAACAGACGAAAATATTGAAAAAGACATTTTGACTTTGCGCCTGATGTTCAATAATCTTTATGATGTTGACAAATTATATCAACGCAAAGAGTATCTTTTATTCCCTTTTTTAGAAAGTTACGAGATCACCGGACCTCCCAAAGTAATGTGGGGAAAGCACGATGAAATCCGCGACCTGGTAAAAGGGAGCATCGAATTGCTTCAAACTCCCGACATAAGTAAAGAAGAGTTGATGGTTTCAGCGGATCTCATACTTTTACCTGCATGCAGAAACGTGGAGGAAATGACACAAAAAGAAGAAGAGATACTATTACCCATGGCAATGGATAAGCTGAGCGAGGCCGATTGGTACGAAATTCACAAACAATCACTCGAGATCGGTTTTTGTCTTTACGATCCACCCTTTGACTGGAAACCGGAATGGGTGAAAGAGGAAAAACTTACTTCCATGAACAAATCAGGGGAAAATATCCAACTCCCATCCGGCAGTTTTTCTGTTGAAGAATTGCTTGCTATCATGAACACACTGCCTGTGGATATGACCTTTGTTGACAAAAACGATAAAGTAAAATATTTCTCACAAAGCAGTGAAAGGATTTTTCAAAGAAACAGGGCCATACTCAACAGAGATGTTAGGCATTGCCATCCTCCGGCCAGTGCCCATATTGTAGACAAGATCATTGAAGATTTTAAAACAGGCAAAGAATCAAGAGCCCCTTTCTGGATCAACATGGGAGGTAAATTAATCCATATCGAATATTTCGCTTTAAAAAACGACAAAGGAGAATACCTTGGAACCCTTGAAGTATCGCACGATGTTTCCGTATACAGAAAACTGGAGGGAGAACAAAGAATACTTTCTTATAAAAAATAACTATGACATGACAAATAACAAACTGGTGATAAGTCCAAAAACAAAAATAAGTCAACTTCTTGAGGAATACCCTCATTTGGAGAGTATTCTCATTGGGTATGTGCCGGCATTTGAAAAACTTAAAAACCCATTATTGCGCAAAACCATCGGGAAAGCAGCAACATTGCAGCAAGCAGCTGCCATTGGGCAGGTCAAACCAGAAGAACTTATCAATAAATTGCGTAGCGAAACAGGGCAGGATCAGGATCTGATCGATGAACAATCAGAAAGCCCTTACACCACAAAACAACCCGACTGGTTTAACCAGGATAACATTACAGATGAGCTCGACATCAGAGAAATGCTTGCCGCTGGTGAACATCCTGTCAATCAAATAATGGATGAACTCAAAAAACTTCCGGAGGGAAAAATATACAAAGTAACAGCGCCATTTCTGCCCGCACCAATGATAGACAAAGCAACGGCTTTGAATGTGAAACACTATATTGATCATCACAAATCTGAAACGATCTATATTTATTTCTCCAAATAACGTCTCCTCTCCGGCGTCTGTAATCAGACACCGGATTTTCCTCATTTTTTCTCATCTTAACAAGAATAATTCAATTGATAAGTGAAAACAACCAGATTTCTTCATCGCTGGCTGGGATTACTGGCAGCTATCATGCTTTTTTTCTTCGCTGTGAGCGGAATAATTCTTAACCACAGAAGTTTCTTTTCAGGAACAGACATACCCAGAAAGTATTTGCCAAAAGCATATCGCTATAACAACTGGAACCTTGCATCCGTAAGATCCTCAGTCATTATAGGAAAAGACAGTGTACTGATCTACGGGAATATTGGAATTTGGTTAACAGATAACCATTTCCAGGAATTTGAGAAGTTTTCTGATGGAATAAAAAAAGGTACTGACAACAGGAAAACGGCCAAAATTGTCAAAACACAAAGATCAGATGTTTTCGCTGCAACACTCTCTGGTCTCTACCATCTGGAAGGTTCTCTCTGGAAAGAAATTCCACTGCCATTCACGGGACAAAGAATAACGGGTATTACCACGTCAGGAGACAGTATCCTGGTAACAACGCGATCAGAATTGATCGTGTTCAGCAAAAAAAATGACAAATTGATTGCACATCCTAAAAAACTACCCTATCCCACTGATTTTAAACGCGAAGTAAGTCTTTTCAGGGCTTTTTGGGTGATGCACAGCGGAAAGATCCTGGGTACCCCGGGTAAAATACTTGTTGACATACTTGGATTGGTCATGATATTCCTAAGTTTCACCGGTATGATCTGGTTTGTGGCTCCCGATATAATGAAATCCCTGAAAAGGAAACCAAAAACAAGAAAGCGATTTGCTAAATGGAACCGTTTTAGTTTAAAATGGCACAATCATATAGGAATCTGGACAATTGGTTTTACCATTTTCCTGACAATTACCGGCATGTTTCTGCGCCCACCGCTGCTTATCCCCATCGTAAGACTCACCTTTCCTGCCCTTCCATACACTATCCTTGATCATCCCAATCCCTGGTATGATAAATTACGTGACATCGATTACGATCGCAAAAATAATACGTTGATCTTTTCTACATCCGGGGGATTCTACAGGAGCGATCTTCAGTTCAAAGATTCTTTACGCCCCATACATCCTCAACCACCTGTAAGTGTGATGGGCATCAATGTATTCGAGCAAACTTCCAATGGTGAATTTATTACCGGATCTTTCAGTGGCATACACCGTTGGATTCCACAGACAGGAGAGATCTACAATTACATTACAGGTCGTCCGGTTCAGGGGCAAAAGGGCATGAGCAATCCTTTCGGTACTTTGCCTGTTGCGGGATATATTCAATCTGAAAAACACGATATTTTTCTCTTTGATTACAATGCAGGTGTTTTACCCTTAACCCAAAACGCTGAATTTCCTGCTATGCCGGAAAACATCCGAAAAACAGCACACATGTCGTTATGGAATCTTGCCCTGGAGGTGCACACCGGCAGAATACTTTCTGTGGTAATGGGAGACTTTTACATTCTTTACATACCTTTGGCCGGAATCATGATTTTAACGGTATTGATCACCGGAATAATCATATGGTTGAGAAAAAGAAAAAGGAGTAAGATTAAGAATAATACCGATTAAATAGAAATTCTAGACTTCCATTTGGCAAGGCATGATGCCAGGATCTTAGACTTAATAGGCTTTGTGAGATAATCATCCATTCCGCTACTCATATATTTTTCCGCGTCGCCCTCCATGGCTTCTGCGCTTAGACCTATAATTACGGGAAGTTCAATTTTCAGGTTCCTCATTTCCCTGACTGCTGTAACACCATCCATTACAGGCATCTGAATATCCATCAAAACCACGTCATAGGTATTTTGCGTAACTTTATGCAATGCTTCCAATCCATTACAGGCAATATCAACCTGGCACCCCATACTCTCCAACATAAGTTCCACCACCATTCGGTTTACTTTTTTATCTTCCACCACAAGAATTTGCAGATCCAACTCGGCAATATCCTCTGATTCATCTTCCCGGGGAGAGAACAATCCTGAAGTTTTATTTCCGGGCGAATAGGTTTTTAAGGTAAAGGTGAATTTGGCGCCTTTCCCGATTTCAGATTCTACGCTGATGGTTCCACCAAGCAGGTTGATCAAACTTTGGGTGATCGCCAAACCCAGTCCCGTGCCTTGTTGGGTCCTGGTTTTGGAATCGTCTACCTGTGTAAACTCCTCAAATATTTCCTGGATTTTGTTTTCAGGAATCCCAGGTCCTGTATCTTTCACCTCAAATTTAAGCAGCATGAATTCCTCATCCTCTTTTTCCACTTTTCCAGTTATTTCAACAAAGCCACTATCGGTAAATTTAATGGCATTGCCGACCAGATTGTTAAAGATTTGTGTGATCTTGTTTTCATCAGAGACAAAAAAGGCAGGAAAATCATCAGATAAATCAAAAGAAAACCGTAATCCTTTTCTTTCAGCAATAGAAAAGAACAGAGAATTGATCCTTTTGTGAAACAGCGTTGCAGGGATCACTTCATTGATAATTTCAACCTTTCCGGATTCAATTTTGGAAAGATCAAGTACAGAATTGATCAATGTGATCAGCGAATCAGATGATTCTTCAATGATATGCAGGTAGTGTTTTTGCTGTTCATCTAATTTGGTTTTTTTCAGGATCTCCGTAATACCTATGATGCCATTAAGAGGTGTCCTCATTTCATGGCTCATGTTAGACAAGAAAGTCTGTTTGATTGTAGCTGTTTTCCGGGCAATAACAAGTTGATTCTCTAAACTTTGTGCCTCTTTCTGTTTGGTAACATCCACATAGGTGCAAAGCAATCCGATGATATTTCCGTCATGGTCTCTCAGTGGTGACTTATTGGTTTGCAACCATTTGAGTGAGTCATCGTTATAATGCGATCCTTTCTCTTCGACAGAGAAAACAGGTACTCCCGTGCGCATAATTTCCATCTCCTGCTGATGGTATTTTTCCGGGATCTCTTTATCCTGAAAAAAATCGAAAGCCGTTTTATGTATGATCTGCTCAGGTTTTTCGAGGGAAAGATCATTTAAAAACGCCCGGTTTGCTCCCATATAGCGGAGATCTTTATCTTTCCAGTAAACCCTGATAGGAATGGTATCAAAAACCAGCTGCAGTTTTTGTTTTTCTTCAGAGAGTTCCCTTTCAATCTTTTTCCTTCGGGTTATATCGATCAAGGCCATGATCACATGCTTCTCCCCATTGAGCATCAGGGGTTCTATGCTGAACCGGAGCCAATACGTTTTGTAACCATCAGGAGTTATCAACTGAGTTTCCACTTCCTGATCATACAAATTGGCACCTCCCTTCAATACAAATTTTAGTCCTTTATAAAGTCTGCACTGATCGCAAAAGGAAGTAGAACCACAGGGATTTCTTTCAAGATCAGGATGAACACATCCAATAAAATCGCCACATTTTTTATGGACAAGATCTTCCATTTTTCTGCAAAACAATCGTTCTGATGCCCTGTTTGCCAAAACAATATTTTCATTTTTATCGATAACCAATAAACCAACGGGCGAAGATTGCATGATCGAACGCAAATTGGCGTGTTCTATCTCAAGGTTCTGATGAGCCAGAACCGATTCATGAATATCGCGCAGGATCACAAACGTTTTTACCTGGGAACCATTGGAATCGTAAATGAAACGAAAAGTATCTTCGCGCCAGCGGTATTGTCCTTGTTTTGTTTTGATCCGGAAGATGATCTGGATTTTATCATCTTTGTATTTCTTTGCCAGTTTTATTTGGTTTCTGTAATGTTGCTTATCATCAGGATGAATAAATTTCTCTATTTCGGTAGCGGGTGTTCCCAGGATTTCAGAATCTTCGTAACCATACGTTTTTTTATGGGCAGGTGAAACATATTCGATGTATCCTTTTTCGTCGAGAATCACAAATCCATCGTTGCTATTTTCGGCGAGCATTCTAAACCGTTGCTCGCTGGCCTTCAGTTCCTGTTCTTTGTTTTTCTTATCGGTTACATCGGTTTCTATAGCCATAAAACGGACAACCTTGCCATGGGCATCTTTTACAGGTTGAATATCCATATAAATCCAATAGGGTCTGCCCGATTTGGTGTAATTCAGTATCTCTCCTTTGTAGGGCAACCCCCTGTCAAAAAGATCTCTCATTTCCAATACCTGCTCCTGGGGTTGATCTTCACCTTGCAAAAATTCTCCCGGCGACAAACCCATCACTTCTTCTTTGGTATATCCACTGAGCGATTCAAAACTTTTATTTACCCATTCAATTTTTCGTTTTTCATCTGTTATGATTACAACATTATCCGTATTTTCTGCAATAAGCGATAAAATGCGGTTGGTCTCCTCTTCTTCAATAACTTCTGTAGCATCGTGCATAACGCCGAACCACAAAACACTGCCATTTTTTTGTTTTTGTGGATAAGCACTGGCATCGAGCCAAAGTATTCCCTGCACGGGATGAACAAAACGAAATCTTTTCTTCCAGTTTGTTACACTTTTAAAGGAATTATCAAAAGATTTGATCAGTTCCGGAAGATCATCCTCAAAAACATATTGTAAAAAATGATTGGGATCCTCCATCATCAACTTTGAAGAGAGACCATATTCTTTATCAACTTTTTCACTAACAAACGGAAAGGCAAACGATCCGTCGGAATACATATGAAACTGAAAAAAAATACCGGGAAAAAGTTGACTAAGGTTGGGAAGAATAAGGTCTGAAAAAGAGTTTTGGGAAGAAACATCAAGGATTTTTTCTTGATCTTCTTTCCGCTTGATAATGAATTGCAGGATTTCAAAAACGTAGGAGGAAGGTGATACCAAAAGGTCAAACCCCATCCCGAGCAGATCAAGTCGTTTTTGCCAGGAGGTTTCATCGCTGGTCATTAAAATAATGTAGGGGCAAACCGGGTCAGAAATATTTTTCAGGTAAATCATATCTCTGATCATTTTTGGATCATTATCATGATAACCAATGATCAGAAAACATTCATTTGCCCACTCTTCTAACTCCTTCCCTATTGGAACAGTATCTTTAACATGCACACTTACATCTGGAAAATATTTTTCCAGGTTATCAGTTAAATTTCTCCCTTCCTTTTCACGCCACCCAACTATGTAAACTTTCAACATACAACAGTACCTATTCAATGTAACTCCAATATAGGAAAAAAACAATACAACGGAAAAAAGGATTCGCGAATTGTTTTTACAAGATAATAATAAAAAGCATCCTGCAAAACAGGAAAATATGAACAGCAAAAAAAATGCTGTCCCATCAAAGCAAATAGAATATTATTCAATACGCTTCAGTTATGCCGTTTTTTTTCTGAAATCCTGCCATTTCAAATAGGTAAAACTGCGCCATAGCCCTTCGGCAGGGCCAAACCTAAATTTACTCAACCAATATTTACTTAGGACAATTTGTAAAGCAAAAACGATTAAAACCGCCGAAACACCTTGCCAGGTGCTTACTTTTCCATACAAACCCAGCCCATAACTCTGAAAAACAAAGGCAGCCAAAACACTATGCATCAAGTAATTGGTTAGTGCCATGCGTCCAACTGCTGACAGCCATTCACCCAGTTTGCCAACAGATTTGTTATGCAAGAGCAAAATCCATAATCCAATGTATCCAAAAGTGAGTGCCGGACCTCCAAAAGCCGTAGCAAAAGTAATCCAGAAAGATGTTACGCCTGGAGAAAAAGCATCGGCATGGATAGAGGCAATGGCGACGAACAAATTAGCGGGCAAACCAATGGAAAGACCAACAAGGGTCATTTTTTTAAAAAACGGGATTTTCTGATCAATGTTCACAAGCAATTCCTTTCGCCCGGCCCAGGTGCCTGTAAGAAACATTGCCAATATGTTCACATGAAAAAACAAAATTCCACCCAGACTTAAGGTATATTCTTCTATTCTCATGCGCATCAGCTCTGTAAAACTACCATCCGGGTATACTGCCAATGCTTTTTCAACCATATCGAGCATCATTTTATTTCTTTCTATCATACCTTGCTGCATCTCTTCTGCTGCCTCCGGCAAAAAAGTTAAAAGGGTAGCCAATCCCATAAACACAACAGGCACAGAAATTAGAAGGACTGCCCACCTTAACAGTTTTTTTGTTTTTTTCTTCCAAAACAGCATCAGTACAAAACCCAGCAAAGCATAAAACACGAGTATATCTCCCGGCCACAATAATATAACGTGCAAAGCACCAATGATCAACAACCCAAATAACCGCATGGCATACACCTTTTTAATCTGCTTCGGCGATCCGGAATTTTTCTGACTGAAAAGGTAAAATCCATAACCAAAAAGCATGGAAAACAACAAGTAAAATTTGCCTTCAAAAAGAAATTTCACAAAAAAATCAGCGACTTTATCGGGGGGTGACGACCATAGTTCATGAGGTGAAACTAAACTTGCCACCGGTGTATGAAACCATTTCATATTTACCATTAAAATACCAAATAAGGCAAATCCCCGCAGCACATCCAATGCAACAATGCGCTCTTTTGCTTTTACAGGAGTAAGGAGTTCGTTCATATTTTTAATTGTTAGGAAAACAGATGATGATGATGATGTTATAAAAAACTATGAGATTGTTTCAAACCAGTTTTTGATGAGCACGATGTCCTTATAAAGCAGACTATCCAGCGCAATTTTGGTCTCATGGTTTTTTTTTGTGTTTATGGAGATCATAAAATTGCGAATGTCTGCAGATTCAATTTCACTTTTCCTGACAATCCCTCTGTTTCCTTTGCCAGGAAGATAATACTCAAAAATATCATGATCAAATTTGATGAAAAAATTGCTTTGTTGCATTCTGATACTAGAAAAAACATAAAAAGAAACACCTGCCAAAACACCAACAACATAAACCAAAGGATGTATATCCTGATAAACAGGATCATCAGAAGTATAATGTTTTGTTAGATATATCGATGAAAAAACCAATAAAAAGTTACCTATGATGGTACCTATAAAATACCACTGATTGATTTTTGTTGTTTTCAGGCGATGAAAATACACTATTTTTATATATTTAAGTAAAATACATCATATTAAGCATTCTATTCTCCGGGAGTTTTTCAGGTTTTGTTTTGTTGTCTGATCTTCTCCAAAACAATTTCTTTAAGTTTATTTCTATCAGGTTTCCCTGATCCTGTATGGGGAAAACCTGAAACGGCAATCATATTTTTCGGCACTGCAAATTTATCAACAATTGATTTTATTTGCATAAAAAGTTTTTCTTTTTCTGTTTCCGTCAATTGTTCCTTTTCTAATGCCAATACGGGAATTTCTCCAAATACCGGATCAGCAACAGGGATGTAAAGCATTTTAAAAGGGAGCAGATGAGCGATTTTTTTCTCAAGATCTTCTGCGATCAGTTTCACCCCTCCGCTATTGATCACGTGATCCCACCTTCCCAACCACCTGAATTCCTTTTTATTGACAATCTCAACCAGATCATTGGTCGTTAGCTTTTCATGCAAAAGCTTAGAATTAGATATCCTCAGGCATCCTCTGTGATCTGTGTCAACAGTTGTAGATCCCAAAACATGAAAATTTTCAGAACGGTTACTTCCTGTTAGTTTTCGCATGGCTATGTGTGATGAGGTTTCGGTCATACCATAAGTTGAATACACTTCTGAAGGGATCTCATCAAGATGCTTTTCCAGTTGTTTGCTTACCTCACCTCCCCCGATGATGATCCTACGGGGTGGAAAAGCTTTCAGTTTTGACATTGAATGATAACATTGAAGGGGGGTGAGTGCCACAAAATCAACTTCCTGGTTTATTTCAGCAAAAGGATTTGCTGAAGGAGGAACCGTAATCAGGTTAAAACCAGACACGAACGCTCTCACGATCATCATTTTCCCTCCAATAAAACGTGCAGGTATACATAACAAGGCAGTATCATCAGGTTTTAACCTTAGGTAATCACAGGTTGTTTGTGCAGAATATATCATCTGCGATTTCAAAATACTGATTTTCTTCGGCGTGCCCGTAGATCCGGAGGTTTGCGTTACAATGTGGTCATTCGGACCTATCCAATCAAGAATAAAATTACAAAGTTCTTTTTTCCATTCCTTCAAATCCGGTTCGGATAAAATATCTTCGCACCATTCTTTCAGCGCATCATCCTGATAGATTTTATGATTGATTTTTAACGCAGAAAACATATGAATCCGGTTTTTGAACAGTGATTATTTTATTTTCCATCTCTTTGAAGATTCTACTGTGAAAACAAGTTTCTGGATATTCGCAAACTATCATTGTTTTAATTTCCTGAACATCTATGGCTCCACTCTGAAAACTCGTTTTGGAAAAAATTCATGGAATATTATGTTTTTATTTACCTGAATGCCAGGCATTAAAATTAGTGTCAATTCATGTAATTGACTTTGCCGGGCTCCGGTTTGCAGACAATACACTTTTCAGTGTGTACTCAATGAACTCCCAGACAGATCAGTCCAACCCCACTTTGCTTCAGGGTCATGAAATAATTCAGGACCTTTCAGTTGAAGCGGTGATTGAATATTGTTGCTGAACACCTGACCTGTTCCCAGGCCCTGAACCATTGGGTTGTCAAGGGTGAAAACCCACTGACTGATGGCATTCAAACCCACATTAGACTCCAGTGCGGAGGTTGCCCACCAGTCGATGTTAAGTTTTTCAGCGATGTTTATCCATTCCATGGTTTTCCGGAAACCTCCAAGCAAAGAGGGTTTCAAAATAATATAGGAAGGTTTGATCGAGCGCAGCATTTTTTCTTTCTTATTTACATCAACAACACCAATGAGTTCTTCATCAAGGGCAACAGGAATTTCTGCATTTTCGCTCAGGTTGTGCATGGTCTGCCACTGACCAGGTTTAACAGGTTGCTCCACGGAGTGAATATGATATTTCGCAAACCGGGAGAGGATATCCAGTGCCTGGTTGGGATGGAAAGCGCCATTGGCATCAATCCTGATCTCAAGTACTGTAGGATCAAAGTTTTTCCTGATATTGGAGAGCACCTCCAATTCAGTTTCCAGATCAAGGGCACCAACTTTAAGTTTCAGACATCTGAATCCCTGATCTGTTTTTGATTTAATCTGTTGATACATTTCATGCTGATCTCCCATCCAGATCAAACCATTGATGGGAATACCCTTCATACCCTGTGTAAAATCAGACGGATACAATACGCCCGGATTTTTATTTTCAAGATCCTTCAAGGCATTCTCCATGCCAAACCTTACAGAGGGAAAAGCATCCAGAGAGGACAGATCATCGCCGATGCCCCCCTCCTGATTGATTTTATCAACCCATGACTGAAGAAATTGAACGTATACCTGAGGATGAGCAGGATCATATTCAGGATTGAGATCAGGGATCACAGAGCATTCACCTACGCCGGAATTTCCGTTATGGTGGAGCAAGATAAACCAGGAGGGTTTGGTATAAAGAACACCACGACTTGTTTTGCCAGGTTTTATAAATTGCATATTTCTGAAGATCAGCTCTGCTTTCATTGCCTCATTGTTTTATAAGTGAATCCTGCAGTAAAAATAAAAAGCAATCAAAAATACCAGAAAATAATAAAACACACAGGCACCTGCCAGGAAAAAAATTCTTCAGGGGAATAAAAGAAAACCCCACCTGTAAACACAGATGGGGTTTCAAATAATATATTGTACAAGGATTTCCTGTAATAAACAAAAACATTATTAGTATCCAACGGGGCTTCCGACACGGGTCATCGCACATCTGAATCCAATATCGTTGGCGGCTTCATTCTGATCCATGAATCTTCTTGTTCCGGGTACAATCCAGTATGGACGGTCTTTCCATCCGCCACCTTTGTATACCCTTGATTCATCGTTTATCAAAGAAGTAACACCGTGGTCATATACCAGATTTTCAACTTCTCCGCTTTCTTGTCTTTCTTGTTCGTTATAGTAGATACTGGAAACAAAATCGCCATCGCCGTAGCCAATGTTATCGGCACTTCTGTAATTTCTTCTGGTGGCACTCTCTTCGTCGGTAACTTCCTGTTGAACAATTCTACCGAGTGTATCTTTGGGAGCAAGATTTCCTTCATCATCTCTTACGGGTCTTGTGAAAACGTTACCTCTGAAAGGTCTGAAATCTGCTACATCTTCGTGAGAAAGGGGACGATAGACATCGGCAACCCACTCATTTACATTTCCGGCCATGTTATAAAGACCGTAATCATTGGGCCAATAAGCATAAACAGGTACTGTTACTTCACCGGCATCGTTCAGGTTTCCGGCAACACCCATCAGGTCGCCCCGGCCTCTTTGGATATTGGCCATGATGGTACCCATTGTGTTTTCTTCACTACTTCTGATCACATGTCCGTTCCAGGGATACAATCTTCTTTCCACAACCCTTTCATAGACAGTATTACCGATCAGCCCCAGAGCGGCAAATTCCCATTCAGCCTCTGTTGGCAGTCTGTAAGCAGGCAGAAGGATACCGTCTTCTCTTCTCACCCTTCTTTCACCGGTTCCTCTGGGATCGAGGTCTTCCATATTCTGTCTCACCAAACCTTCATATTGTCCGGCAAGATATGCTTCAGTATTAAAGTTTCTCTCATTCACCTGATCGGGGTCCCAATCCAGGATTCCTTCTCTGATGAGTATCATTTCGTTCACCCTGTCTGTACGCCAGGCGGCATATTCATTGGCTTGTACCCAATTAACACCTACCACCGGATAATCGCGGTATGAAGGGTGGCGAAGGTAATTATAAACATAAGGTTCATTGTAGGCCAGTCTTTCGCGCCATACCAAAGTATCGGGCAATGCTTTTCTGACCACTTCAGGATAGGTTTCGCCAAAGACGCGGCTCAGCCAATAGAGATATTCAACGTAATCAAGATTTCTTACTTCTGTTTCATCCATGTAAAATGATGAAACAGTTACTTTACGGGGTATGTTGTTCCAGTCGAACATCACATCCTGCTCGGTTCTGCCCATTACAAAAGAGCCGCCCTCAATAAACACAAGTCCGGGGCCGGTTTCCTGTTCAAAATAAGGGTTCACTTCAAAACCACCGGTTTGCGGATCGTTATAAGTCCACCCTGTTGTAGATGAAGTAGGTTTGGTTCCACAGGAAGACATAAATGCCATGGTACCAATTGCCAAAACGAATAAAAACAGATTTCTGGGATTCCTTGTCATAATTTCTAGTTTTAAAATACTAATACTGCAACAAAAATAACTAAAAAGCCGGACAATTTAGTATCCGGTATTTGGTATCGCGTTCCTTACAATGCAAATTCAGTAAAACACTTAGTTCGTGAGCGCCACCAGTAGACCCTGAAAACCCTGATAATGAGTAGTCATAGCTATACCCTATGGCATAATTCACCTGTTTGATGCCCAACTGAAAAATCAGTGTATTTGGGTGTTGAAAACTTTGACGATACCATACGCCAAACATCAGGGGTTCTATATTGAGATGCGCGCCAGCATTGATTCTCAGAAAACCTGACTGCATTTGTACAATCAGATTGGGCGAGAAGAAAACATCCTCTTTCCATCTGCCGGTTTTCATATACATACCATAACCAGCATGAAAAGTATATTTCAGGGCCAAACTTTCGCTTCCTGAAATAAAAGGGGTGGGTTGCATCAAATGATGCACTGCTCCCCCAAAATAGAACTTATCATTGTAAAAGAGCATTCCTGTAGAAAAATCAACATCATGACCTTCCATGCCAAACAAAGCATTTTCACCCGTGCTCCCCAAACTACCATCGGGGCGGTATTGGTCAGGAAAAACAAGACCTGATGTTTCCAATCCATGATGCAGATATCCTGCCTGCATACCAAAATGAACGTGCCATTGCCTTGTCAATTGTGTATGATAGGCGTAAAATGCATTGACCTGGGTTTGGGAGATCACACCTGCCTGATTATCATGCATCATACTCATCCCTAATCCACCCGACAATACATCAAAGTAACGATCAGCAGAAACACTGTAGGTCGCAATTTTCCCAAATTCCGGGAAAGGCTGATTGCGGTAATTCAAAGCAAAACGACTACAATGCTCACTACCTGCAAAAGCAGGGTTCAGGTATAATGGGTTGGCATAAAACTGTGAAAAAACCGCATCTTGAGAAGAAACCGTTTTCATCGTTGCCAACGAGATAACAAATAAAAATATAATTGTATGGATGAACAATGCGACCGTATTAATCTTTTCTGGTTTAACGTAAATAGTATGTTGGGGTTTCATCCATCATTATTTTTAAGAAATCGGTCGGATGCATGCCCCGTTCAATCTTTTCAATAATTTCTTCAGCTACTTTCATCTGTTTATAATTTTATTAAAGCGGTTCTCGTTTTTTCAACGAGAGAACTCGCTAACAGTCTGACTGCATGCTTTTGAGTCCACAAATTATAATCATGCGCGTGTGTGTCAAAAATTTTGTCATGCTCGGTTCAACTATATCATGAATAATTTTGTTGTGAAGAATCAGGAACTGCTTTATGCAATATGATTTAATCTGATTAGATCCCTGAAGTTATGAAAGATTTTTTTATTGCCAAACACCTTTACAACGCATTATTGTTTCGAAAATTTTGTCAGGTTTCAGGTTATTGTGATTCTAATCAATGGCAATAATAACGTTTATGAAATAACGTTACATGATTATTGTATTCTTTTATTCTGCCAAAGCAAATTTCTTTCAAACAAACTATTGCAGACGTTGAATGAATAGAGGTAAAAACTTTATTTTTGATTGCACATATAAATTTGAATACGTATGGTTCTTTATAAAAAATTCGTTTTCCTTATTACAGTTATAACAGGTGCCTTTATCTTTTCTTCCCATGGCAATGAACGATCTACTGATGTTCATCTTATATGGAAACCCGGGCATGCAAAGATTTCGCCATCATCAGACATGCAACCTTCGTTGTATTTTAAAAATGCTGTTTTTGCTGACAGTTTACCACAGATTCCTATCTATGTTCTCCGCGTCCCGGAGGAGATACCGCATTTCGGTTATCAATTCACTGTTGAGAATTTAGAGTACGAATCGTTTACGAAAGAAGAGACGGAAATACTGAATAACAATCATTACAACAATGAGGATTTATTATACTGGGACGAATTGGAAACCACCCGGGGAAAAAACTACACCCGGTTTTATTTAATACCGGTAAAAAAAGAAAACGGAGTATTGAAAAAGTTAACCTCTTTCACCCTCAACTATGAACCTGTATACAAACCAGGGTTAAAATATCTTTCGGAATACAAATATCCCGAAAATTCGGTATTGTCATCAGGCAACTGGTATAAGGTCTGTGTTGAAAATGATGGTGTTTACAAATTAGAGTATGACGATCTGATCTCTCTGGGACTTCCTGTAAATACCCTCGATAAATCAACCATACAGATATATGGAAACGGTGGGGGCATGCTGCCCGAATCAAACGATGATCCGAAAATTACCGACCTGAAAGAAAATGCCATTTGGGTCAGCGGCAACAATACGGGCACTTTCACTTCTGATGATTATGTATTATTCTATGGTCAGTCACCTCACCAATGGCAATATGACGAAGAAAACGACCTGTTTACAAAACAACTTCATTATTATAGTGAGGAAACCTGCTACTTTATCACTTATGGTCAGGAGCAGGGAAAAAGAATCAATCAGCAAAACAGCCTTGAGTCTACTCCGGATTTTACCGTGACAGATTTTTACGATTACCGGCACCATGAATCAGAACTAAGAAACCTTACCGGCAGTGGCAAAATATGGTATGGCGAACTTTTTGAAGTTACTTTAAGTCGCGATTTCAGTTTTGAATTTCCGGGTATAAAAAACGATGCTCCCGCAAGGATCATGGTTAATGCCGCAGCCAGATCATCGGCACCATCAGGTTTTACCATCTCCTCGCAAGGCAATTCATCAAGTTTCAACATTGGAAACATCAACATCTTTAGTTATACCGGTATTTATGCCCGAAATGCCACAGGATTTCTGACAGTGCCTTCACCTGAAGAAAATCTGGAAATAAACCTCACCTACAATAATTCATCGGCGGGCAGCAGCGGATGGCTCAATTATATTACGATCAACGCAATGCGAAATCTTGCTTACAGGGAAGAGCAATTAGCATTCCGCAACCCTTCTGTTACGGGGGCAGGCAATATAACTGAATATCGCATAGATAATATGTCATCCGGGCTAAAGATCTGGGATGTTACCGATCCGATGAACATATCAGAACAACAATACAGTTTGCAGGGCAGCACAGGCAGTTTTCGTGCCTTATCCGGCGAATTACGTGAATTCGTGCTGTTCGGGCAACAGAATCTCCCCACACCTGTGTTGTCAGGTACTGTTGACAACCAGAACCTGCATGCCGTCCAAACACACGATCTGGTGATCTTAGCGCCCGGAGCTTTCAGAGAACAGGCCGAAAGACTGGCAGAATTCCGGAGGGATCATGATAATTTAAGCGTACTGATTGTTTCTCCGCAGCAGATATACAATGAGTTTTCTTCGGGTGTGCCCGATATTTCTGCCATCAGAAATTTCATGAAAATGTTTTATGACCGCGGGTTTGAAAGCGGAGATTATCCGCGCTATTTATTGCTTTTTGGCAATGGTACATACGACAACAAAAACCTGCTCGGGCATGGCGGAAACTTCATACCCACTTTCCAAACCCTGGAATCTTTTAATCCTTCCTCCTCATATATTACCGACGATTTCTTCGGATTGCTTGATGATCATGAAGGGCAAGATGCCTTTGGCGCCATAGACCTGGGCATAGGAAGGTTACCGGTTCGCACCCAGGATGAGGCACGCTTTATTGTAGACAAGCTGATCCGTTACAATCAGCGTATCGAAGGCCTGGAACCGGGCACCAGCGATCCCCGCTTTGCTGGCGTTATCTCCAACTATGCCGATTGGCGAAACAAAATAACACTCATTGGCGACGACGAAGACTCTAACATCCATCTGAATCAATCGGAAAGAATAGCCAACTACCTTGATGAAGCACATCCTGTTTTCAATGTGGAAAAAATATACCTTGATGCTTATCAGCAGCAAACCCTTGCGGGTGGTTCAAGGTATCCTCATGTAAATAATGCCATTAACAACCGGATGAATCAGGGAGCCCTTCTGATCAACTACATTGGTCATGGTGGTGTAAATGGTTTGGCTCATGAGAGGATACTGACATTTGAAGATATTCTCTCGTGGAACAATTTCTATAATTTACCTGTTTTTATGACCGCCACCTGCGAATTCAGTAGTTTTGACCAGCCCGATGCCAATGAACTTTCTGCCGGTGTGAGGGTATTTCTGAAACCGGATGGTGGCGCCTCTGCCCTTTTCACAACTACCCGGCTTGCCTATTCGCACAGCAATTTCACCCTCAACGACGCATTTATGCGCAATGCCTTCATACCTATGGAAAACGGAGAACTACCCCGGTTAGGAGATCTTATCAGGATATCAAAAGTAGAAAGCAGCTCTGCCGGAACACTAAAAAACTTCGTACTACTTGGCGACCCGTCCATGCAAATGGCATATCCCAAATATAAAGCCGTAACCACTGAAATACCCGACACCATAAGCGCCCTGCAGAGGGTGACTATCAAAGGGGAAGTCCACAAACCCAACGGAACCAAAGCACAGGATTACACAGGGGTTATTTTTCCAACCGTATATGACAAACAAAATACGCTAAAAACCCTTGCTAACGATCCGGGTAGTTCAGAATCGGAATTCGACCTGCAAAACCGCACCATCTTTAAAGGTATGGCCTCGGTGGAAAACGGAGAATTTGAATTCTCTTTTATTGTTCCCAAGGATATTACATACACCACCGGAAAAGGAAAGATCAGTTACTATTTTGACGATGGACATGCCATAGATGGATGCGGATATTACAATGATTTTGTCGTTACAGGCACCTCTTCCGAACAAATAACTGACAATACGGGTCCCGAAATTCAAATTTATATGGACAACGAAAATTTTGTCAACGGAGGAAAAACAAGCCCTGATCCTTTATTGATCGCACATTTATCAGATGAGAGTGGTATCAATACCACCGGGCAGATAGGACATGATATTGTTGCTTTTCTGAACAACGAAACAGGAGATCCAATCGTTCTCAACGATTATTACCAAACACGCAAAAATAACTTTACCGAGGGAATCGTTATTTACCCTTTCCATAATCTGGAAAAAGGGAGTTACACCCTGGAACTGAGAGCATGGGACGCTGTCAATAATGTTTCATCTCAAACCATTGATTTTGTTGTTGATGCTGCACCGGGGATAAAAATTGAAAAACTGGTGAATGTCCCCAATCCTTTCAGCGAAAGCACAAGTTTTATTTTCGATCATAACAAGCCCGCCACCGAAATGCTTGTGCAAATTGAAATATTCAGCCTTAACGGTCAGTTGGTCCGATCCATGGAGTCAAACATCTACGCTTCAGGGTTTAACATACCTCCCATAGAGTGGGATGGTCGTGATGATGGAGGCACCCTGCTGAATAATGGTATTTACATTTTCAGGGTAAGGGTATCTACTGAAAATGACGGTGAAATACAGAAAAATGAAAAACTGATCATACTGCGTTAGCAGAGAAAAAGCAATGACATACACAACATATTAGTAATCATCTTTATCTATTGCTGTATCAGAACCATCAGAATACTTTAGCACGAAAGTCCGGGTTGTTAATATTTTAAAAACCTGCCAAACAACCGGTTTACTTTTTAGTTTTGATATAGCAGATTTTTTAATAAAAAAACAGACAATAACCCCAAATGATGTGCGTTTTTATTTTTCACAAAATGGTTAGCAGCATCAATGAAGTTTTCACACCAAAATATTTTTTGGATGCTAACTCAAAAAAAAAATGTAGGT
>CAYMLS010000004.1:1421-44747 GCA_964390665.1 uncultured Bacteroidales bacterium | reverse complement strand
GATTCAAAAACGAGAATAACGCAGTATTTGGCGTTTTCTTGCAAAGACTATGTAAAAAGATGCCGTTTTCTTTTAAAATCCTTATTATTTTATTGCTCCCTGGCCATCTCCAGGGCTTTCATGTTGGTGTAATATTTGGATATCATATTGGAAACCTCCCATTCGGGTAATTTACCATCCACCAGATACTGCAGGTAGCGCTCCATCACTTCCCCAAAATGGGCTTCATGCCCGATCCGGTATACATCAGGAATACCGATCATCCAGAAACGATCCTCCATTTTCTCCACACCAAGACCCGGATATTCTTTGCTGAATTTTTCTGTTACGATCTTAGTCAGTTCCTGTTCAAAGGACACCGGATCCGAATCATCTTTGAGTTGAACATACAAAACAGGTCGGTAGTTCTCATCTTCTCCCTGCCTGATAATAAGATCAGACCTTGTACCCCGAATAACAGAATAATGCGTATCTCCCGCACCTTCAGGTGCTTCAAAATCCCAAACGACAGAAACCCGGGCATGCATCCCGTTGATCTTATAACTCATGGCGCCATTGGCAAATACTTCCAGGGTGTCATTGTTGATATACTTCTGAAGATAGGGAGGAAATTCGGAGCGCTGTGTCACTCTTTCAAACTGGTCGGCAGACAAAAGGGTCGGCCAGCGTTCGGCACCGATCATTTCAATGTCGGTTTTATAATCGATGATCTGACCGGGAAATAACTGCCACTGTACCAGATCAACCAGGTGGGTGGTAACATCTGTAATACCTTCCCCCTGTTGTTCCACATCAAAAAACCAGGCAGGTCTTACAAGCGGCGAACCCGAAACATATTTAAAAAAATGATGCACACTTTCTTTGGAGATCGTTGGTTCATCAGGTGTGCCGGGCATAAACCTGCCCAAAACAGTTTCCTCATGTGCCAGTTTCTTTTGCAGGATAGTGTTGATCTCGGATCTTTCGGTCATGATGTCGTAGAGAAGTACACCATTTTCTTCAGCGAGTTCAAAGGCACGAAGCAATTGATCAAAATTCTCAGGAGATATCACCATGGGTTTATCTGCCAGCACATTTACACCCCGCTCAACAAACTGCAGTATATAATCAGTTTTTCGTGCGTTGTTTCCGGCGGTAACCATCACATTCCCCTTTTTTTCCAGTAAGGCTTTCTCCAGGTAATCCTCTCCTTTGTAAACATCGGGTTTCCAACGGGTAGGGTCATCATCACGGGTGTTGTAGGCAATGATCAGCTCCAGAAAACTGTTCAGTTCCGGCCCTTCTGAGGCATACACATGAACATTTTCATTGATCTGGGGATGTGATTCCTTCAAAACAAGAGCAGAATGAAAATGACCCGGCTGCAGCGTGATGATCTTCACCTCCCCTTCTGCACCGGTAAAATTATTTCCTTCTTCAGGAGACTGTTGATTACAAGACATAAGCAAAACATTAAATGCCGCAAGGGCAATTAGATAATAAACCGTAGATCTCATTGTCAAAAATTTTGGTTCATAAAGAAATGAAATTATTTACTTTTTCTGAATATAAAACATGCAAAACATAGTTTTTTGTTCAAATCCCTGATCAATTTTTTTGGGAGCAAGCAATGCTTACAAAGAATAGTTGCGGTATATCCCTGATAGATCAAAAGACCAGATATAACAACCAGCAAAGCAATAATCCGCTAAGGGAGATAATGGTTACCATGGTACTCCACGAAAGCAATGTTTGTTTTTCATCCATTCTCAGGTATTTACCTACTAGCCAAAATCCGCTGTCGTTCACATGAGAAAGAATGGTGGCACCTGTAGCAATGGCAATCACCATCAAAGCCATCTGAGGTTCGGAAAGTTGAAAAACCGGCAAAACCGGACTCATGATACCGGCAGAGGTGATCATGGCAACGGTGGCAGACCCTTGTGTAATTCTCACAAGGGCGGCAATGAGCCATGCAAGGACCAATGGATTGATCGGTGAAGATGCCACTGCCTGGGCCAACTGATCCCCCATACCACTATCGATCAAAACCTGTTTGAGCACGCCACCCGCTCCGGTAACCAAAATAATGATGCCGGCAGGACCCAGCGAAGCATTGCTGATCTGCTGCAAAACCTTTTTGCTGGCACCCCTTTTTATTCCCAAATGATACAACGCAAACAAAGTGGCCAGGGTAAGGGCAGAAAAAGGGTGCCCGGCAAATATCAGTATCCCGGTAAAAATGCTTTGATCAACGTGTCCCCGGTTTAAAAGTACAGTGGTAATGGTATTGCCAATGATCAAAACCAGCGGCAGGGCGATGATCAGCATAACCAAACGAAAAGCAGGGAAGTCTTTCTGCGTTGCTTCATGCGATTTCCGGGCATTCGGTTCATTTTTTGAATATGCGGCATCCGGTTTATCTTCATTTTTAACAATATCTTCCTCTTTCGCCGGTGGAAAAACAAGGATGCGCCGGCTGATATACCCGCCAAAAACAGGTCCTGCCAGAATAATCACCGGCAAGGAAATGAAAAATCCCAGGAGGATAACCCAACCCAGGTTGGCACCTATGATCTCGGATACCGCCACAGGACCAGGTGTGGGAGGTATAAAAGCATGAGTTGCAGCCAAACCTGCCAGCAAAGGGATGCCATAAAGCAAAAGCGATTTCCCGGTTTTGCGGGATAAAGAATAAATGACCGGAACCAGGATAATAAAACCCACATCAAAAAATACCGGTATGGCAATGATAAATCCTGCAAGGGTCAGCGCCCAGGGTGCCTTTTCCTGCCCAAACTTTTGCAAAAGATAATGAGCCAGTGCTTCTGCCCCTCCCGAAAATTCGAGGATCTTTCCAAATATGGCTCCCAACCCCACAACCAGGGCAATGTATCCAAGTGTTCCTCCCATACCGGTTTGTATGGTCTGAAGCAGATCCGACGCCTGCATTCCGTTAAGAAAACCTGTGAGAATACTTACGATCAGTAACGATATGAATGCATGGATCTTCAACCGTAAGATCAGAAACAACAGCACAGAAACGGCAATGAAAAGAATGGATATAAGTTTCAGTATTTCCTTGGACTGATCTTTATTTTTTCCTGGTAAATATCGGAAATTTAATTCACGTACACCCTTACCTCATTTTCCTCTTTCATATCGTTATTCTTAATGAGGTTGGATACCTGGGGAATTCCATTCAGAGTGACCGAAACTGCTCCGTTTTCAAACTGGTTGGTAACGAAAATCTTTAGCAATTTACCCCTGAAGCGTCGTATGACGGTAAAATCGCCTAAAGTTTTGGGAATACAGGGATCAATGATCAATCCATCGTAGTGTGGGCGAATGCCAAGAATATATTGAGTGATCGCATAAAAATTCCAGGCGGCAGATCCGGTAAGCCACGAATTTTTTGCCTCCCCCGGAAGCGCAGCATCTTTTCCAGCGATCATCTGGGCATAAACATAGGGTTCGGTGCGATGAAGCTGCTGAATATCCTGCAAATAAGCCGGTGCAATTTTTTTGTAGTAATCAAACGCCCGGTCAGCATTTTTCAATTTCGTTTCGGCGATCATCACCCAGGGGTTATTATGGCAAAATATACCTGCATTTTCCTTGTATCCGGGAGGGTAAGTGGTGATTTCACCCATATTGATGCGGTAACCCGTAAAGGGAGGATTATGCAGCACAATGCCATATTCACAATCAAGGTGTTTTTTTACGGCATCCATTGATTTTTGGGCTTTGCCATCATCCATTCCGATTCCTGCCATCACGCAAAAGCCTTGAGATTCAATAAATATCCTGCCTTCCTCGTCCTGATGTGAACCAATTTTTTGTCCAAAATAATCGTAAGCCCTTAAAAACCACTCTCCATCCCATCCATGCTCCAAAACAGCTTTTTCCATCTCTTTTACATGCATTTCTGCTTCTGTGGCCTGATCTTTTTTACCTGCTCGCTGGCACAATTCAACAAACTCTTTCCCATATAAAACAAATAAACCAGCGATCATAAGCGATTCAGCACCCCCACCCTGCTGATTTTCGGTGGTTTGAAATGATTCATCGGGGTTATTGGAGAAACAGTTCAGGTTCAGGCAGTCATTCCAATCAGCCCGCCCGATAAGGGGTAAACCATGAGGGCCCTTTTTGTTTACCGTATGGTAAAAGGATCTGGAAAGGTGCTCAAACAAGGGTTTGGCAAGTGATTCGTCATTGTTAAATGGGACCATCTCCTCCAGTATCCGGAAATCACCGGTTTCTTTGATATACTCGCTTACCGACAGGATCAGCCAAAGGGGGTCGTCGTTAAAATTACCTCCTATCTCGGCATTGCCTTTTTTGGTGAGGGGTTGGTACTGATGCCAGGCACCTCCGTCGGGCAGCTGGGTGGCGGCAATATCAAGAATTCTTTGCCGTGCCCTTTCAGGTATCATATGTACGAAACCGATCAGATCCTGATTGGAATCCCTGAAACCCATGCCCCTGCCAATACCACTTTCAAAATATGAGGCGCTGCGCGAAATATTGAACGTAACCATACACTGATACTGGTTCCAGATGTTAACCATCGTGTTTAAATTCTCATCTTTGCTCTCAAGGGTAAATACACCCAAAAGCTGGTTCCAGTATTCTTCCAGTTCCTGCAAAGCTTGATCTACTTTGTAAAAATCAGAAAAATCATCCTGCAATTGTAACGCTTTTTCTTTGTTGATCACACCCGGGGATTCCCACTTCTGATCTTCAGAATTTTCTACAAACCCCAATATAAAAACAAGTTCCTTTGACTCCCCTGCTTTCAGTTCAATATCCAGGCGATGCGAAGCAATGGGAGACCATCCAAGGGCATGGGAATTGCCGGACTTACCATTGAGAACAGTTTGCGGTTTGTCCAATCCATTGTAAAATCCTGTAAATGCTTCACGGTCGGTATCAAAACCTGCAATGCGGTCATTTACCGAGTAAAAAGTATAATGATCGCGGCGTTCTCTGTATTCTGTTTTGTGGTAAATGCAACTGTCTTTCACTTCCACTTCACCGGTATTAAAATTGCGCTGAAAATTGGTCATGTCGTCCAGTGCATTATACAAGGCAAATTCGATAAAAGAATACAACTGAAACTTTTTGGTTTCAGACCCTTTGTTTTCTATCTGTACTTTTTGTACTTCACATTTTTTTCCCAAAGGAACAAAAAAAGTAACGCCTGCCGATAATCCGTTTTTTTCACCTTTTATGGAAGTGTACCCCAACCCATGCCGGCATTCATAATGATCGAGGTCTGTTTGTAAAGGCTTCCATCCCGGACTCCAAACTGTTCCCCCCTCTTTGATATAAAAATACCGCCCATTCATATCCATGGGTATATTGTTATACCTGTAACGGGTAAGACGCCGCAATTTGGCATCTTTGTAAAAGGAATAGCCCCCTGCTGTGTTGGATATAAGAGAAAAGAAATCGGTGTTTCCCAGATAGTTGATCCAGGGAAAAGGGGTTCGGGGGCTGGTGATCACATATTCTCTGCGTGCGTTGTCAAAATATCCGAATTGCATCAGTGTCAGATTTTCTTGTTAGAAAAGGATCAACTTCGTCGATCATGAAAAATTCATCAGCAAAAATACATAGATACCCGATAAGATCGCAAAGAAAAAACAAAAAATACGTATCACTCAATCATCATTCGCTAAATGCGGAGGGCCAAACGCAAAATGCTTTCTCCTCAACCCATAGGCAAAAGTAAAACGGAGTGACTGATCCCCTATTTTTGAGTTGTATCTGTGTAAACAGGTACATTTCCGGTAAAATCAACAGCATAAGAAGAGGTTCCGTTGCTTATGTGCATTACACCATCTTTAATGGTTATGTAAGGACTCACATAAACGGCGCCATTGGTGTATTGATCCCAGTCCTGCCATTCTCCATCAATGGTGGCAAGAGGCCGGAGACCTTCCGCGAAATAATCCATTTTCATTTGTTTTCCCTGCAGGTTGGTATGCTCTACAGTAAGTTTTCGATGGCGGGTTTGGGTTTTCTCTTTTACAGCGTTACCGAATGCCTCAAGGGTTTTGTATGCATGTTTTTCACCGGTTTCTACAACAAAACCTGATATATCACCGTGGAAAGCCAACACATGGTAGGAATCAAAAAACTTACGCGCTCCCCCTGCCATTTGCTCAACAAGATGCTTTTCGGGTGCTACCAAAGTCATATCCTTTGACAGCGGAATAACGGCAATAAACGTACTATTGGCCTCAAAAAGATAATGTCCGTTTTGCCTGACGGGATTAAGTTGCGAAGGAAAGAAAAACCAGGAGGTTGCCATATTCCGGCTTTTGCTCCAGAAATCCTCATAGGCTTCAGCAGTATCAGATTCGGGAGGTGAGAAGGGTTGTAATTTTTCTTTTCCGTGATTTTGTCTGTTTTCAATCTCCCGGTCTATTCCCGCTCTTTCCTCAGGATCATAACCAGGAATTTGTTTTCCTCTTTTTTCATGTTCTTTTTGTATAAAATCATCGCTGTTCTGCAGTAGTTTGGTAGGTGCTGTAAGCACAATAAGGGATCCTTCTGATTGCAGCACCTGCGTATAAGGGCTATGTCCGGAAGTACTTCTGCGCATAGGGTGTCCTCCGCTAAAAGCCAGTGGTCCGTTTTCGCCTTCAGCAACCAATGACCAGATCATCTGCTGGTTGGGGTTGTCAATGATGGTCATTTGAATACTCCCCAAACCATAACTATCTGAATTAAAATAGGTTTCAGCAAACGAGAAAGGGTTGTTCATGTGATAAAACGGACGTGCCATTTTTGCTTCAAAGGGAAGGTTTATGTTCTTATTGACGATATCCCAAATGATTTTATTGGGGCGGTAAGAGGTGGTCACCTGATGAATAGGGGCAATGGCATCAGACATACCGGAGGATACATCTCTGAAGAATCCCCAAAGAATGGTTTCCATCTCCGAAGGTTTCCCGGCAGGCAGATAACCTCTTTTTTGTGCCCCTGCAATAGCACCATCAATGGTTTTCAACCCATATGTGACAAGGTAATAATCAAGGGCAAATTTTGCCAGCATACGGGTTTCTTCATCTGGTGAAAAGTCATACAGGTTCAGAAAGGGTTCTATGCTGTGGGGATAATAAACCTGCGAATCATATTCACCATTTCCGGTGCGTAAAAGTCGTTGCAGGTAATCTCTGATCATCTCTTTGATAAGACTTTCGGCTTCTTTTGCTTTGTAGCCGGAGATGTAATTGGTATCAGGAAAAAGCTGACTATACAACAACCCGCTGGTACGCCACATGGTTTTGTGGTTTTCGGTACCTCCGTTTTGAGGGTTTCCTCCCAGCAGGTGACCGGGCTCACCCACCAGGTTATGCGGAACGGGCAATTCTGCATATTGCCTGCTTCCGTCTGAGGGTCTTCGTGCTTCGCTGTAATCCGAGATCCAGTGGTAAAATTCTTTTTTCCATTGTTCGCCCATTACATCGCCCAGCAGTGGGTAGAACCTGGCCCAGTTCTTACAGGCAAAATGATACTGCTGACGCATGTTTCCGGGGATGGAAAGGAATGCTTTAGCAGGTTCGTTTTGGTTATCAAGCAGTATGGCTGCCGTGGCAGGGGGCAATTCTGTTTTTAACGGATCTCCACCAAATCGGACGATCTCACCTTTTTCATTTCTTTCCAGGGCACCAAAATATCCTACTCTACCCTGCTGATAAGCACGTCCGGTATAGGGAGAAAAAATGGTTTCTCCTTCCAGCGCCCAGGATGTAACGGGTAAACCAGTATCAGGGCAGGTAGACCGGGAAAGAGAACGTTTTGCAAAACCCTGATCAGCAATTCGCCACAACATGGGAGCCATTCTGGCTTTAAAACCCGGTTCATCAGGATAAGTGCTATTCTCCCATGGCTTTTGTGCCGGTAAGGGAAAAAGAAAAATTACAAACAAAAATATACTTAGTACTGTTTTTTTGAATGTCATGATTTTAGTCATCAGAAATGATCATATAGTTGATGTTTCCTTCCACTTTGCTTCCCGTAAAATCTTCGATTTTTCCCTGATTGATAAACGTATGCCGGTTGCCTCTGATCACATTTCCTTTCCCATCCCCTCCAAGGGTTTTGATGCCACCCCCTTCGGTGATATTGTTTTCAATAACCAGGTTTTCAACAGGTAAGTCCACGAGGTTTTCTGCACTGAATCGTGCCTGACTGTTCACAAAGGCAGCATACCAGTTGGGTTTGATGCGCATGCGGTTTCCGCTGATCTCCAGTCCTCTCACGGGTATTCTCCACAAACAAATGTATCTGTTGCCAACATTATTGATGATCTTGCTGTCGCGAACACCCACATTTTTCCAGGACTCGTGCATGATACCCTCTCCATCATTAAACTTAATGCCCTCGGGTGTATAATTACTGTGTATATCAAAATCGTTTCCTTCAATGGTCCATCTCCAACCGCGCACCTCTATGGCTCTCATATCATTTACATGGGCATCCATGTAGGTTCCGGTAGCGGTGGGCAGTATTACATTGGGTTTTGATCTTACAATATTAAAACCAACATAAGCACCATCACCCGTGGTTTTAATACCACCCCTGCCGGTGGTAAAAACGTAGTTGTTTCTGATAACAATACCTTTGGCGAGTGTTCCGGGAGTCACAAATTCTTCATGGGTGCCGTTTTCCACCGCCTGTTGCAATGCTTCGTGTTTGGTCCATATATCAAGTTGATGCATCATTTGCAGAAAATTGACCCTGATGCCGGTTCTGTTCTGATAATCAAACAACACATCGTATCGGGTAATATTGGTATCTTCCCTGAAATCTTTCTCGGTTGGATACAAGGTATAGTTTCTCATCATAAAATTAGCACGGTCATACTCGGGTATCCTGTTGTTGGCAACCAGAATATTGCGGCAGGCAAAAACGGTGATAGCGCCATATTCACGATGTGTCCATCGTTGCCAGGGTTGTTGAAAAGCATCCGGGACATGATCGGCCACAACCGCTGCATTTTTCAGAATATTGCCGAAAACCAGCACATGCCCGTTCATTTTGCCTGCTTTATAGTTTGTTTGCAATGCCTCCCCGGTACCCAGGGCAATGTGACCATTGAGTATATCAATATTCACCACACCTGTAAATTCTGCTTCATAGGGGTCTTCTAAACGGATACCTTTGAACGCAGAGTTCACATCGGTTCCGTTTCCCGTAAAAGAAGGCTGGTATTCGGGAAAAATGAATTTCGTTCCCAGAAGATATCTTGGTTCACGGGCATCAATAAAGGCTTTGGGAAACTCATGGGGCACCACAGGGTTATGCTTTTCTGAATTCAAAGGATCAGATCCTCTGATGACCACACCTTTTTTGAGCAGAATATGATCGGTGAAATAATAAGTTCCTCTGGGGAAAAAAACGACACCGCCACCCTGTTGGCTCAACTGTTGCTGCGCATTTTCAAGTCTCTCTTCCAGGGTTTCTCCCGGGGCATCTTCCACTGACAACACCCTCTCCCAGGCAAACTCTCCGGTCCAGGCAATATCATAATTGGCAACCGGGTCATCCTGCGGCAGATCATTGCTATTCATCACTTTACTCATACTGTAACCCAAACCAGAAAATAAAAACAGGGAAAAAAAACCCAGGGTAAGATAAAACTTAAATGCTCTCATTTGTAACATATTTATTAATTTAACATTCGTACTCAGCAACAACTATTCTTACATAGTATCAGCAAGAAAACCCTTATTTTTTATGTCTTTGATAAGAAATCGTCAAAGACAAGGCTTTCGAAGTTTTTGAATCCAAGGAGTTTACTTTTCGTAAATGACTGATTCAAAAACGAGAATAACGCAGTATTTGGCGTTTTCTTGCAAAGACTATATATAGAATTGAATTCTTTCCATTTATCTGATCGAAACAAAACACCTGAAAATCATTCTTCTGGTTGTCTCTGAAACCTTTTGATGCAAGGCTGAAAAATCTGATCAACAAAGAACGGGAGAAAAATTCTCCCGCTCTTCCATATCATGCAACCATTAAGAATGGACTTTTCCGGGTAAACAGTTCTTATTTTTCAGGATAAAGTCATCCTTTTCTGTAACAAAAAGTATGTTCTTCGTAAATGGTTGTTCCTGATCAAGTACCCTACAAACCAAATTTAGTTTTTCAAAAACTTCTTTGTAATGATCTGATCTTTACCGGTCAACCTTACATAGTATACACCATTTCTTAAAAAAGAAACATCTACCGGGTCAGTGATTTGCGCACCCGTGAAAACCAATTTACCCGTAACATCAAATATCTGTACCTTAAAATCCTGCTCGCCAAGTTCGTTGATAATGTTTAGTGTATTGGTGGCAGGATTGGGTGAAAGAGTTATCAAATCGCTGCCAGACACCTCATGAATACTGGTAGGTTCTGCTCCCGAAGGTCTGATGGTAAGTTCAAACTGCCTGTTGGGACCGGCGGTTGGAAAATCACCCCCTTCAACATTGGTGATCTCAAAAACCAGCACTGCTGGTTCGTCCTGATAAAGATCCACGATTGTAACAGGCAGCGATTGGGATTGAAGATCGGTGGTTGTATTTTCAAATACAACTGTTTCTGATGTGAAATCATCTACGTGGGCAGCATCGCCTTCTACCAACTCTACAGTTACAGATGTAGTTCCTCCGTCTGTGCCATTGTAAAGCAAAACAGGCAATTCATAGGAACCCGCATCTGCTTTGGGTCGTCTTTGTGAAGCGGGTCTGTTTTGAAACTCAGCATAGGTGGAAACAGGGGTTCCTGTTTTTGTAATTTTCAGATTCGTGAAAAATGTATTGTTGCTTCCGGCACCTCTTCCCCAGAATCTGATACCGTCAATCACATCAAACCATTCATAAGCAGGAGGCAGCGATGCAGCAAATGTTTCATGTACTTCGTTGATAAATTCAAGACTGCCGTCTTTGGGGATCGCCATAAATACGATCTCTTCATCCTCCGAAGGATCAGCACCAGTGTCGCGCCAGTACAAATGCATCATATCCTGTGTGATCACCCAGGTATAATGTTTCCATTGTGTGGTGGAGAAATAGGCCGTTCCCGTTTGATTTTTGGAATAGGGAACAAGGGGGTAATTATCGGACCCGGGATAAAGGACTGCTTCGTCTGGATTTCCCGCATTCTCGTTGTAGTAGTATCCATCGGCACCACTGTTCCATCCCGGATTGCCGTCATATTCGCCACCATAAGACAAAGCTGCGCTGTAATTGCCGTTAAACAACCAGAAATGATAGGCAGGAATGCCAAAATCAGTCTCTGTGATGCCACCATCAGGTAATTCAGATAGCAACGTAATGTTTACTCTTCCACCTTCTCCTGATCCTCCGGTGCTGCTAAACATAAAATCAAATTCAACAATAATGGTATCGCCGGAATTCCGGTCAATAGATTTGGGGAATATATAATCAAAAGATGGCCAACTTTGGAAAAGACCTGTAACAGTCCCGAGCGCATCATCTGATAAATTTAATGCAGGAAAAGTAACATCGTTTCCATCGGTGATGTCTTCTACAACATACGAAGGTTGAGGCTCATCGAAACCCTCTGGTGTAAAAAGGAGTGCATTATCTTTAAAAAATCCTCCGTCGGTAAGGGAGTCCAGTAAAACAACAGAAAATTGAGCATTTGCCATTGTTGCGATGGAAATCATCATCAAAAAAGTAAAAATTTTCTTCATAGCATGTGGGTTTAGTTGGTTATTAATGTATTGAGTCTGCAATGATCAATAATATAAATTATTACTACAAATGTATCTCTATCCTTGTGTTACCCTCAGAAATATAATCTCAATTTAAGGTGATGTTTGTTTAATGCCGGCAGACTTAAGTTAAAAAAAAATAATTAACCTGATACATCCCTCTTTCTTGTTTGAGACAATCGGCATAACTATTTACCGTAATAATTTTTAGTTTTACACATTCAACCACCCTCGATCAACACCTGATGAATCTGTCCTGCTATGGTTTCTCATTTTAATTTTGCAATGCAACTGCTGAATGAGAATACAACATAAAGACCATCACTGCTGCCGAAAATTTTCAGGTTTGTTTTAATCAACCGGGAAATAACTATTTTGCTCAGAATTAATCAAAACACACCTGCCTATGAAAGCGAAAAGAACGATTCTTATCCTGATTTTTATGGAGCTTTTCATTACGTGTGAGCGAAACACCACCCTGGATGTAAAAAAAGAAATAGATGATTGCATCCATAAAGCCCGCATAACCACCCAAAGCAATATGGAAGACGGATTTATGCCCCGCAATATAGGCCATGGACAGAAAACCTGGAACCTGACGCGCATCTCAAACTGGACTGCAGGATACTATCCAGGTATACTCTGGAACATTTATGCCTTTACCGGAGATGCATACTGGAAAGATCATGCTCAAAATTATACACAAATGCTTTACCCGGACTGGCCAACCTATTACAACAGACAGGATTTTGCTCATTCAATCATGTTGAGTTTTGGAAATGGATATGCCATAACGGGTGATTCGGCTTACTACCATATTCTGATGAAATCAGCTGAATTAGTTCAGCGTTCATTATGGCAGCAGCAATTCCCTGGCAAAGAATCTCCGGTAAACCCGGTAATGATACATTCCAATTCAGAGCGATCTCCCTTTCTGAATCATATTTTAAATTTCAACCTGTTTTTTTGGGCCGCCCGCAACGGGCAACCTGAATATTTTGATATGGCATTGAGAAATACCGACAAAAGACTTGTTGCATGCAATGCTCAAAAAAACATTTGGGAAAAGCAGGAAAATAAGTTTTTCTCTGCGCTGAGAACCCCCAAAAAGAATATCGAAAATCAGGCAGATTACAGCAATCCTCAACCCGTTGAATCGGTTGTTCAGTTTTCATGGATGATGTACGCATGCATCAATGTTTACCGCGAAACAAACAAAAAAAAATATTTGAAGATATCCGAAGAAATGGCGGATTTTTTCCTGAGAAACCTCCCTAAAGATAATATACCTGTATGGAGTTTCGATAAAAATGCCCCTGGTTATTCGTTGAAGGACGCCTCTGCAGCAGCGGTGGCCGCCTCTGCTCTTCTGCAACTTTTCCCATTAACCGAAAATGAAAACAAAGACCAGTATTTCCATACAGCAGAATCAATTTTAACAACCCTTTCTTCCGGTAAATACAAATCGGGCGACAAGAACCATGCTTTTCTTTTGCATTCTGTTGGCAACGGTCCCGGGGGAATAGAAGCAGATGTATCGCTCATATATACAGATTATTATTACCTGGAAGCACTGCTCTTGTATGACAGGATCACCGAAGGTGGTAAAAGTGAAGAGATCGCACCATTGACAAGCAAAACAAACTGATCAGGATGCGTTGTGTTATCTGAACTGAAATCAGAAAATGAATCAAACAGCCGCTTTCTTCAAACTCCGCTATCGGCATATTCTTTGGGTTTCATACCAAAATGCTGCCGGAAGCATTTTGAAAAATATTTCGGATCGTTAAAACCTACCTGATAGGATGTTTCTTTTACCGAAATACGTTGGTTTTTCAAAAGGTCGGCGGCTACTTTTAACCGGATGGTTTTTACAAAATCGGAAACAGACTGCCCTGTGAGCGACTTCAGTTTGCGGTAAAGATGAACCCTGCTGAGCGCCATTTTATCTGCAAATTCGTCAGCAGAAAAATTATCGTTACTTATATTTTCCTGCACAATTTCAAGCGCTTTTTGTAAAAACACCTCATCGGCACTCTCTACTGATAGCGCAACAGAACCAACTTGCAGATCGCGTAAAAATTTCTTCTGCAGGAGTTGCTGGCGCTCAATCAGATTCGTCACCTTTATTCTGAGCATTTCAGGTGAAAAAGGTTTGGTAATGTAATCGTCAACGCCAGCCTTAAAACTTTTTGTTTTTGTGGCAGGCGATTGATGAGATGAAAGGATGATCAGGGGAATATGCCGTGTTGTTACATCTTTTCGCAACGCCTCACACATGGCGATACCATCCATTTCCGGCATGGCAATGTCTGAAATAACAATATCAGGGATCTCTTTCCGGGCTTGCTCTAATCCAGACCTGCCATTGCCGGCCAGAAAAACATCAAAGTCTTTCTCCAACTCTTTCTGCATAAATCTTCGAAGGTCGGCATTGTCTTCCACCAGAAGAATACGGTAAGTTTCCCCTGTTGGGTCTTTTTTATTTTGGTGAGGATTTTCCTGCATTACCTGTTTTGGCTTATCCTTACTGTCAAACCTCTCTCCATTGCCTTCCGGTTGTTTTTCCGTGTGAGTAGGTACCAGATCCAGCGGTATTTTTACAGTAAACTCAGAACCTTTGGGCGAACGGGGTTCATAGGATATTTGCCCCTGGTGGATTTCGGTAAGCTCCTTGGTTAAACTAAGCCCTATGCCAGTTCCCGGCTCAGAAAAAACCAACTGCGGATGCTTTACAGCATTGCCCTTACTGAAAAATGTCTCAAAAATATGACCGGCATCTTCTTTGGTGATTCCTTTACCCGTATCAGAAACGGTAATGACACCGTAAGACAAATGCTTGTTCTGCCGATCAGGAAGGTTCTCCTTCAGGTTCATCTCAGTTTTGAACGTGAAATTCACAGAACCCGAATCGGTATACTTAAAGGCATTGGAAAGAAGATTATAGATGATCTTTTCAAGCTTATCGCTGTCAAACCAAACATTGTCGCTGATATTTTCAGATGCTTCAATATGAATGGAATACTTTACATTTTTTCTTTTTGCCAGAGAGGTGAACAAAAGGGCTTTTCTGTTGCAAAAAGATGCCACGTTGCCCCGGGAGAGCTCCAGGTCAAGTTTTCCGGATTCAATTTTCCGGAAATCAAGCAATTGGGTGATGAGCCGGTTAAGTCTTTCCGCATTTTTATACATGATATCCATGTTCTCTTTGTCGGGAAAGGCACCGCTGCGCATATAACTTTCCAGAGGAGCCAATATCAGTGAGAGTGGTGTGCGGAACTCATGAGAAATATTGGTAAAGAAATTCACTTTCATCTCATGAAACTTGTTTTCCTGTTTTACCAGCCGCTTCAGGTTTTTAAATTTTATATCTCTGCTTTTGATCTCATTTTTTGCCTTTGCCCTTGCTCTCATTAGTTTGATGATCATTGCGGATACGCCTGCCACCAATAAAAAGTAAATTGCCCAGGCATACCACGAGAGATAAGGCGGAGGAAGAATAGTGATATCAATTTGATTTTCTTTACTCCATACATGATCCTGATTGGAAGCCCTGATCTTAAGCGTATAATCACCTCTATTCAGATTGGTCAGGGTTACATGATTCTGATTACCCAGATCTATCCAATCGTTATGTATACCCGATAGCTGATACTGATACCGGTGCTTGTTGCGGTTTGAATAGCTCAGCAAACTAAATTCAAAAGTAACAGTACGGTGATGATTTTTGAAAGTAATGGATGATGTTTCAGAAATATTCTTCTTCAGCGGAGATCCTTCCTGACCAGCGAAAACATCTTCATTGAAAATCTTAAGGTTGGTAAACTCTACAAGCGAACTGTTTCTTTGTGCTTTGAAGTTTAGCGGATTGAATACCACAATACCTCCCTGACCGCCAAAAGCGATGCTACCATCATGAAGTACCGCCGATACGCCATCATTAAAACGGATAGCAGGCAACTGATCTGAATGATCATAGGCCCTTGCCCTGCCTGTCAAACGGTCATAGTGTACTATACTTTCGTAGGAAGAAAACCAGATGCCGGTATTTTCATCCTTTTCTATGGCATTTACCTGCAGGTTTTGATATGGGAAGAAATCTGTGAGTTTTTCCGTTTCCCTGCTTTGCAGGTTGTAAACATAAAAACCGATCTCTGTTCCAATGAAAATATCATCCTGGTGCTTTACAAAACCTTTGGCGCTGCCATGTGCATGATAAGGAATTGTTTCAACTTTTTGATTGGTTATTTTATACAGATTATTTGCATAACTACCTGCCCACAATTCTTTTCCATCACCCTCTTTTCGTAAACTATGGATCCACTCGGGTAAAATTTTCCAGGGATCAGAATGGGTATTTCCAGGGTTTAAACTATACAATCCATCTTCAACCCCTACCCAAAGTCTGTTTTCCTCCTTAGAAAGCAGTCTGATCTTTTGAAGTTGAGGTTGTTTGCCGGGTTGATTGCGATGGACAAGGGTAAAAGTATGGGATTGTAGATGAAATTTATAGATATTGTTGTTGTAAGTAGCCAGAAATACTTCATTTTCATTGGCTTTGGCAAAAACTATCGGGGTTTCCTGAGCTGGTAAAAAATGTTTTGTATAATTACCTGTTGCCCTATCGAAAACATACAGGGATTCTTTGGATCCGGCCACCAATTTTTCCGGGGTTTCAAGCATACAAAAAACCTGAAAAGCATCATCTTCCGAATCTCTGTACAATCGGAAAGGAATATCGGCAAGTGGAAAAGCCTGTACGCCTTCTGTTCTGAAACCTACCCACATCAAATACTCATCATCAATGAAAATATCATATACACCGGGTTCTTCATAACGGGAAGCAGCAGCCTGGGTTGAGAAAAAACGGCTGAACCTGTGCCTTTCCACATCGAAATAATCCAGACCAGATTCTTCATATCCGATCCACAGGTTTCCGGAGTTATCCAGATCAATGACCTTTAAAAAATTGGAACTGGGTGAGTTACCCCCTTCCGGATCATGAGCATGTAGTTGCAACTGTTGCCGGTCATCAGATATTTCCCACAAACCATTACCCCATGTGGCCAACCATAAATGACCATTTTTGTCTTCCCTGATATCTACTATTTTTTCCAGAGGAAACGGGAAAAGGGTTTGATCAAAAGCAGCAGAAAAGCGATTAACACTCTGGTTTTGGGGGTTGTACTGCAAAAGACCTTCTCTGTAACTTCCTATCCACATAATTTCTGTATGATCAAAAAACAAGATCATAGGTTCATCCTTCAGATCAAGATTTTTCACCTCCAACTTCGTAAAAACGTCATTTTTATAATTGTAAATACCATCACTTGTACCCAGCCAAACAGTATGATCCTTACTTTCTGAGATGGAATAGATAAATAACTGTTTTTTTTCATCCGGCAAAATATAATGTCTTTTAAAAGCATCGGTATCCGGATCGTATTCATTCAATCCGTTGCGCGTGGCGGCAAACAAACGATTATCGGATGTAATAAATAATTTATGTACCGAATTTAACCACAATGTATTGACATCATCACCTGCACGATAGGTTTTAATAGAATTACCATTAAAACGATTCACTCCGTTATTGGTTCCTATCCACATAAACCCCTTGTCGTCCTGTTTTATATCATAAACACGGGGAGAGGAAAGCCCATTGTTCTGATTAAGTTTCAACACCGGTTCTATATCAAAACCATTGAACCCCTTTAATGAATACATCCAGGGATTTATCCATAAAAAGAACAGGAAAAATATAATACGTTTTTTGATGTGGGGAACAAAAATCATTTCAATGTTTTAGGGCGTTTTTTGATGAACCCAAAAGGTCATTGGCATGTGTTTGTCTGCCATTTACCGGGTAAACTGTAGCAGGTAAATATAGTAATTTTTTTGTTAGCCTCAGCGCAAATCCAACGACCATAAAAATTCAGTTTGATCTGCAATGGAAAACCACATAATCAAATACTTCAACGATTTGTACTGAATTTCTTCCTTTTTTGTAACGAGTTTCTACCCCTTTTTAATTTATTATTAAATACATTTGACCAGTACATGAAATGCAAGGGGATTGAGTAACTTTTTTAAACGTAATCGTAAAAATAAATTGTGAGGAAAAACATGCAAAAATATTTACGCATTTTCTTGATCATGATGATGGCCTTCGCGGGAGGATGCTCCCAAAACGGAAGCAACCAACCTGTAATTGATGTGGAAAACAAACTGGATCACAGCGAAGCAAAACTGATCAAAGCACTGGAAGATATGGACATTAACGACGGATTTCCCCGCTCTGTAAAACCCGGCGAATATGCCTGGTCTTCCACCGGTATCGGAGGATGGACATCAGGATTTTTCCCGGGACTGCTTTGGTATGCCTACGAATACTCAGCCAATGAGCAATTGCTGGAAGCTGCTATGCAGTATTCAGAAAAACTAAAACCAGTGAAAGACCTGGACTGGAACACACACGACCTTGGGTTTATGATGTATAACAGTGTTGGCAATGGATACAGAATTACCGGAAACCCTGAATACAAGAACTGGCTGTTGCAAACAGCAGACTCGCTGGCAGCACTTTACAATCCTGAGGTGGGAACCATGCTTTCATGGCCATGGATGAATCGAAAACGAAACTGGCCCCACAATACCATCATAGATAATATGCTGAACCTCGAACTGCTGTTCTGGTCTGCCAAAAACGGAGGAAATCCTGATCATTACGATATGGCTGTAACCCATGCCCTTACCACACTCAAAAACCATTTCAGAGAGGATTACAGCAGCTACCATGTTTTGGTTTACGACAGTGCAAAACCGAATGTTCTGCAAAAAATCACTGATCAGGGATATTCGGATGAATCGGTCTGGTCGCGTGGACAGGCATGGGCGATTTACGGATATACGTTGAGTTACAGAGAAACAAACATGGACGAATTCAAAGAGGCAGCCATCAAAATTGCCGATTATTATATCAACCATTTGCCAGGTGATTTTGTACCCTACTGGGATTTTAAACTCCCTGATTTTGAAAATCAGGAAAAAGATGCCTCTGCAGCTGCTATTGCCGCTTCAGCTCTTTTGGAATTGTCAGAACTGATGGAAGACAACAACCTCAAAGAAAAATACTTTAATACCGCTGTCAACACATTGAATTCTTTATCATCAAACAAATACTTGTCGCATGATACAATGGCAATTTTAAAACATAGTGTGGGTAGCAAACCTCATGAAAGTGAGGTGGATGTACCTCTTATTTATGCCGACTACTATTATGTGGAAGCACTCCTGAGACTATGGAAAATGGAAAACAATAAAGAGATTTTATAAATTCTTTTTACATTTATAGTTCCCTTTTTTGCAATGTCTTTCTAAAAAAATTACTACAATTATCAAAACACCAACCAAACCCTGATCCTATGACAAAACATCTACTCTTCTCATTTCTGCTCCTCTTCTATTTTTCCTATTCAAAAGCAGATCAAAAACTTTTCTTCGAACAAATTCTTGCCGACATATCTGTTTTTGCCCTTGAAATGGACGAAAATAATATGCTCTGGATCGGTACCGAGAACGGACTGATACAATACAACAGCAAAGAATTTAAATATTATCATTTTGATCCTCAGGATTCTTTATCTCTTACCGATAATTCTGTAAGATCATTATATTATGACTCGCAAAACCATCTTTGGGTTGGTACCCGAAACGGATTGAACCGCTATGTACCTTCAAAAGATCATTTCAAACATTACAATTCTACCGAAAACGATGACGGAAAACTTTATGGTTCTTTTATCAAATCCATCACGGAGGACACTGCCGGACTGATCTGGATAGGAACGGAAAATAAAGGCATCAGAAGCTATGACCCGCTTTATGATCGTTTTAATCATTTCACCCAGGGAACCTCTCTTGAGAACATCAGCAACAATCACATTGAACAACTCAGAACCGATGAAAGGGGTGGTATTTGGGCGGTAACACGAAATGGATTGAATTACAGAGACCCCAACACTCTGGAGTGGAACCACTACTTCATGTCAGCAGATAAGCAGGCACGAAACCTGAAAAACGATCTTGTCACTGCTGAAGTTGATCAAAATGGCAATGTTTGGATCGGATCAAGAGACAAAAAACTCTCCATTCTCAAAAAAAATGGTGAGATCGTTTCAAAAACCTTTCCCGGTTCTGTATCAACATCTTATAAGAATAAGGATGGAAATATATATTTGGGCACCTCGTCTGGTCGGCTTTTCTTCATTCCTGCCGATAATAATGGTTTTGATTCTGTAAAAGAGATCACGCCTGACAATTTTCATGCAGGCCCTGTACGTTCCATTTTTTCTGATCGCTGGAACAATTTATGGATCGGTTCAGAAATGGGATTATTTGTAAACTATAATAATACCCAAAACTTTCATGCTGTAAAAGAAAACACCACAAAAGACCTCCCCCTGAACGAAATTATGTCGCTGATTCAAGACCACAAAAACAGACTTTGGATCTCATCCAGCAAAAAACTAATGATCAAAGACAAAGGGCAATGGAAAAAACCTGCAAATGTTTTCAAAGGTGGAGATACTTTTGATGATAAACATGTCTACAAGATATTTCAGGACAGCGATCAAAACATCTGGATAGGTACTTTTGAAAACGGATTCTATTTGCTGCCTGATGAAAGCAATCAACTAAAGCATTTCGACCTGCTGAAAATTGCAGAATCCGAAAACCCCGGACTGAATAGTGTTTGGGATATTGAAGAAGACAACAACGGAAATTTCTGGATCGGAACCTGGGGAGGCGGACTGATGTATTTCGATAAAAAGATGAATTCCTTTGAAAGATTCGTTTATGAGTCTGATAATCCAAACTCACTCAGCAACAACAAAATATTGTCGTTATTGTCTGATTCGCAGGGTGTTTTATGGATCGGCACCGATGGCGGAGGTCTTAACAGCTATGACCCTGATAAAAAGGTTTTTAAAAGACATCAGGTAAAAGACAAAGAACTGGTGAAAGTATTAGACAGAAGCATTTTATGCCTGCACGAAGACAAAAAAGGAGACATCTGGATCGGTTCCGATGGGGGTGGTGTTTTTCGATATGATAAGCAAAACCAAACCTTTGAAACTTTTCATCATCAAAACGAATTGCGAAACGCCTCTGTGAAAATGATCCTGGAAGATGATAAAGGAAATTTGTGGATGTCAACCAATGGAGGAGGTATATTTATGTTTTCTCCCGACCAGAAGAAATTTATCCAGTTTACCACTGAAGATGGATTATCATCCAACAGATTTCACAACGGATCCGGGTTTAAGGACGATACGGGTAGATTGTTTTTCGGTTCCTCTGCAGGATACACCTTTTTCCACCCTGATAACATACAACAGAGCTCTTTTACTCCTGAATTGATGATTTCCAGAATTACATTCAACAATGAAACCGAAAAAACCCCGCATGTAAACTTTTTCCGGCAACAGATAGAAGAAAAAGGAGAGATCCGGATCAACCCCTCAACACAATTGATCACGATTGAGCTGGCGGCTGTTGAATATTCTCTTTCCAAAAGAAATTACTACCGCTACAGGCTGAACGGATTGAACAACCAGTGGACCAACCTGGGTCAGCATCCCAGGATCAGCTTCATGAATTTACCCCATGGCAAATACTCCCTCGAAGTACAATCAACGAATTCTGATGGACTTTGGACCAACAACACACATGACATTACGCTGAATATATTGCCGCCTTTTTACAAAACAAAATGGTTTATGGGCATTGTTGCACTGTTCTTCACAATTGTTTTGTACGCCCTCTATCGATACAAATTAAAAGAACTGAGAACCAGGCAAATTGCACTTGAAAAAGAGGTGCAACGCAGAACCGAAAAAATTAAAAATCAAAGCCAAAAACTGGAAAAACAAAACAAAATTCTGGTATCGCAAAAACAAGAACTCACCAGTAGAAACCAGAAAATTATTGAAAGTACAGACAGGATCAGGTCGATGACCAAAAAAATACACCAGTCGGATCAAATGAAACTGAAATTTTTTACCAATATTTCACATGAACTTCGTACACCTCTTACCCTTATTATTGGACCACTGGACCAAATGATCAGCAAATTTCAGGAAAACAACGATCATGATACCCTTGACCACCTGATAACCATGCGTCACAACGCCGAACGCATCCTGCGTTTGTTTGAACAGATCATGACCTTCAGAAAAGCAGAAAACGGCGCTTTGAAACTAAAAACCGAATATGGAAACCTTACTGAATTCCTGCAAAATATCGTCAACTCTTTCAAAGATTTTGCCCGGCAAAAAAACATCCATCTGCACTTTCATTCAGAACCCCAAACAATTTTCATGAGCTTCGATCGCGAAAAACTCGACAAAATATTCACCAACCTGCTGGCCAATGCACTTAGATTTACAAATGCCGACGGACAGGTTTCCATGGAAGTAAAACAAACTTTTATTCAAAATCAAAACGACACCCAAAACACTCAAAACACCCAAAACACCAAAGAGATCATTCAAATTTCGGTGAAAGATACCGGCATAGGTATACCCGAAAAAGACCTGGAAAATATTTTTGACCGCTTTTATCAGGTGGATGAAAAAGGGGTGAAAACTGCTTACGATGGAGTGGGCATTGGACTTTCGCTGGCAAAAACACTGGTAGAAATACACAAAGGAAAAATATCAGTAGAATCTTGCAAAGGAAAAGGTTCAGAGTTTACGGTTTCTTTGCCGCCGGGTGAGAAAAAATCACCCAATGGCAGCAATGGACATCCTGACCAACTCAACACTGAAAATGGCACCCACCATAAACAACTCAAAGATCATCTGATCGTAAACAGTTTATACATGTCTTCCCAAAAAGGGAAAAATGCTGAAAGCAACTGCAATCCTTGCAAAGAAAAAACTTTACTTGTTGTGGAAGACAACCCCGAACTGAGAAATTATTTAGTAAAATGGTTACAAACCAGCTATCATGTTTTGGAAGCTGAAAACGGAAAAACGGGGATTGAAACAGCGCAAAAAGAACAACCCGATCTGGTTGTCAGCGACATCATTATGCCTGAAATGGATGGTTTTGAGCTGTTGAAAGACCTGAAATCAAATGTGGAAACTTCCCATATTCCTGTTGTTTTGCTTACAGCAAAAGAAAGCATAGAAGATAAAATCACAGGCATGCAGCTTTATGCCGATGCATACATTTCCAAACCTTTCCATCTGCAGCATTTGTCTTCTACGATTCATAGTCTGATCGAGAACAGAAAATTCGTTCAGCGCAAATACCGCGAACTATTGAATCTTGAACCTGATGATAAGAAAGTGGAATCGCCTGATGATGTTTTCCTGAAAAAAATAAAAGAGATCATCGAAAAAAATATTGCCAATCCCGATTTTAATGTCAATCAACTGAGCATTGAAGTAGGGGTATCCAGAGCAGGCATTTACCGCAAACTGAAAGCACTTACCAATCTGTCTGTAAATATCCTGATCAGGAATATCAGGATCAAAAGGGCAGCACAAATACTGGTACAAAACAAACTTTATATCAACGAAATTGCCTTTATGGTAGGATTCAATGATGTACAGTATTTCCGGAAATGCTTCAGAAAAATGTATCATATGACACCCTCTGAATACGTGGCAAAACATGCCAAAGTGCCCGTTGAAGAAGAATCATAAAACGCGACTACCTTTTTATTCAAATCAGAAAGTTCAATGAATCCTTATCAGGGAACATCTGATGAACCAATCCATGACAAAAATATTGACACAGTTCTGCTGAGCATGTCGAAGTACACGCCCATGATTATTATTCGCGGCATGGTAAAACATGTAGTCAGCGTGTTGGCGAGCTGTCTCGTTGAAAAAACGAGAACCAAATTAATCAAATTATAATCAGATAAATCTAATTATAAACAGATGTATCGGGAATAAACAAAAGAAATATTGTCTCAAACAACAAACCACATCAAACCATTAAAAGCATTTAAAACTGACATTCAGTATATTACATTAATTTTTTGAAGAAAAAATGTATTTTTTTGAGCCTAAATTCATTCTAATTTGAGAATATAATTCCACCTATCCTCACTTAGCATTGTAATTTCGTTACGCTACAATACAGCAATTATTAACAGAACATTCTTTTTATTTGTTCGCACAGGAAAAATAACAGAACGTTGCATCTGAAAACCTTGACCATTCAAAACAAACGAAAAAGCATGAACGGGGCAACCAGAACACTTTTTACACACAAATATGATTTTTTCAAAACGGCATAATTCATCTATAATAAACAATTGAGGCGAGCTCCCTCGTTAGAAAAAAAACGGGGACCGCTGAAAATCAATTATAAACATATGAACCGAGCCATGACAAAGATTTTGACACACACGCGCATGATTGTAATTCGTGGCAATGTAAAACATGCAGTCAGATTGCTGGCGAGCTCTCTCGTTGGAAAAAACGAGACAGGCATCTAACAACTTTAATAAAATTATAAACAGATGAAAAAAAGTTTTTTTACAATTCTGATTTTTTCCATCGTTTCATTTCCATTATGGTCTGAAGCAGGTACAAACCAGGCAGTTTCGGAACAAAACTCCCGATCAGTGCCGTCAGACAACATCAACGGAAATGATCAGCAAACAGACGGATTAAAAACATTTTCAGACCATCAACTGAAAAACTCCGATCTTGAGAATCAGGTGTCCATGGATGTTTTTTCCAATCTGGAAGGTGCTATACCGGGTATGGATATTACGCCTGTTGGGGCCGAACCTGCTGCCTATGTCAGGATGTTGATCAGAGGTATTGGATCCGTAAATGGGGGCAACGAACCCTTGATCGTCATTGATGGAGTACCCTTTGAAAATGCAACACTAAACTCTGCAGGATACAGGTTCAGCGGATTGGCAGAACTCGATGCCGCAGATTTTGAATCGGTGGAAATACTGAAAGGTCCTGCCTCTACTGCCATTTATGGTGCAAGAGGTGCCAATGGGGTGATCGCCATCACCACCAAAAAGGGAAACAGTGAAAAAAGAAAAATTCATTTGTCATACAGACAAGGCGTTTCTTCTTCTCCCAACAAAGTTGACCTACTTGGCGCTGACCAATTCATGGACGTTCTGAACCAGGCTTACGAAAATTCTTTTCCCGATGCAGAAGGTCCTGCCCCCATTAACCAACACACCTTTGATGGCTTTTATTCTGAAACGCATGAAGATAACGAGGGAACCGTTCATCAACCCAATCTTAGCAGCACTGATTGGTACAACAATATGCACATGCAGGGAGTAAACCACTATGTAAGAGGATCTTTGCAGGGCGGCGATGAGAAAACCTCCTATTATGCAGGCGGCACTTACAGGACAGATGAAAGTTTTCTCTACGGCAGCTCGCACGACAGAGCAAACTTCCGGCTTAACCTGACCAACCAATCCACAGAACGCCTGAAAATAGGATTAAACCTTTATATTACTTCAAACAGGCGGGATGTAAATCCAAGGCAATGGTTCGAAACTGCACATACTTCTGCATTGCCCGTTTATCCGGTGCAATCTCCCACAAACCAGGCATTATTCTGGTTCAATGAAGATAATCCCACAAACATTCGTGCACTCAATGAAAGAGCATGGAACAAAACCGGAGGCATCAGAACCCTGAATTCTGGTTTTGCAGAATATAAAATGATGGAAGGACTTACCTTCAAAAGCTTATGGAGTTGGGATTACCAGCATTACCTCAATGAAGACTACAAACATCCTTATGTGGCTCCTTCTGATAACGGACTACTTATAATTGGCAGATACGACAGATCAAACTGGACGGGAAACAATTCCATCAACTATCAGAATACCTTTGGAAAACATGCTTTGAACCTGACAGGTGGATTTTCTCTGGAAAATTATACCTGGAATGGAAATACGATATACAACCCTGGTATGACATTGGTTTTTGTTCACTCAAACGGGGAATCCAACCAGCTGCGTGAGGCATGGACACATATTGAAAACTACAGGTTTTACTCAGGATATGGTAATCTTAAGTATAACTTTGATGAGAAATATCTTATCAACCTCACCCTGCGTTCTGATGCGTCAAGCAGGTTTGGCAAAGAAAACCGGATGCATCATTTTCCTGCCGCCTCTGCAGCATGGACTGTTAGTAAAGAAAATTTCCTGAGTAATATCAGTGCCATCAACTTTTTACAGGTTCATGCCGGATTTGGCATTATTGGAAATGCTCAAATGTCGAACTTTTTGCATCTGAGCTCTTTGGGACCCACTTCCCAAAATGATCCCGACGCTGAATCAAGAGGATACTATCGTTATGGAGATTTCCCTGCGGTAGTGCCGGTAAATATGGGCAACCCTTTACTGGGCCCTGAAAAATCGACCCAGATCGATGCAGGAATTCGATTTGCCCTTTTGCAAAACAGAATTACCGGTAAAATTTCATATTTCTCTTACAACAATTCTGAACTTATTAATAATGTGCCAATTAGCGTACTCTACGGATATGAAAGCACCCAACGCTGGGAAAATACCGGAGAACTCAATACACAGGGAATCGAGATATTTCTCTCCCCACAGATCGTTCAATCTGATAATGGATTCAACTGGAGCATAGATATCAATCTTTCAACGGTAAATACAACACTTACAAAACTACCTGAAAACAAACCCTTCCTCGAGAGCTATTTCAACAGGTCTTATGAAAACGAAGCTTTTGCCGGGTATTACCTGGCAGAATGGGCAGGTGTTGATCCTGAAACCGGACATGAACTGGTCATCAATCCAGAAACCGGCGAAGCAACGGATGCAGAGGTACTCAATGAAGAAGAATTTTTATCCATGGCGACCTATTTCGCTGACAAAACACCTTTCCCAAATCTTTATGGGGGTATCAGAAACAACCTCTCTTTCCGTGGGTTTGATCTCTCTTTCCTTTTTACAACCAGGCAAGGGCATTACCTGCTGGATCTGGGAGAACAATCCATGAGTTACATCAACTCCGGTAGTACCGGTAAAACAGAACTTACACAGGGATGGAGCAGCGAAAACCCCACCAATGTGCCCTTACTCTATGATACCAGAATGTCGGAAAGGGTCACCTCAAGGTTCCTGCATGATGCCTCCTATTACCGTTTGCAGGAGGTAGTGGTAAGTTACACACTGCCCAAAACCATCGCAGGATGGAATTATAACCAGGATGTAACCATCTTTTTTGTGGGAAACAACCTGCTAACGTTTACCGATTTCCCGGGATACGATCCCAATGGAATTCACAGTACCTACAGCAGCATGTCTAACATGGATGCCGGATTACTGATGTTCGATCCGCCCAACCCAAGAACCTTTATGTTTGGGGTTTCTGTTGGTATTTAATACTTTTCGCAATCGATTGTAAAAGTCAAACGACTTTCGGTTGAATATATCAGGCATAAAAACTCAATTTATAAGAAAATATACAGCAAATAATACAACCCTTTTAATATGAAAGAACATAAAATACAAATTTTTATTCCGGCGCTTCTGTTGAGCTTTTTTCTGCTCATGACTTCATGTGAAGACTGGCTGGATGAAACAGAAACCGAACCTACTATTACTACAGAAGGTTTTCTGAGTTCGGTTATTGATCTGGAAAGATTGCTCAACGGCGGATATGCTGCTCTCCTGGGCCATCAGGGCAACGGGCTGGCAGGATCACCCTTTCTGATCGCTTCCCTCAACAGCGACCTGGTGGCACCCTACCCTGGCAATGAGGATGAAATATCATCAGATATTATGCTCATGTACAACAGGCAAAATGCACAAACATCGCAAAATTCACCTGGGCAGGAAATGATAAAATATGCCTACAGAACAGTAAACAACGCCAACCTGGTGATCGAAGCGCTTGAAAACGGGTCACTGGAATCCGACCCCGACTTTATGTTCAGGCACGAGAGAATGAGAGGCGAAGCTTATCTGTTAAGAGCGTTTGCCCTTTTTGAGGTAACCAAACTGGTTGGGAAACAATACAATGAATCTACCTCTCAGAGTGATCTGGCGGGTTACTATCCCACAAAACCCATCCATAGCAGGGAAGACTATCCTGAGCAGAGGGTTACCGTGGCTGAAGCTTATCAAATGTTGATCGCAGATGCCGAAAAAGCGATCGAATTGCTCCCCATCAGATTTGATCTGGCTTACACCGAATGGGGTGAAGAATTTGGATACCCCTCCATATATTACTCCAACAGCAGAAGATTTAACAGCGATATCGCCCATGCTTTTCTTGCCAAGGTTTATTTCCAGATGAATGACTTTGAAAATGCCCGAGATGCCATCAATGTGGTACTGGGTGATACCCCCGGAAATTCAACCAAATACCCCCTGTCTGGATTGCAGGACCTGGTTTCAGCTGTGCTGGCAGGCAATGTTAAACTGCCACAAGGACCCTTCCTCGAGGAAATTGATGGAAATATTAACCTGGCTCCCCCCAACCAGGAAATTATCTGCGACTTTTATGGCCGCTCTGAAGAATACGGTCCCAATCTTGACCGCCACGCCTGGGCATATTATTTCACCCCCGAATTCGGAGAAGACCAGGGAACCAGCGGATTGGAAGAACAAGGCCTGGGATGGTTCTCCATGCTGCCCGGTTTCGAAGAATACCTGGAATGGGACTGGAACGATTTCCGCCTTTTCTTTTTTGCTGATGAAATGGAGGACGAAGACTGGAATCTGTGGTATTGGCCCATCAAATTTGCCAAAAAAAATATCAATGTTTTGTGGTACCGTTCGGCCGATTTCTTCCTGATGCGCGCCGAATGTAATGCCCGCTTAGGAAATAGAAACGATGCCATTGCCGATCTTGATCTGGTTAGAGAAAGAGCAAGACTTGGAAACTACGAAGGTTCGCAGGATGATACCGGAGACCTGCCAGCCGATATTGTCAGAGAAAGAGCCAGAGAAATGTTTTTGGAAAATAACAGATACTGGGACCTGCTCCGGATCGGTGCCCTCACAGGAGATCCACTCCCCGCAGGACACAGAGAACAGAGCACTCCCTGGGACGACCCTGCTCTCCTTTTTCCAATGCCTGATTTACATGAATAAAAAATTCAGTTCAAAGGAGGAACCAAGCCATGACAATAATTTTGATAAACACGCGGATGATCATAATTTGCAACATACTCAGAAATACAGTAGATGATTGCTGGCGATTTATCCCGGTTCTACCGGGAGCTCTCTCGTTGAAAAAACAAGACAGGCATCTGACCTATTTAATAAAATTATAACCAGATGAAAGACCTTATAACTATGACACGGAATCACATACTTCTTTTTTTATTAATGAACATCCTGGGATCATATGCCTTTGCTCAGGAAACAACCATTACAGGTACCGTTGTTGACCGCAATGGAACACCCCTGGTCGGTGTTACCATTATGGTGGAAGGAACCGACAGAGGAACCGTTACTGGCGTGGACGGCGATTTTTCCATACAGGTTGAACCGGGCACCAATCTGGTGTTTACCTATGTGGGAATGGTTAAGAAAACTGAACCCGCAGAAAAAGGACCCGACAGTGTTTTTGGTGATATGATCGTGGTGCTGGAAGAAGACTACCTTCTGCTGGAAGGTGTGCAGGTGGTTGCCTATGGTACCAAAACCAAACGCGAGATATCCGGCTCTATCGGAAGAATCAACCCCGAAGCCTTACAGGAAAGTGCCAACACTTCCATCATTTCCGGTTTAACCGGGCGAAGTGCAGGACTGGATGTTTCATCCTCTGCCGACGGCAGGGATGCCTCCATCAGGATACGTGGTGTATCCTCCATCAGAAGTGGATCCAATCCGCTTGTTGTTGTTGATGGGATGCCTACCAACCAGGGACTTTCAGATATTAACCCTGAAGACATTCTCTCTGTTGATATCCTGAAAGATGCTGCTGCCTCTATCCTGTATGGATCAAGAGCGGCAAACGGGGTGATCCTGATCACCACGAGACAGGGTGAACCAGGCAAAACAAAAATCAATCTTAATTATCAGTATGGATTGCTTACCCCTTCCAATACCGACATATCGGTGATGAATGCAGAACAATGGAGATCGGTATATACCAAAGCGGCAACAAACAGATATGGCGATGCCGCCATTTTCGACAACCCTGCCGACGGACATGACGGATTTCAAAGCTGGGATGTTTACGACAACGAAACCGGTGAACTCATCAGGGAAGCAAGTAACTTTGATACAGACTGGCTTGGTATGGTTGCCGACGATAATGGTTCTTACAACAGATTATCTCTGACCGCTTCAGGGGGGTCAGAAAATACTACATTCTACACCAGCATGCTTTACCGGAATGATGAAGGATACATGCAGGCAACCGATCAACAAAGGATCAACCTCAGAATCAACTTAACACACAACTTTAATGAATGGCTCAGGGCGGGCTTTAATCTTTCAGGAAACCTGCAGGAACGGGATCCGGAAAGTGGTATGGGTGGTTATAGCACCGCACAAACCTCTGCTTTGCCCATTTACCCGCTCATGTCACCTACCAACCCCGACAGGTACTGGTACAGATATGCGGTAGCACCCAACTTCGTCGCCAATCATTTTTACACCTACAGGTTCGACAGAAGGCACAATTTCCTCAATTCCGTTTATTTAGAACTGGAACCCATCAAAGATCTGGTTTTCAGATCAGAATGGCAAAGCGACCTGCGGGCCAATCAATCCAGAAATTACCAGCATCCTGCCATCAACCCGCCCGGTACCGGAGCAGGTGGCGGATTTGGTATGGTTACCGTCAATAAAAATGAAAATCACACCCTTAACTCCAACAATACAGCAAGATATACCCTCAGACTCGGTGATGACCACAGGTTTGATTTTCTGACCGGATTCAACTTCCTCCAATCGCACGGCGGAAGCAGCACTGCTTTCCAGGAGCAAATTGCCAACACCACTCATCAATATGGTAGTGGATTCTTCGATCGTGAAGAAAGAGTGGCATCAGGTTGGGGCGAAAGAAGATTTGCCTCAGGACTGGCAAGACTCAACTATGCTTTCAGAGATAAATACTATATCGAAGGTTCTTACCGGAAGGATGGATCGTCGGTCTTTGGACCCGATATGCGATGGGGTGATTTCAGAGGCGTTTCAGCCAGCTGGATTTTCAGCGACGAGAATTTTATTGCCAACGCAATGCCTTTTCTCTCTCTCGGCAGATTGCGTGCCAGCTGGGGAGAGGTAGGAAATGCGGAAACCGGCGGAAACTTTGAATACCTCGGCACTTCTCTTACCTGGTTTAATTATGCCGGATCAAGAGGGGAAGGATTTGAAAATATTGGCAACTCCTCTCTGCAATGGGAAACAACAAAACAAACAAATGCAGGTATCGATATTGCTTTTCTCAATGGCAGGATCGAACTCAATGCCGATTACTACTACAAACTCTCGGAAGACCTGTTGCTTACTTACCGAATAGGTATGTTTCACGGATATTGGAGCAGCAATATAACACAAAATATCGGGAGCTTGAACTTCAGAGGATGGGAATTTTCTATCAACTCCATCAATCTCGAAGGTTTTGGAAATACCCTGAAATGGGAAACCAATTTTAACATTACCACCCAGAAATCTGAAGTTCTGAAACTTTCCAACAATGCCCACAACATTGTGTCTGCTGCCAACATTGTAGTGGAAGGACAACCTTTGGGTGCCTATTACATAACTCAATGGGCAGGTGTTGACCCCGTTACCGGCCACGAACTCATCTATGAAGTCGATCCGGTGGAATATCTGTTAAATCCCGCAGCCGCTTATACAAACCATCTCTCCGGAAATATTATTGATGCCAACACCATGCTGGGAGGTGCCTTTAATCAAAATAAAGTTATCGACCCCTCCAAATCTCCTTACCCCGACCTTTATGGTGGTTTCTCAAATACATTTACCTACAGAGGTTTCAAATTTTCATTCCTGTTCTCGTACCAGTTTGGAAACTGGTATTATGATGAAATGAACCAAAACCTTAGCTACATTTCTGCTACTTCCAACGGATCTCCTGAATTACTCAATGGATGGACAGCAGAAAATCCCACAAACGTACCCTTGATGATAGAATCTCCTATGAGTGGAAGATATACCTCCAGGTTTTTGCACGATGCCTCTTACATTCGATTGAGAGATGTATCTCTTTCTTATGATTTACCTGCCATCCAAACCAACAATCTGAAAATTCAGAGTTCCAAAATATTTGTAAGGGTTCAGAATGCATGGCTATGGTCTCGTTGGCCAGGGGTTGAACCTGAAGCTACTTTTGGCGCCACACAAAACATCAGCCCGGGTATGAGAGGATTTGTAAAACCCATGGCAACAACCTTTGTGATGGGTGTTGAATTTGAATTTTAAAGCATAAACAAATGACAAAAATATTGCTGATCATGAAAAAGTACCTCAAAAAAATCGCTTTATCCGCTTTCATCACAGGCATCATCATAAGTTTTACTGCCTGTGAGGAAGTTTTTGATGATTTCCTGGCAGAACCCCAACTTGAAGGGCAAACAACCACTGAATCATATTGGGTTGCTGTAAGTGAAATGGATAAACTTATGAATGGATCCTATGCCGTAATGTTAGGTTTTGCCGGCAACGGGTTTGGACAATCGGTGCATCATATAGCAAATATCACGGCTGATTTTGTAGCTCCCTACGAACCCAATTATGCCCAGCTGGCCGGTGCTCTCGGAGTAAAGTATTACAGAAGAGAAAACAACATTACCAACTGGAATGACCATACGCGCGTTCTGCAATATGCCAGTAATGCCGAAAACATCGCCAATGCACTCATTGAGAAACTCGGAAGCGGTGATTATGATAATGACCCGGACTATGAAGTTCTCGGTAAAATACTCCTTGGGGAAGCCTACGCCATGCGGGCATTGATCAATTTGGAATATACCAGGTATTTTGGCAAACAATATCACGAAACCACCCTCAATGAAAAAGCATGGATATACAGAAAGAAATATATTACCGGCGTAAGAGATGCTTACAAAGGAAGGGAAACCGTGGAAGATTCATACAATCTGCTGTTAGAGGATGTAGACAAAGCGATTGATTTGCTCCCGGAAGAGTACGATCCGGAAATACACCCTGAAACTTATGCCGTAAACAGATTTCACAAAGGGTTTGCCCAGGCTTTGAAAGCAGAAATACTATTCCAGATGAATGATTTCCAGAATTGCAAAACTCAGATTGATCAACTTATTGGCGCCGTACCAGGAAGTCCTGACAAATACCCGTTGGATCAATACAACGAGGAGACTACAGAAGATGGATTTCCGGCATCTGTTTACTATAATTTTACCAGTGACTGGTTTGGACCCTCCAAAAACCAGGAAGTGATTTTTGCTTTTGCTGCCGATGCCGGTACTGCACCCGTAAGAGCAGACCGCAACCAAAGATGGGCTTTGTTTCTGCCCCCTGTGGATGACATGGATCAGTCAAGAGCAAATTTTGAATACAGCGGTAGAAGAGCTGTATGGAGAATGAGCCAACATTTTATTGATTATGTTGACTTTGACAAGGAAAATGATCTCAGATTCCAATACCTGATTGATGAAATTGTTTCTTCCGACGATGGAAACACCTATTGGTGGCCATTGAAATTTAACATGTCGAGCAGCGGAGCCAGCGGGCAAAATGTTCTTTGGTTTCGCTCTGCACAGTTCTTATTGATGCGTGCCGAATGCAATGCCAGAACAGGAAATTCAGCCGATGCCATTGCTGACCTGAACGCCGTGAGAATCAGAGCAGGAATTGGCGAATACCAGGGTTCTGATGATGATACCGGAAACCTGATTCAGGATATCATCAAAGAAAGAGCACGCGAAATGTTCCTGGAAAGATACAGAATCTGGGACCTGCTCAGATTGGGGGCACAAGACGGAACACCTATCGGGCAGGGAGACAGACTCATTGTTCCAACAACAAACCCTGGGTTTGATGCTGCTCATACAGGAACTGACCCTATTCCCTGGAACAGCGACATCTGGCCCTATGCCATTCCTGATAATGAATCTATTTATAACCCCGATGTGCTGAATTAAAAATCAAAAACCAATATCTCAATTTTATATTTTCCATTGCAGATGTATACCCTGAAAAAATTGATGACTATTAAAAAGTATAAAATCATGAAAATCCGAAATAGCAAACTATTTTTCATCCTTGTTTCCTTGTTTTTTGCTTTTGCAGCATGCGAAGATGAATTCGAACTTCCTTATAACCAAAATATTGAAGCAGAAGAATCAGGCTTACCTGGATTATGGGAAGCCGTTTCTGTACAGAAAGAGTTTGCAAAAACCCTTCAGGATGAATTTGGAAACACCATTAACGATGACAAAAACCGCCCCTTATGGAAAGATACTACAGTAGTGATAACCGCCTCTGAAAGCGAATATACTGAATTTATTCAATTCAATGCCAATGGAGGGATCAACACATTTACAGCCAATGATGCTGACACCCTCGATCCCGACGGAAACCTTTTACCGGCAAACGAACTCTTAAATATGCCACTCACCTCCGGTGAATGGACGGCACTAATCACCATAGATCCTTCCGGGCAAAACGACGACGTAAAATCGGTCAATCTTTATGATCCACAAAATATGCACAACCCACTTTCCAGTATTGTTTGGACTTTAAAAAAAGTGGATGATCAGGAATTGGTCGTAGAATACTCTTTTGGAGAAACATCTTATGACACACTCTTTATGAAAACATTTCGAAAGCGCTGACAGGTTTTCATAGCAGCGAAATATTTTTTCTACCATTTAAATCATCTATTGTTAAACTAAAATTTAATTATTATGAAAGATCAACGACAAATTTTTAAACAAACTTTCCTGCTTTTGCTCGGACTTATCATGTCAGGGTCATTGGCATTCGGACAGTATACCGCAGAGCAAATTGCCGGTGGAGGAACACCACCCCGTCTTCCTGATTTCCAAAATCCGGCATCTGTGGATGAAGCAAATGATGTTGGTGTTCCAGGCCCTGTTGCTGTGGCACCCAACGGTGATATGGCCTGGGCCGATTACTGGGACGGTAACCTCATGTACTGGAACAGTACTACCGATGAGATAGAAATGCTCATCCCAAGAGGCTCTTCCATGCAAGGATTTGATGGCGGATCCATCGATGATGCAACCAACGGAAACAGAATTTTTGGTATTACTTTCGATGCCGATAACAATATCTATTATTCCAACTCCAACTATGTGCTTAAAGTTGACATGGGCGACCGCACACTGCACCATGTAGCAGGTAACGGTAATAGCGGAACTCCTGACTTTTCTCTTGATGCCGAAAACATCAACATTGGTGCTTTTGGTCTTGTTTTTAACCATGATTATTCCATGCTTTACATCAATATTCTTGGTGCCCACATGGTTGCTTCCATGGACATGGCAACCGGTGAGATGACACGCGTGGCAGGTAGCGGAGATCAGGTCGATGGCACCCCTGCAGGTTTGGCACTCGAGGCAGACATTCGCCAACCTTTTGGAATTGACTATGTTAAAGACCCAAATACAGACCATGAATGGATATACATATCCTCTCAGCAAAAAATGATCTATGGTGTGAATCTTAATACAGGCATTTTATATCCCATTGCCGGTACAGGTGCATGGAACCAGAGTGGCGACGGTGGTCTGGCAACAGAGGCAACATTGTTGCAACCGCACGACATCGCTGTAGACAGCCAAAACCGGTATGTTTATTTTGGCGACCACCAGGGAGGCCATCATGGTATCAGAAGAGTTGACCTGAATTCCGGAATTATTGATCGTTACACGGGTATTCAGGGATCACCTGACCTGGACCTATGGATGGAAGCGGCTATTGACGATCCCGCCAACAGAGTGGGACATCGCCTGGAAGTGCCCACCGGAAGAGCAGTAGGTACAGCATTAGACAATGACGATAACTTAATATTGGGATCAAGAAGTCGTCTGCTTTTTAAAGTAGATGTTGATACCGACCAAATGGAACTCCTGGCGCCTTATGTTGCTGTTCCCGAAGCAGTTGGTCCGGGAACCCCAGATGTGCAGGCCACTGATATGGCCATTCAGGCATGGGGCGTTGTTACCAAAGATGGCAAACCCCATTTCTTTGATGTGAACAGCAGGAAAATTGTTACCCTGGAAGATGATGGCACAACCACTGTACTGGCGGGTAATGGTGAAACAGATTTTCTTTTTACCGATGGCGTTACGAGCGTATCGCTGGCAGATGCGCAGTTCAGTGCTATCCGTTATATGATCCTCGATGACGAAGGAAATATTTTTGCTTCTGATTTTGGGCATCATACCGTTTATAAAATTGACCTTACCAATGATGAAGTAACAGTAGTCGCTGGTATTGGTTCTAATGGTTATGACGAAGCACATGACGGGGGACCGGCAGTTGAGGCCAGTTTCAACCAACCTCATGGCATCAGATTTAACAATGATGAATCTGAACTTTACGTCGTTGACCTTAACAACCGCAGAGTGAGAGTTATCGATATGGCAACTGGTATCATCAATACTTTTGCAGGTACCGGAAGCAATGGCGAAACAAATGATCCTACTCCCCTGCTCGAGGCAAATATTCAAACCCCCAGAGATGTTGTGGTAGATGAAGACGATATTGTATATGTGGCAACCTCTGCACACAAGAAAATATACAGAATCGATCCTGTAGCCGATGAGGTTACCGTTTTAACACCCAAAGCATTTCGCCAACCTTTTGCTATGACCCTGGATGGAAATAAAATCTGGGTGCAGGATGAACTATCTATCAAAACCGTTGACATGTCTACGGGTGAAGTTTATACAGTAAACGATGAAATTGGAGCAGGTTGGGCCATCGCCAAAGATGGCAATACCGTATACGCCACAGCCAGAAACAATGGTTTGTATATGTTAAATGTAGAGGATCCCGCTACACTTGCACTCATTCAGGGATATGCCGATACCGACGATGCAACAGATCTCACATTGGATATGCTTGACGAATTAGGCGCACACACCATAGAGTTTAACCTGGATGCCTACAAAACAGCTGTGGAGGCAGAAACCGCTGCCACACTGCCTACCGTTGAATCTGTTCAAAAACTTGTCATGGAGGTTAATGCAGAAGAAGCGGAAGCAGTACTCGCCGCTATCGACGGATTTGCGCAAGCCAATGACGCTTCAGCACTGGAACTGTTCCACCTTGCCATCGTTGAAGTAAACAATGTGGTTGATGCCAATTTGCCATTCTATCAGGCAATCATTGCAGCAGCAGATGGTGTTGCCGATCTGGCCGCACTGCAGGCACTCATCAATATCGGAAATGCCAATTACGCACTTTCTCTGATCGATGCCATGGCAGATGCAAACGATGCCTCTGACCTCACATTTTCACTGATCCGCGATGCAGGTGCTGATGGATCCAATATCAGACAAAACACGCTGTTCGACTACCTCCCCTTTTATAAAGAAGGAGTGGAAGGTGCCACAGAAGTGCCTGATACAGCGGCACTCAATGCTATTATTATTGCTGCCAACGAGACCGCTGAAACAGCAGAAGTAACTGATGCTCTCGCAGCTATCAATGATATGGCTGTAAACGATAATGCTTCAGATCTTACTTTCGCGCTCATGGTTTTTGCTGGTGCCAATCAGGATCTTTTCAACCTTGGTTTTCTGGAGTACTATATAGCTGGTGTTGAAGATGCTACGGGCGTGGCAGATTCTGATGAACTCAACGCCATCATTGCGGCTGCCAATGAAGCAGGTGCTGCTGCGGAAGCTGCCAGCGCACTGGCCATGATCAATCAAATGGCCATTGACAGCGATGCTTCTGATCTTACACGCCATATGCTCGTTGCTGCCGGTGCCGTCAATCTCACCAATGATGTTCCTCACTTCGAAGCTTATCAGGCAGGAATTGAAGCAGCCACAGGTGTCGCCGATCTCGACGCACTGCAGGCGATCATCGATCAGGCAAACCTCGGGCTTGCCATCCTCAAAATCGTTGCTTTCGCCGAAGCAGATGATGCTTCTGAAATGACAGCACAGGACCTTGTGGATGCCGGTGTTGATCCTTCACTGATTGTTCCCACAAGCATTGACGCTTACCGCCAGGCTGTTGCAGACGCAAACGGTGAAGATGTAGACACAACAGAAGAAATTGAAGCACTCGTAATTGCTGCCAACGAATCTGTATTGCAGGATGCCATTGCTGCGATCATCGCAATGGCTAATGACGGTAATGCTGATGACCTTACGGCATTGTTGCTTACCCAGGCAGGTATGGATTTCGATGAGCAATATCTGGCCGCTTATCAGGATGCTATTGCCACCTCCGGTGGTTTGGCGGATGCTGCTGCCATTCAGGAATTGCTCACCTTTACCACAACTTGCGAAATTGTGAAAGCAATGGCAGGTTCTGAAACCGCTTTGGATCTTACCATGGAAATGCTTGACATTCTCGGTATTGTAAATGTATTCGATATCATCTTCGATGATGGTTACTACCAGGACGCTATTTTCATTGAGGAATCTCTTGATAATTGCGCTGCTTCCGTACAAGCCATTATCGATGCCACCAACTTCCTGTACATTCAGGAAATGGCCGAGTTTGAGTATGCAGAAGAACTTACTGCAGAAATGCTCGAGGCGGTAGGTGTTGTAAACGTTGACCCCGCTTTGATCGATCAGTACAAACTTGCTGTGGAAGGTGCTGCTTCTATTGACGACCTGGCTGCATTACAGGCACTGATTGACGGTGTAAACGCTGCCAACCAAACTTCACTGACACTGAATGTGAAAATGGTGGTTTGGGCTGATCAGGACAAATTTGATCCCGAAAATGACTATGTTGATGCAGCGGGTTCTTTCAACGAATGGGGTGACGGAACCGAATACCGACTGGCACCCGTAGATCCTGCTGACGATGATATGACCTGGACCATTACCATTGATGACATCGAACCTGGTGACTATGAGTTCAAATTCAGAATCAACGGATCATGGGATTCTGATCTGTCCGAATTCCCCGATGGTGGAGACAATCGTCAGATAACTGTTGAAGCAGGTGAAAATACGTTTACTTACTGGTTTAACGACGAAGAACCTACCAGTGTTTTCGATTCTGAAATCTCTGGATTGGCATTGTACCCCAACCCTGTAAATGAAACCCTTACCATTGTTTCTGATGTTACGATCAACGAAATCCGCATGATCAACAACCTTGGACAAGTGGTTCATTTCGAACTGGTTGAAAATGATCATATCAGAATACCCGTTCAGCAGTTTGACCGTGGTATTTACCTGGTACAGATCATCACAAGCGAAGGTACTTCCGTACAACGGGTGATGATCAATAAATAATAGTATCAGCAAGAAGACTCCTGCTTTTTGTGTCTTTGATAAGAAATCGTCAAAGACAAGGCTTTCGAAGTTTTTGAATCTAAGGAGTTTACTTTTCGTAAATGACTGATTCAAAAACGAGAATAACGCAGTATTTGGCGTTTTCTTGCAAAGACTAAACAGATCTTTTGTTTATTTATTATGAACGGATTCCACTAAGATTGGATAAGCAGCAGACAGTTGATTGAGTGGTAAAGGGCAGGGAGTTTTTCCCTGCCCTTATCTCCGTTCTTTAAGCAAGACAGATCGAAGAGCATTGATCCGTAAGGTTTAGATGTATCATACTTACACTAATACCTGCTTAATAAAACAAATCAACCTCAACTTCTCATTTAAAAAAAACAATTATGAAACACTTTCTACCCAATCTGATCATACTCCTGCTAATGTTTGCCTTTATGACCACCAATACGGTTTCTCAAACCGGACCTGGTGGAGTTGGCGGACACGAATCAATCAAAAATGAGGGAGACCCCATCAACGCCCTCTGGCTCCGTGCAGAAGACCTGCCTTTTTCTGACGGTGAATTTGTAACTGTCTGGAATGATGTTTCAGGCTACAACCATGCAGCCAGCCCTGGTATTGCAGGACAAGAAGGTATTTATCTTCAAACAAACAGGGTCAATGGTTTACCCTGGGTAAGGTTTTTTGGCGAAAACTACCTGAAAGTGCCCAATGATCCGGTACTGGATGGTGGTGAAGGATTCGGGATTTTTGTTGTGGCGAAAAGAGATTCGCTCGTAGCCAACAAATATGAAGTTGCAAGTAACCTGGTTACCAAACGCGCTCACTGGAACGCCTGGTCGCACGTGGAAAACATACCCATGGATCATGAAGGCCTGCAACATGCTTATGAATTGAGATGGGATCGCGCACGTGGCGCTGATGATCAATTTCACCCTGATACGATGGTAATCACAGCTTACGCCAATGGAAATCTGCCCGATGGATCAGGTGCCGATGTTTTTCCTACAATCGAAAATACAGCCGAGATCAGTGTACCTTACATCATCTCCTATTGCTATTCTAACCATGAGGAATCGTATGGTAGCTTTGTAAGGATCAATGGTCTGCAAACCAGCAGACGCGCTGAGGGAAACCCCAACCCCATTACAACAGGGCCCGTGGTGCAAAGCAGCAAAGACCTTTGGCTGGGGGGCGCCCAGTATGATCCTCCCGGTGCTTTTGGTGGTGATGACGATGTGTGCCCCACCTGCGAAGAAACAGGACTGCTGGAAGGTGCCCTGGCAGAGGTCATCATTTACAAAGGAACCTTATGGCATACGCAGGTTTTTATCATTGAAAATTATCTGTCGCTCAAATATGATCTGCCCATCGATTCGGTAAAGTATTACGATGATGAAACCTTCACTTTTGATCTGGGAGGTATTGGTAATGAAATGGGCGACGACAAAAAACATTCGGCCGCTGCTTCACATGCCCTGGCCATGGAAGAATGGAACGAATCGCTCGATGCGCCAAAAGAATACCTTTTTGCTGCCCATGATGGTGCAGAGTATCAATGGACCAACGACGGTCTTGCTACCGAAAATTTACAAAGATGGACCAGAACATGGAAAATCCATAAAATGGGCAATATGGATGCGCGTCTGTCCTTCAACTTTATTACCGCTGAACTGAACCTGGTCAATAGCCAGGTACCCAGATTCAGACTGGCATATAAAGAAAACCCCGAAGATGATTTTACCGTGATCGCTGATATTGAAGCCACACGCGAATTAAAAACACTGCATTTTATTGTACCCGATGAAACACTGAAATCAGGATATTATACCGTGGTGGGGGGTTATGACCCCGATGTAAGCACATTGCCCGCATCTGATAACTTTTCTGCCAGCTTACAGGTATTTCCTTCTCCGGCACAAAGCAACGTAAATATCAGTTTTGCAAATTATAACACAGGCGAGGTATCCATCCGTTTTATCGATCTTACCGGAAGAGAAATTCAACGTACTACCGGATACAAAGCAGATGATCATTTTCAAACCAATGTATCTGTTGAAAACCTTAACCATGGTATTTACTTTGTTGAAGTGATCATGGATGGGAAAAAAGCAGTAAAACGAATGATCAAAAAGTAATGAAGATACAAATCAGGAAAAACTCTTCAATCATCAGTAAATAGGTTTTGGTTTGGTTTATTGGTTAGTTTAGTTTAGTTTGGTTTCTGCGCCAGATTCTTTTGGATCTGGCGCTTTTTTAACACAGAAGCATTCAATGTAAAAACTACCTGTTTTTGAGACAATAATACACCTGTTCAGAAGATGATAAGGCTTGCTTTTTCAAAACGCATCATTTACATTTGTCTGCAAGTTAGCAGCTGTCTGTTTTCGATCAGACGGGCGATAGCAATCTTTTCTCAAAATATTCGAATATGATCACACTTATCGTTTCTGTAATTGTTCTTTTGCTGGGATATGCCATTTACTCAAAATATTTAGAAAAAGTTTTTGGTGCAGAATCCAAAAGAAAAACACCCGCCATGACCATGCCCGATGGGGTTGATTATATGCCCCTGCCCTGGTGGCGCGCCTTCCTTATTCAATTTCTGAATATTGCCGGACTGGGCCCCATCTTTGGTGCTATTGCCGGTGCTATGTGGGGACCGGTCGCTTTTATATGGATTGTACTTGGCGCTATTTTTGCCGGCGCCGTTCACGATTATTTTTCGGGTATGCTTTCGGTAAAACACAAAGGACTCAGCATTACAGAGATCACCGGAATTTACATGGGAAATTTCACCAAACAGTTTATGCGCGGGTTTACCGTCTTTCTCATGATCATGGTAGGCGCAGTATTTATTATGGGACCGGCAAAGATCCTTTCCGGTATTACACCTGGGTTTGCGACCATGAATTTTTGGGTGATGACCGTTTTCGTTTATTATATGATTGCTACAATGTTGCCCATCAACAAAGTGATCGGACGACTTTACCCCCTTTTTGGGTTTGCACTGCTGTTTATGGCAGTAGGTCTTATGACGGCACTCATTGTGAAAGGGGTTGCCATTCCCGAACTTACACCTTCGGGGATGCAGAACTTTCATCACAATGCGGGCAGTTTTCCCATCTTTCCCATGCTGTTTATCACCATCGCATGTGGCGCCATCTCCGGGTTTCATGCAACACAATCGCCACTAATGGCAAGGTGTATGACCAATGAGAAACTGGGGCGAAGGATTTTTTACGGAGCCATGATCACCGAAGCAGTGGTAGCGATGATCTGGGCTGCCATTGCCATGAGCTTTTTCGGAGGTATTCGCGAACTCAATACCATCATGGTAGATAACGATGGCAATGCCGCTTGGGTGGTAAATGAGGTCTCCAATTCACTGCTGGGAAAATTTGGCGCTGTACTGGCTTTGCTGGGGGTGGTGGCCGCTCCCATTACTTCTGGTGATACCGCTTTCAGAAGTGCCAGGCTGATTGTGGCAGACTTCCTGAAATTGAAACAGGGACCGGTAAAAAACAGACTTTGGGTCAGTATTCCTTTGTTTATCATTGGCATTTTACTTACACAGGTAAACTTCGCCATCATTTGGAGATACTTTGCCTGGTCAAACCAAACCCTTGCCACAGTGGTATTATGGACCATCACTGTTTACCTGGTTTCGGAACAAAAAAACTTCTGGATCACCCTTATCCCGGCAGTTTTCATGACAATGGTCATTTCCACATACCTTCTGCTGGCCCCGGAAGGATTAAACCTTCCCCAGAATATTTCATACATAACTGGTGGTGTGATAACTGCAATGGTACTGGTCTGGTTTGGAATTTATTATAAACGAACAATTACCGGAAGACTAAAACCCCAGCCTGTTTTTCAGGAGTAAAAACCTGACATTAATCATTCTGTAATCCAGTGTTTTGTTTGTTGATTTTTCTTCAGTGGCAAATTGCGTGGAATATTTGCCTTATCTGACCAGCTGCTTTATCAATCCGCGAAATATAATATGATGAAAAGGCACAACCGAGTACCAGTATACTCTTCCCCATAATCCTTTGGGGCGGAAAGTAGCGGTTTGATAAAGATGCCCTTTCTCAATTTTAAATTCCAACCAGGCCTCA
>CAYMLS010000004.1:0-1411 GCA_964390665.1 uncultured Bacteroidales bacterium | reverse complement strand
ACTCCATCCCCCGCAGACGGTAGGGGAACGGCTCAATGATAAGGCCGCGCTCTAAAACCCCTCACCCGGAAGTTTCATCTCGGCAAACAAAAGCAGACGCCCCTCCCGGCGACCGGCATACAAAACCCTCCAAAAATCAATGGCATCACCGGCAGCAATACGATCGGGGTGTGTGCGACCTCTTCTCAGACCCACACCACCAAAAAGTTTATCCATATACCCCCGGATCTTCCACAACCAACTGGCATAATACCACCCGGTTTCTCCACCAATTTTCCAAATATTGGCTTTTGTACGATCTTCATCTTTCACCTTTTTTATTCTTATATCTTTGAAGCAACCATTGGTGGGCACATTGATGAAAGCAGACAAACGCTGGTTGATCCGGCCGCTGACCATTGAATCTTTCCAGCTGGAAACGATCTCATTGGTTTCAATGGCAGAAAAAGTACGTTTCAAAGAGGTTTCATAATCCATAGGCGTTACACCCAAAATTTCATTGATTCGATCATCACGGGACACAACTTCTACTTTCATGCTGCTCACAAGGGCGGTTGCCAGCAAATAAGAAGTAGAGGTGATAAAATACAACCAGTAAGAAGATAGCTTGGGTGTCATAACCGGCACCACACCGATCCATCTTTTCAAACCTCTGACCCTGGCAAATCCTTTCAGCATTTGTTTGTAGGTAAGAATATCGGGTCCTCCGATGTCAAAATTCTGATTGTAGGTTTTTTCCATGAAAAGCGTTTTATCAAGGAAAGTGATCACATCTTTGATCGCAATAGGCTGGCAGCGGGTATTCAACCATTTGGGAGCGATCATCACAGGCAGTTTCTCTACCAGATCACGCACGATCTCAAAAGAAGCACTGCCCGAACCAATGATGATACCCGCCCGCAATGCGGTAAAATAATATTTCCCTTTTTGCAACTCCTCCTCTACCATTTTGCGTGATTGTAAATGACGCGACAATGCACTGTCATTTATCATACCACTCAGATAAACAACGTGTTCAACCTGCGTTTTGTCTATGATCGTGCGGAAGTATTCAGCACTTTTTTTCTCCATTTGTTCATAACGGGGTGATGAACTCATGGAATGCATCAGATAATAGGCACCATCAATATCGGAGGGAATTTTTTCAAGACTTTCCATATCCAGAAAATCCGTTTCTATCACTTCCAGGTTATCAAGAAGGGGTTCTGGCGGAGAAAACCTGTTTTTATCACGCACACAACAAACAACAAAATGCCCATTTCGTATAAGAACAGGCAACAAACGTTTTCCTATATAACCCGTGGCTCCGGTAAGTAATATTTTCATATATATGTATTTTGATTAAATAGGTTCTCGTTTTTCCAACGAGAGAGCTCGCTAAAACTCTGACTACATGTTTTACATGCCGCGA
>CAYMLS010000003.1:0-47109 GCA_964390665.1 uncultured Bacteroidales bacterium | reverse complement strand
AAAGAAAAACGAAAAGCGACCATCCTGAACTGAATTTTTATTTTGTTTTTGCCTGGTTATTTTTAAAGTTTCAACCCGATTCTAAAGGTTGTTCCCTGTGGTGAAGAATTTTTCACCATAATTTTTCCTTTGTGGTAATTTTCAATGATTCTTTTGCTTAGCGAAAGCCCGAGACCCCACCCTCTTTTTTTGCTGGTAAACCCAGGTTTGAAAACACCACCAAAATCAGATTTGGGAATTCCTTTTCCTGTATCGCTAACATCAATGTAAATATACTGAGAGTTTCTGGTTATTTCAAATGTTATCTTACCGAAACCAGACATAGCGTCAACGGCATTTTTGCATAGGTTTTCAAGCACCCATCCAAATAAGTTGAGATTAAGAGGTGCCTTGTCATCAACTTCAGCGTGAGAAATAATTTGAAAAGAAACCTTATCTGAAGTTCTGGTTTTCATGTAATTTACACTATCTTCAACCGCTTTGAGCACCGAATGAGGTTTAAGTTTAGGGGGTGATCCGATCTTGGAGAATCTTTCGGTTATATTTTCAAGACGGGAAACATCTTTTTGGATTTCTGTGATTGTTTCATCATCAACTCCTTTTATTTTCAGCAGTTCGATCCAGGCGATCAAAGATGAAATAGGCGTGCCCAGTTGATGTGCCGTTTCCTTAGACATTCCCACCCACACCTGATTCTGTTCTGCATTTCGTGCGGTACTAAACAACAAATACGAGACCAGCAGGAAGATGCCGATCACAAGAAGTTGAGCAACAGGGTAATATCTGAGCTGGGTAAGCAAAAAAGAGTGTGTATAAAAAACATGGCATTCGCCATGAACAGGCAATTCAATGATAAGAGGCTGGTTATTGTAAGCCATTTCTGAAATAATTTCCTGTACCTTATCCGGTTCTGAAAGATCGGCATCATCAATATTTCCGGAGGCAATTATATTTGTTCTCAGGCTATCGGTTACAATTACAGGCACGTTGGCAGAGTTGATCACAACTTCACTCAGGAAAGAATCGATCAGATCGTCCATTACATTTCTCATCTTTGTAAAAATCCAGGAATCCTGGTAATACAAGAAATCTGTTTGATTAGCATATTCAATTCTAATGGGAGGGTATACAGAAAATTGCGCTCTGATTTCATCAGAAAATTTTTGCCCCTCAAGTTGTAAAGTTGGCTGCGTTTGATCTTCGGTAAGGTTGCGATGCGTAACGATCACACTATCAGAATTGACAACAATAACAGGAATAGTGTTGTTTTCTTCAATGATTCTGGCATAAAAAGCAATATCTCCTTCTTCATCTTCAATAAACCTTCTAATGGCTAAGGCCCACAGTTCAACTTTTTTTCTTTCTTCATTGCGCATCTCCTCAAAAAAATCTTCTGTTATCCTTACCAGGTTTGCCCTGTTTTGCACAGCATCTGCCCAGATACGTACTTTTTGTATTTCATCTTCGGCAATTTTATTGACAAGGATATTGGTGTAATACAATGATAATCCAACAATAATAGCTGCAAATCCAAGCAGGTATAACTTCCAACGTTGTTTTTTATTATAGATATTCAACTCTCAGATATTTAATAAATATTTAGTTTATCTTTTATCATTGCTCTCATTCATAAGGATTTCCCTGCCTGTAAGCATATCTGTTTTGTGTTGTTCAGTCACTTCCGGATAATTCAGATCAAGAGATTGAAGTTTTTCGACAATTATTTTACTAATCACCAGGCGCATATACCATTTCTTATCAGCAGGTATTACGTACCAGGGAGCCTTTTTATGGGTTGTTTTATTGAGCATATCCAGATAAGCAGATTGAAACTCATTCCAATATTGCCTGTCCTTAATGTCGTTCATGGTAAATTTCCAGTTTTTGTATTCATTATCGATCCTGGATAAGAACCTTCGTTTCTGCTCATCAAAAGACAAATGGAGGAAAAACTTGATGACCAGAAACCCGTTATGAACCATATATTTTTCAAAATTTACAATATCTCCGTATCTTTTTTTCCAAAAATTTTCATCGAGATGCAGGTTTGCATGGTAAAATGGTAAGTTTTGCCTTGCCAGCATTTCAGGATGTACTTTTGCAATGAGCACCTCTTCATAATAGGAACGGTTAAAAATGCCAATATTACCTCTTTCGGGCATATTTTTCATACAGCGCCACATAAAGTCGTGGGACAACTCTTCCTTTGAAGGTGCCTGAAAGCTTGTTACATGGCAACCCTGAGGATTAACACCAGACATTACGTGCTTGATCACTCCGTCTTTGCCGGCAGCATCCATTGCCTGCAAAATGATGAGCACCCCATATTTAGCCTGGGCATAAAGTTTACTTTGAAGTTTCCTGAGTTCATCAATTTGCTGCTGAAATTCTTCCTGTGTATCTTTTTTGGATGTGTAATGTTCAGAAAAACCGGGTTCATGATTTTCCAAACCCTCCGCCTTTTCATACAAAAATCTTCTGGTTTCTTCCATTGTCTGATCACTAAATTTTATATTGAGGGGTCAAAAGTAAAGAAATTATCAGAAAATATCATTTTGAAGATACTTTAAAACAACTTCAGGCAAAAGAATAACAACAAAAGAAAGATAACTTTGCATTTTAGTCCCATTCAATGATAAACTTTCCTTTTTCTCTTTCCCTGATTTCTTTTTCCTCCTGCTGACGCTTTGTTGGGTTAACAAGCGTGCCATCAGGCAAAGAATCTGCTTTGGGGCTACCAAATTCCTGCCGGAGTGCCCTGGATAGATTTTTCCGTTCTTGTTTCATTTCTTCAGAAAGTTTTTCTTTTACTGCTTTGGAATCGTAGTTAAAAACCGGTTCATCAATGTTGCCGGTAACCCTCAGGAAAAGAGTTGTGCGCCCTAATCCGTCATCTATGATCTGTCCGTAGTCTTCCTGCGGATTTCGGTTCTTTTTATTTTCTTTGGCCAAAAGTTCAGAGAGCAGAACCTGAAGCCTGTAGTTGATCGTATTATCAAACTGATGCTCTCCTGATATACGAATATTCAAAGCATTGGAATTTATCTCCATATCCGGGATAAAGAGGGTTTGATTGCGTATATAGATCTCATTCTGAAGTGTTGAAAACCTTACCTGATTCAGATCGCTGACCCTTATAAACCTTGACAGGGCAAGCATTGGCCGGTAGTTGATCAGTTCACCCTCTTCAACCTTTACAGAAGCAGTGGTCTCAAGCGTATTCCAATCTATCTGCAAAGAGGGAGACCAATTGGCAACAAAGCTGGCATCGGCTGAAATACGTCCTTTCAGATTTTCATCCACGATACTGGTTTGACCAAAATTGCCCATCTGGTAAAAGAGTTCACGAACGTCGACACCGGCAATGTTTGCCGTTGACCCTAACACCAGAAAGTGCTCATTTTTGCCGTTAATATAGCCATTTGCTTCTATTTTCCCCTGCATGGTATTCATAGATATTTCTTCGGCGTAAAAGACCTGGTCGCGCATGGTAAGATTACCCTTTACCTTGCTGGCTTTAAACTTTCTGAAGTGCAAATGATCAATATCAGCTTTTAGTTCAAAACTGAGTTTTTCAGGCAAAGACAAATGGTGGGTTGTATCACTTTCAGAAGACTTATCCTTAAGCAACTCATTGAAATTAAGATTATCTGACTTTAAATGGGCATCGGCAAACAATTTCTCATCCTGAAGAAAAAGCCAGGGAAAAAAATTGGTAAAATACCCTTTCAAAGCAAAATCACTCGATGATGCTTTTCCGCTAAAATTATTTACCACGATATTATCGCCGTTAAAAGAAACATCCAAAAACAGATCATTATAATCAACCGGACTATCGGCAATAACAAATCCGATGTTCTGTCCCACGAGGGTTCCCCTGAGATCACCCTCAAGAACGATTCCGTTGATTTTATTTTTGTCGACAGGGATCAGACCCGAATAATCTAAATCGACAACCATCTGCCCTTGTGCTTGCTTCACCGAATGAATATTGAGCAAACGAACCCAGGCAGAAGGACTAATATCGGAATGGATACGAAGGTCTGCTTCAGGCAGATGAAAATTCCGCAACTTTCCCTTTCCAGACATCAATCCCTCTTGAATGGTAGCAGAAAAATCCTCCAGGACAACTTCTGAAGTGTAAAGATTTCTTTTTTCTCCATTCTGAAAACTTCCTTTCAGGGTGAGCTCTTCGAGTTTTAGTTTATGATTATTCGTTATGGTTCCAGACTGAATGCCAAAATCAGCAGAGATAAACGGGTTGGCAGCAGAAGAGTAATAACCTTGAATGATCGCATCAAATTCCAAAACACCTTTGCTTTTGTATTGGGCAAAATGTTTGGCATAATCAGGGGGTAAACCGGAAAAAAAACTTTCGAGTTGAAGGTTGTTTCCGGATACATTCAGATCTAAAAAAACTGCATCGGAAGAAAGATCGACCAAACCCTCAGCAAAAAAGTCAAGGTCATCAAGAGAGAAAAAACCTTTGGTAAAAGTAAAAGCGTTATTGTTTTTTACATCAAAACCAAAATCGTACAAAAACTGATGATTGTCGAGCATGAGCACATCATCCAGTGTAAGTTCCTGTAATTGAGAATCGCCCTTGATCTTCATCCTGAAATCATTGCTTGTAAAATCACCCTGCAGATGAGTTTGAGAGATCGATGCCTCAATATAATGCTGATTGACAAGATCGGAGAACCTGAAATGTAAATTCTCAAGGAGGAAACTTTGAATTTTAAAGGAAAAATCACCTGAAGAGGAGGAGGATGTATCTGATTTCCAAAAGGAATAGTTATTACTTTTTTGATCAAATAGTTTCATATGCATGGAAGCATCGCGTATCCCGATACTTTTAACAGTGTAATTTTTTGTCAGAAAATCGAGTATTCCAAACCGGAAATAGGATTTCCTGGCGCTCAAAAGGGTATCTTTTTGCACCTTTTGAAATTGCAAATCATCAGGATGGGTTTCTTTTACAAGAATATTGGTAAAAGTGATAGACACCTGCGGGAAATGTCGAAACATATCTACATTGATATCATCCACAAATATCTCTGTGGTGATATTTTTATTAATGTGATCAACAAATCCTTTTTTTATGCGATCCTGATATGCATAGGTAAGAATAGCCAGCAAAAGAACCAGGATAAAAACGAAGATCAATCCGGAGAAAAGAGAGATCCGGAGAAAAGAGTTTATCTGTTGTCTGTGCTGATTAAAAAATGAGAACATTGAACCTGTACATGTTTGAAAGAATAACCCGAATTAATTACCGGAACCAGTTCATCTACTCTCTGCTGAATTTACCTCATCTTTAAAAAGTTCACCTCTTTTTCTGACAAGATCCTGTATTTACCTCTGGGAAGATCTTTTTTGGTCAGGCCTGCAAAAGTTATTCTGTCGAGTTTTTCCACTCTATAACCAAGGCTTTCAAAAAGTCTTCTTACCACCCTGTTTTGTCCCGAATGCAACTCAATTCCTATGCGTTTTTTGTCATCTGTTTTTCCGGCATATGAAATATCATCCACCTGTATTTTTTCACCCTCCAGTTCAACACCATCAGCAATTGTTTTCATGTCATTTTTGGAGAGTGGTTTATCCAGGTCTGCCTGGTATAGTTTTTTCACTCCCGAACTGGGATGGGTTAATCTTTTTGTTAAGGAACCATCATTGGTAAGAAGTAAAACACCCGTAGTATTTCTGTCAAGTCTACCAACAGGAAAAACCCTTTCATTACATACATTTTTCACCAGATCAAGGACTGTTTTTCGTCCTTGAGGATCATCAACAGTTGTAATGAAATCTTTGGGTTTATTTATTAAGATATAAACTTTCTTTTCAGAAGTCAATGTCTGTCCGTTATAAACAACAACGTCGGTAGGTTGAATTTTGGTACCCAGTTCAGAAACAATTTTTCCGTTTACCTTCACGGCCCCTGAAACGATAAGCTGGTCAGCTTCTCTTCTTGAGCAAACCCCCGAATGGGCAATAAACTTATTCAATCTTATCATCCCATCATCATCAGATCTTTGAAAACCTGATTTTTTCTTAAACATGGGTTTCCCGCTTCTTTGATGTTGATTAAATCTGCCAGGTTTGTTTTCATCTTTTCTGAAAGAGGAATCCGATTTACCAGAAAACTCTTCTTTGTTGTCAGATATTCTTCTGCGCCGCGGGCGTCTTTGCTCATCTTTCCCATAAGAATCTGTCCTGTCATTTCGGTTGTTTCGGTTCTCTCCATGCTTCCTACCCCTTTGATCGTCCTTACGGTAAGATTCAGAGGGTTTGCCAGTATTGCCTGATCTGCGGTATTTTCCTTGTCCCGATTCAGAAGAACTATCATCGGTATTGGCGCTGTACCTCCTTGATTTTGAAGCATGTTCATCCTTAGAACTGTCTTCATTTTTATAAAACTTCGAATAAGGGCTGTTTTTGCCTGCTGGTGATTTAGGTTTAGAATAGGGACTATTTTTTCGGGTTGATTTTCCTGAACCGGAAAATGGCTTTTTCATGGATTTGCTTTTAATATTTTATAATAGAAAAACTACCGGGCTTTTGCTTTAAGAATCCTGGAGGAAAACATTGAGGAAGGAGAGTTTGATTGTCCAAAGATAATGATGATAAAAAAGGGGACATTTAGAAGCAATGTCCCCGCAAAAAATAATTTTGAAGTATTATGCTTCAGACTTTTCCATCTTTTGAAAAACTTCTTCCGCCTTGGCAATCATTTCTTCACGAATGCCGCGATAAAACTTTTTGAGGTTCTTGCTATCCTCTTCACTGGGGTTATTGACTTTGCTGATAAGGTTATTTCTGGTTTTGATCACCTCTTCAATCAATTCGTTTAGTTCCTGATCTGCATTTTGATCATTTTCGCCCAGATGCTTTTGTAAAAAGCAAGCTTCAATAACTTCACTGGTTAAGAAGTTAATATCTTTCTTGAGGTCTCTTAAATTAGCCATGTTTTATAGTTTAAATTTACTTTTCCAAAGATACGAAAAGCTTTGCAAGGTGACAGAAAAAATACCATCACAAGGCAATAATGCTATTTATATTGCTTGCTTTAACATACACATCAACAATTTGTTGAGGGCTTTCCATATATTCTTTCGCCGTAATGCTTATGTACTTACCGTTTCTGGATTCTTTCCGGTAAATAACAGCATTTTCGGTAAATAATGATTCTACCTGTGCTATATTTTTGTGCGTAACCGGAACGATAAACTTAAACATATACAAGGTAGGCCAATTTTTAATATCAGCCAGTTTGTTTTTGAGGGAATCAAAGGACTTCATAAGGGACTAATTGTTGATTACATCAATGATCTCAACTTCAAAAACCAAACATGCATTGGGTCTGATACCATAAGGCGGGTAGGCACCATACCCAAGTCCTGAAGGAACAAGCAAAATAGCTTTTGCGCCGGAAGTAAGAAGGGGAATTCCTATACGCCATCCGGTGATCATGGAACCTAAATTGGCATAATAACCATTCTGAGAATCAAATACATCTTTATCCTTCAGGTAATATCCCTCATAATTAATTTTTACTGTGGAAGAAGTTGTAGGGTGTGTATTGCCGGTACCTTCCCTTTCAATCACATAAAAAAGACCCGACTCATGTTCAATGGCATCAAGGTCATTTTCAGCAATATAGTCCAGTATCTTTTCTCTGTCTTTTTCGGCGATTTTTTCGGGGTCATCGCTTCCGCAGCTCTGCCACATCAATACGGGCAATAAAAACAAAAGAAGGAGTTTCCATTTTGAGGTGTCGATATTAAGTTTGGATCGGATCATTTTTTAAATAAAAAAAACATAGAATAATTATAAATTACAATCATATTTCAACCGTACTCAGGGAATAAAAAATGAAGATCAGGATAAAATCTCTTTCACAAATGCGGAAATAACTTTATTATCAGCCTTTCCAGCCAATTGTTTGGAAGCCATGCCCATCACTTTACCCATATCTTTCATGGATGAAGCACCGGTTTGATCAACAATTTGCCTGATCTTCTCTTTTACCTGATCCTCAGACAATTGCTCAGGCAAATATTGTTGAATGACCTCCGCTTGTTTCATTTCCTGATCAGCCATTTCCTTTCTATCCTTTTGAAGATATATTTCAGCAGACTCTTTTCTTTGCTTTACAAGTTTCTGCAAAATCTTCAGTTCTGTTTGTTCATCGAGATCGGCGGAAGCACCTTTTTCAGTACGTTGTACCAAAATCGCGTTTTTTACCGCACGCAATGCTTCAAGTTTGTCTTTTTCCCTGGCAAGCATGGCCTTTTTAATATCCGTGTCAATTTTTTGTATCAAACTCATATGCAAAATATTTAGTCGTTTTTATCCGGAAATAATATGTATGCAACTGCTGGAATGCCTGCTATTTTCATTCCTTTTCAGCGGGGTATCCCGCTACCGATCTTAATCAGAGGCAACCTACATAAACGGAAAACTGTTGGTTAGTAGGTCTGCAATCATCTCATGAACGTTTTATGGGCTTTTGGGTTTGATTGACAAAGATATTCCGTTCATGAAATAATCAATGCTTTCGTCAAATGTTCTCTCTGAAGTTTTCAGTTCAAGATAAATTGTTTCCTATGAACGGAGAGGACAGATCCTTATTACACATACCAGCAAAATTACACAAAAAACCGGAAAGGCTGATAACCTTTCCGGTTGCATGTAAATATACGGCACCAAAGATCAAAAGTTCATTAATCTACATTATCGTGTAAAAAAGAATTATTTGATTTGATTTGTGTTTTTCCATCTTTTTCGTAAAGTGTATACCTTGAAACCTGCGATTCCGAGCTAGGTTGCACATGATTTAAAGAGACGTTTCTTCTGAGATAAGCAGGTTTTTTCTCCAGATCACTCAGTCCTTCAGGTGTTCTGATCTTCATACTCAATTCCCTTAACTGATTTTCTCTTTCGAGTACTTTTCTGCGCATATCCAGATCAGAGGGATCAACCTCATCTTGCTTTTTTCCTTCTCTTACAGGTTCTTTTTTTTCAGGTTGGTCTGCTTTGTTTTCAATAAAATTAGGTTTAAAGGTATTCTCCTGAACGCGCTCATTGAGATCAAAAGTATAGGTATAGTCATTATCAGGTTTCGGATTGGAAGTATTGTTATCATTATTTCCTCCTGACTTTAAGCGGGAAGCGGATTTATTGATGATCTTCATCTCATTTTTATCATCGTTTTTTTCCTTTTCAGGTTCTGTGTTTTTCTTCTCTTCTAACCTCACTACCTTTTTGGGTTCATTTTTTGCTGCAAAGTCATAACCCAGGTCAGAATTTTCACCAAATCCTGTAGCGACAAGAATTACGTTGATTTTATTACCCAGGTTTTCGTCTTTGCCATATCCCCAGATAATATCTGCGGTTGATCCTGCCTCCATCTGAATATAATCAGTTATTTCAGTGATCTCATCCATCAGGATTTCTTCTTTACCACTTACGATATTGAGGAGTACATTGCTTGCCCCCCTGATGTTGTTATCATTAAGCAAAGGAGAGGCCAGTGCAGTTTCCACCGCTTTTAGCGCACGGTTTTCACCTTCGGAACTGCCGCTTCCCATGATGGCAACACCACTATCAGACATAACAGTTTTCACATCGGCAAAATCAACATTCACACCCCCTGTAAGTGTAATGATCTCAGCGATACCTTTGGCCGCAGTAGTCAAAACGTTATCAGCTTTTGAAAAAGCATCTGTAACCGTAAGGTTACCATAAAGATCGCGCAACCGGTCGTTGCAGATAACAATAAGAGCATCCACATTTTCCTTCAATTCTTTTAATCCTTCATCGGCCTGCATCTTTCTTTTCCTGCCTTCAAATGCAAAAGGGCTGGTAACAATACCCACGGTAAGAATCCCTAATTCCTTGGATGCTTTCGCAATAACCGGTGCAGCACCCGTTCCGGTACCACCACCCATTCCTGCAGTTATAAAAAGCATTTTGGTGTTTTTTTCGAGAATCTCTTTGATGCGGTCAATGTCTTCAATGGCAGCATTCTTACCTACCGCAGGTATGCTGCCGGCACCACGTCCGTCGGTAAGACTTACCCCCAGTTGTATTTTGTTGGGCACAGGACTGCTATCCAATGCCTGGGAATCGGTATTGCAAACAATAAAGTCAACACCTTCAATACCTTGTTTAAACATGTAATTTACAGCATTGCTTCCTCCACCGCCTACACCAAGAACTTTAATGTCGGAAGATTGATTCTTTGGCAAATCGAAGTTTATCATATCTGAATTCATAATTTTTGGTTCTTAGGTTATTAAAATTTCAATTACTTATTATATATCAGGTTGTTTTTTTAGCAGACCATTTTTTCAAAACAAAGCAAAGATTGACTTTTAATCAGTGGTATCATTTTCAAAGAATTGTTTTCCTTTTTGCATGATGATATCAAAAAAGTTGCCTTTGCTCTTTCTGGAATGATTGGGTATCTGTCCGGCTTTTCTGCGCTTTTGAGTTTCGGCATTTTCAAAACCCTTGATCACCAAACCCACTCCGGTAGCATGCATTGGTTTACTAACCTCATCGGAAGCAGATCTGGCAAGATGTTCGCCAGGGTAACCAATGCGTGTATCCATACCAGTAATGAAGGAAGTGAGTTGTGCAATATGCTTTAATTGACTACCACCACCGGTAAGTACAATACCGGCAATAAGTTTATTTTCGAAACCTGAACTTCTGATCTGGTAGTAGACATGCTCTACAATTTCTTCAGTACGCGCCTGAATGATGCTTGCCAGATTCTTTAAAGATATCTCTTTGGGTTCACGTCCTTTCAGTCCGGGAATGGAAACTATTTCTTCATCTTTGTTTTCACTGGCCAAGGTAGATCCAAAATTTACTTTCAGCGCTTCCGCCTGGGTTTTGATGATGGCGCATCCTTCCTTGATATCTTCTGTAATAACATTTCCCCCCAGTGGAATTACGGCAGTATGCCTGATGATATTATCCTGAAAAATGGCAATATCAGTGGTACCACCACCAATATCAACCAGTGCCACTCCAGCCTCTTTTTCTTCAGCACTCAGCACAGCTTCAGAAGAAGCAAGTGGTTCCAGGATCAGGTCATCAATTTCCAGCCCTGCCTTGGTCACACATTTCTCTATATTGCGCGCTGCTGCCAGTTGACCGGTAATAATATGAAAGTTGGCTTCAAGGCAAATGCCCGACATGCCTATAGGGGCTCTGATCCCCTGTTCGTTATCGATGATATAATCCTGGGGTATAACATGAATAATATCTTCACCCGGAGGCAATACCAGTTTATACATATTATCGACAAGATCGTCCACATCTTTTTGAGCAATTTCTTCTTCAATGGTATTGCGCATAATACTGCCCCTGTGCTGCAAACTGCGAATATGCTGCCCGGCAATACCTACGTTTACCACCCTGATCTGCACACCTGCATGCTGTTCTGCTTCACTTACTGCAGATCTGATCGAATCTACTGTGTGCTGAATATTGGCTACCACACCCCGGGAAACACCCAACGAAGGACTTTTGCCAAGACCAAGGATCTCTATTTTACCATATTCATTTTTCCGGCCAACGATACATGCTATTTTCGTTGATCCGATATCTAATCCTACAATTATTTCTGATGATACCATAGCATTTTTTATTTTGAACAAACAATCTGATTTTTAAATTTTAAATTCACACGGTTATAATGGTTCCACCCCTTTTGGCTTAAACCATTTTGATAAAACAGCAGGAGATTTTCAAACTTTTCCTCCATATTACGGATACTGCCAAATTCAATGGTATGTGAACCATTTTTAGGGATCAGTTCAAATTCTCCATTTCTGGTTATGTAGATCTGATCAATCCATGCATTCAGAAATGAATCCTGAGAAATATGGTCAACCATCACAAGCAGTTCCTGAAGTACTTTGACAGATTTTTCCTGCCCGCTGTTTTTTCTTTCATAAAGATCGATACCCGACGAGAATCTCGCCTCTATATATCCGGCTACAACAGGTACCCTGGCGGTATAAGTCGAAGTAGTTTTCATGAGCTTTCCCCTGTCATCAATGTAAAAAGATTCATTGTAATTATTGATTACACGTGCGACAGGTTTTCTCTGAGTTATTTCAGCAACAATATCTCCATCTATCGTACTGTAAACATCACTTTCATAAACAAAATGCATATTGCTGATGAACTCTTCAATATTTTCCAGGGGAACCCTTTTTAATTGTTGTCCCGGCAGTGAGTCGAACTGAGAATAAACCTGATCAACAACGCTGGCAGAATCAACAAAAAATATTTCATCTTCAAGCAAAACGATAAAATGGCGGCACTTTTTTAACTGGTTCTTTTGTCCTGCAAAAGAAACAAGAATAAAAATTCCTGCCAATATCATGATGGAAGCAAAAACAATGATGATTTTTTTTATCATGACAATATCATTTTAATAGGTTGTACAAAGCGGTCTATGTTTCCTGCACCCATGGTGATAAAAACCTCAAAGCGATTTTTGTCAACAAATTCCAGAATTTTCTCATCATCCAAAAGTATTTTTTCGGGACATTTTACCTTTTCCAGGATAAGTTGAGAATCAACACCAGGTATGGGTAACTCCCGTGCCGGATATATTTCCATCAGGATCAGCTGATCGGCGGCACTGAGTGAAGACGCAAACCTGTCAGCAAAACTTTGCGTACGGCTAAAAAGATGAGGTTGAAACATAACAGTGACTTTTTTGCCTGGGAAAAGTTCTCTGGCCGAGGCAATACAAGCTTTTATCTCTTCTGGATGATGGGCATAATCATCAATATATATATTTTTGGAGTTTTGTACATGAATTTCAAACCTCCTTTTCACACCTTTATATGTTTCTACCGCATGTACAATATCATCAAACGAAACATCTGCTTTGATGCTTAAAGCGATCGCTGCAAGTGCATTCTCAAGATTATGCCTTCCACTGGCAGAAACGAATATCTCGTGTTTCGTTTGGTTGTATTTCAGCGCAACCATATATTTTCCATGAACGATCGAAATATTTTGAAATGAAAAATCAACATTTTCTGAAATACCGTAAAGGGCAGGGTTCAGTGATTTTATTCTGGATGATTTTTCTGCTACCGAATCTTTCACGATCAGGTTTTTATTGTTTTTCGTATAAGATGCAAATTGAAAAAAAGCATCCTCCAGTTCTTTTTCAGAACCATAAATATCAGTATGATCAGAATCCATGGAACTGATCAGAGAAATTTCAGGTTTCAAATGGAGGAAAGACCGATCGAATTCATCTGCCTCGACGATCATCCATTGCGATTCGTTATCAGCAATCAGGTTGGTATTGTAATTAACACTTACACCACCCATGAAAGCAGAAACGGGAATACCGGCAGTTTTAAAAATATGTGCAACCATACTTGTAATGGTTGTTTTTCCGTGGGTGCCTGCAACAGCGATCGTAGGTAAACTTTCAGAAATGATGCCCAGCAACTCTGCCCGCTTCACAAAAGGTATTTTCTTTTTTTTCAGATAACCAAACTCAAGGTTATCTTTTGGAACTGCCGGGGTATAAACAACAAGATCAATATTTTCGGGTATCAATTGCGGATCATCAGCATAATGAATATACATACCTTCTTTTTCAAGAGAAAGGGTAAGATCTGTAGGTGTCTTGTCATATCCTGCAATGTACTTGCCCTGCTTATGAAAAAAGCGCGCAAGTGCACTCATACCGATACCACCGATACCTAAAAAGAAGATCCTATGTATAATTTCAAAATTCATACTTAATCTTTTATTAAACTTAATGCCACGGTTGCAATATTGCGTGCCGCATCTTTATAAGCCAAACGGGTGATCTTTTCCTGCAACTCAAAAAGTTTTTTTTCATCAAAAATCAACTGCACAATGGCAGGTCCCAACAGTTCGGATGCTTCATGATCTTTGACCAACACAGCAGCGTTTAGATTTACCAATGCCATAGCATTCTGTGTTTGATGATCTTCTGCCACGTTGGGTGATGGCACCAAAATAGCAGGTTTATGTAATGCAGCGATTTCACTCACAGAAATCGCTCCTGCTCTGGAAACAACCAGATCGCTGGCAGCATAAGCCATATCCATGCGGTCGATAAAATCAAATACCTTAACAAGATCATTTTTGATACGCGATACAGATTGCTTTGCTTGCTCATAAAAGTATTTACCTGTCTGCCAGACCAACTGAATATTATTTTCACCCAAAAGAGGCAAACTTTTTTCTATAGCTTTGTTTACCGATAGGGCACCTAAACTGCCCCCCACAACGAGCACCACTTTCTTTTTTTCATCCAGCGAAAAATACTTCATGGATGCTTCTTTTTTTCCTACTGCCTCAAGAATAGACTTCCTGACAGGATTGCCGGTAAGATAAATTTTCTCCCTGGGAAAAAAACGATCCATGTTTTCATAAGCCACACAAACCTTATCAACTTTTTTTGCCAGAATTTTATTGGTTAAACCGGCATAAGAATTCTGTTCCTGAATTACTGATGGCACCCCGGCACTTGTTGCTGCCCTCACAATGGGTCCGCTCGCATAACCACCCACACCTATAACCAGATCAGGTTGAAATTTTCTGATAATTTTTCGCGAACTTATCATACTGCTCATCAGTTTGAAAGGGACTAAAAAATTCTGCCATGAAAGTTTTCGTTGCAACCCGGCAATATTTAATCCAATAATATGATATCCTGCTGCAGGTACTTTTGTCATCTCCATTCTTCCTTTTGCACCTACAAAAAGAATTCTGATATTCTCCACCTGATCCTTGAGCGCATTGGCAATGGCAAGAGCCGGAAAGACATGTCCGCCGGTTCCTCCACCCGAAATAATCACCTTTAAAGGTTCAGACCGGGACATATTCACCTCCTTCCTGGTTTGTCTGCTGCTCTTTCTGATTTTCAATTTGCTTGCTCACACTGAGGATAATACCTATGGCAAGACTTGTAAACCACAATGAAGTACCACCCATGCTTACCATTGGCAAAGGCTGACCAGTAACAGGCAATAAACCAACCGTTACCGCCATATTGATCATGGCCTGAAACACGAGGCTGAAAGTAAGTCCCGCGGCCAACAAAGCCCCAAATGTTCCGGGACTTTTATGGGCAATTCTAACCCCACGAAACAAAAGGATCAGATACAGTAACAACAGCAAAGTACCGCCAATCAGACCATATTCTTCGATAATAATAGCATAGATAAAATCGGAATAAGCCTGAGGTAAAAAATTGCGTTGCACAGAATTACCCGGTAATTTGCCGGCAATACCACCGGTGGCAATGGCAATTTTTGACTGATCGGCCTGGTATGTATCCCCACCTTCTTTTCCTGCATAATTCTCAACACGGTTTTTCCAGGTATACAAACGCCCTGTGTCAGGGGAGTTAACCAGAATAACAATGAATATACCGAGGAAAAAAACACCTGTCAGCACCATTACCGATATATACTTCATACTCAAACGTCCGATAAACATAAGCACAACAGAGGTGCTGAATAAAATAATTGCAGTGGAAAGATTTGAAGGCAAAATAAGGCCGCAAATAATCAAAACCGGCAAAATCACGGGCAAAAACGAAGACTTAAAATCTTTTATCGTTTCCTGTTTCTTGCTCAGAACACGCGCAACATAGATGATAAGCGCCAGCTTGGCAAAATCGGAACTCTGAAAAGTAACGTTGATAACCGGTAAGGTAAGCCAACGGTTGGCATCATTGATATTGGTTCCGGAAACCAGTGTGATAATCAGTAAGGGAATAGCAGCAAAAAGTGCCAATTGCGATAATCTTGAATAATAAACATATTTTATTTTATGGGCCAGAAACATGAGCATCAACCCCAATACCATGATGGTTGAATGCTTTATCAGGTAATATTCAGTATTTCCGGCCTGATAGCGATAAGCCAATGTACCTGTGGAACTGTATACAGCCAATATGGAAAACACAGACAATATGCCTACAATAAACCAAATAATTTTGTCGCCACTTAACTTACTGAGCAGATACTTCATGGAGAATCACTTAATGAATTATTTTTCTTTTTACAAAATGACCAGATACATCCTTATTTATAAATCATAAACTGCCTGTTTAAACTTTCTTCCTCTCTCTTCATAGTTTTCAAACAGATCGAAGCTGGCACATGCGGGAGAAAGTAAAACCACATCACCTTTCTCTGCAAGAAAATAGGCAGATTGTACTGCATCTTCCATAGTATCTGTTTCAAGCAAATCAGGAACAATACCCTGAAGGTGATTCTTCAGTTTGCTGTTGTCCTTACCCAGACAAACAAGCGCCTTTACTTTGGTACGAATCAAATCCTTCAAAAGGGAGTAATCATTTCCTTTGTCAACGCCACCAGCAATCCATACCACGGGTTTGGTCATGCTTTCCAGGGCATACCAGGCGGCATTTACATTTGTTGCCTTGCTATCATTGATAAAATCAATGCCCCTTACCTGCGAAACAAATTCAAGACGGTGTCCGATATTTTCAAACTCTTCCAGGCTTTGTTTGATCACTTCCTTCCTTACATCCAACAACCTGCTGGAAATAGTGGCTGCCATGCCGTTATAGATATTATGCAGACCTGTAAGCGATAAATCCGACGTATCTATATCAAATCGTTCCTCATCCATATTTATCATTATTTTCTTGCCGTTTAAAAAAGCGTTACAATTTGGGTTATTTTCTTTGGTAAATGAATACATAGCAGAAACAGGTTGATGAACAATCAACTGATCTGTAATGCTTTTATCGTCATAACAATAAATGAAAGCATCATCTTTTTTTTGATTGTTTATAATGCTGAATTTCGACTTTACGTAATCTTCAAAACGGTTGTTATACCGGTCAAGATGATCGGGAGTAATGTTCAGAAGAACAGCAATGTCTGCTTTAAAATCTTTTAGTCCGTCTAGCTGAAAACTTGAAACCTCAAGTACATAATAATCGTAATTCTTTTCAGCCACCTGCCTGGCAAAACTTTTACCGATATTACCTGCCAATCCAACATTTAATCCTGCTTTTTTAAGGATATGGTAGGTAAGTAGTGCTGTGGTAGTTTTACCATTTGATCCTGTAATGCATATCTTGAAAGCATTGGAAAAGGCAGCAGCAAATTCCAATTCATCCATAACAGGTATTTGCAACTGCAATGCTTTTTTGATAATGCTCACCGAGGGAGGTATTCCCGGACTTTTCACTATTCTGGAAGCAGACAATATTTCGTTTTCAGAATGTTTGCCTTCTTCCCATTGTATTCCATAATTGTTAAGAACGTTTTTATATTGATGATCGATTTTCGAAAAATCCGAAACAAATACTTTTAATCCGTTGCGATGTGCCAGAACTGCAGCACCCGTTCCACTTTCACCTGCCCCGATGACAGCAAGGTCCCAACCCATCATTATCTTACTTTGAGCGTTATGATAGAAATAATGGCCAAAAGTATTCCTACGATCAGGAACCTTTGCACAATTTTAGCTTCATGAAAACCCTTCATTTGATAATGGTGATGAAGAGGTGCCATTTTAAAGATCCTGCGTCCTTCTCCAAACTGCCATCGTGTATATTTAAACCAACCCACCTGCATCATCACAGAAACACTTTCAATAAAGAACACACCGCACATGATGGGAATGAGTAATTCTTTTCTTATCATGACAGCAAAAACGGCAATAATACCACCCAGAGCAAGACTACCCGTATCACCCATAAATACCTGTGCCGGATAAGAGTTGTACCATAAAAAACCAACGCAAGCCCCTACAAAAGCGGCCATGAAGATCACCATCTCTCCGGTATTGGGTATATACATAATATTCAGATAATCAGAAAAAATAACGTTACCTGAAACATAGGCCAATGCTCCCAGGGCAATACCGATAACAGCAGAAGTTCCTGTAGCCAATCCATCTAAACCATCGGTGATATTGGCACCATTGGATACGGCGGTAATGATAAGGATAACAACAGGTATAAAGATCAGGAAAGCCCATTTCCTGTAACCATTACCCAACCAACTGATAAGCACGGCATAATCAAACTCATTATCCTTAAAAAACGGAATGGTTGTTTTGGTGGATTTTACCGATTCAATCACAACAGTATCATCAACATTTTCCAATCCTTCTATACCCAGCAGTACTTCCGAAGAAATATACTGGTACTCTGGCGTAATGCGTTCTCTGATCACTACAGAATCATTGAAGTACAATACGCTTCCCACAATAATACCTAATCCGATCTGTCCCAGAATTTTAAACTTACCATGTAGTCCTTTTTTATCTTTTCGAAATACCTTTATATAATCATCCAGAAAGCCGATGGCACCTAACCACAGGGCAGAAAAAAGCAGCAGGAGAACATACACATTGTCCAGTCGGGCAAAAAGAAATGCAGGTATTACAATGGATGCAATAATAATTATCCCACCCATCGTAGGTGTTCCCTGTTTTTGTATTTGTCCTTCCAACCCCAGGTTTCTCACGATTTCGCCAACTTGCTTCTTTTGCAGGTACTGTATAATTGTTTTCCCGAAAATCATAGAAATGATGAGAGAAAAAATGACAGCCATAGCGGCCCTGAAAGAGATATACTGAAACAACCCCGCCCCGGGCAGATCGTAATTGCTATCTAAGTACTCGAAAATGTGATAAAGCATATCTTAAATTTATATTTATACCGATTATGACAGATTATCTTTCAGAACCTCCCAATCATCAAAAGGTGTTTTCACCCCTTTGATCTCCTGGTATTTTTCATGACCTTTCCCTGCAACAAGAATAATATCACCCACTGAGGATAAAGAGCAGGCAACTTTTATGGCTTCCGCACGGTTTTCAACCACAAGGGTTTTCTTAAGAGACAACACATCCAACCCTTTTTTCATATCTTCAATAATAGCAGCAGGTTCTTCAAATCTGGGATTATCGCTGGTAAGGATAACCTTATTGCTCATCCCGGCACTTATGGAAGCCATCAAAGGACGTTTTGAAGCATCCCTGTTTCCCCCACAACCCACTACGGTAATAACCGATTCATTGCCGGTTCGCAATTTTTGAATGGTTTTGAGTACGTTTTCCAGTGCATCTGGCGTGTGTGCATAGTCAACAATACCCGTCACCTTATTTTTACTGATAAAATATTGAAAACGACCCTCAACAGGTTCCATCCTGCTAATGGCAGTAAGCGCCTGATCACTCTCCAGACCCAGTTGTCTGCATGCAGCATAAATGGCCATGATGTTGTAAGCATTGAAATCACCCACCAACTTGCACCATACTTCTCTTCCATCAACATCCATGAACAAACCTGATATCTGGTTTTCGATCACTTTTCCGTTGTAATCAGCCATGGTTTTGATTCCGAACGTGTACTTACTGGCCTCTGTATTTTGCAGCATGACCAAACCATTGGGATCATCTTTATTGGTAATGGCAAAACTTCTTTTATCCAGTTGATCAAAGAATTTCTTTTTGGCATTGATATAATTAGCAAAAGTTTTGTGATAATCAAGGTGTTCGTGCGTAATATTACTAAACAAAGCACCTTTGAATTTAATGCCTGCAATTCTGTTTTGTACAACAGCATGGGAGCTTACCTCCATAAAACAATAAGAGCATTTATCCGTGACCATTTTATCGAGCCACTGCTGTATCGCAACAGCATCTGGGGTAGTGTGGGTGGCAGAAAACTCCTGATTCCCAATTTTCACAACATTGGTGGAAAGCAAGCCACTGTTGAAACCCAAACTTTGAAAAACCTGATGAAGCAAACTGGCAATGGTTGTTTTTCCATTGGTGCCGGTAACCCCCACTACCATAATTTTTTCAGAAGGATTTCCATAAAAATTGGAAGCAATAAGTCCCAGTGATTTTGCAGCATCCTGAACCTTTATATAAGTAACATGATCATGCAAAACAGTGGGCATGTTTTCACACACCACAGCGATGGCTCCGCTATCAATGGCACTGTCTATAAAGGTATGCCCATCGGATACAGTTCCTTTAACAGCAACAAAAAGAGCCCCTTTTTGCACCTTGCGTGAATCAAAAACAACCTGATCAACAGCAAGATGAGTAGATCCTGCCACCTGGATCAGTTTGCATTTATACAATATGTCACTTAATAATTTCAAATTAATTTTTATTTTACGATAGTTCTAAATAAATAACAGATCCTTCCTGGATTCTTGTGCCAGGTTTTATACTTTGTGATTTTACCACCCCTCTGCCAATGAAACGAACCTTCATTCCATTGTTTTCGAGCAGGTATAAAGCGTCCTTTAAACCCATTCCATAAACATTGGGCACCAGATTCTCAATGATTTCGCGGGAATCCAGCACAACAGTATCACCTGTTAAAAGAGAAGCTTCAGACCAATATCCGGGCTCTCCGGCAGGTGTGAGTGTGGCCTTAAATTCCGAATAAATATTCCTCATATCTTCATAACTTCCGGCAGATACTACCGGCAAAGAAGCCAAAACATTTTCCTGCTTAACCGACTGAGGCAATTTAATTTGAGTGGCAAATATTTTATGTGCAATTTCTTTAAAAGCAGGTGCAGCAACCTGGCTACCCGTATAAATATATCCCTGAGGATCATGAATAACAACAATCATAGAGTATACCGGATCATTGGCAGGAAAATAACCGGCAAAGCTTGCTCTGTATACCACACCATCTTTTCTCCTGTATCCCATTCCGTTTGACACCTGGGATGTTCCGGTTTTCCCGGCAACAGGAAAAACAGTAGAATTGATAGATGAAGCAGTACCACTAATGACCACCTCTTCCAACATATCTTTAATGATTTGAAGAGTTCTTCCTGAACAAATATTATTTTTAAGTACCTGTGGTTCGAATACCTTCACGCTTTTACCCGTCTGCCTCACTTCATCTACAAACATGGGTTTCATCATCACTCCATTGTTGGCAACAGCATTGTAAAGGGTCAAAATTTGCAGGGGAGTAAGCATAATACCATACCCAATAGACATCCATGGTAGTGTTACCCGCGACCATTCGGGGTCTTCAACACGTGGAATATAAGGAACCCCCTCGCCTTTAATTTCGATGCCAAGCGGCTGAGACAACCCCATTTTATCCAGGTGTTGTAAAAACTTTTGCGGTTCTTTTCCATAAGCTTCCTGAATAATCTTAGATATCGCAACATTGGAAGAGAGAGCAAATGCTTCTTTCACTGATATAGTTCCATATCCACCCGGTTTTGCATCTCTCATGATCCTGTCGGCAAATCGTATCGCACCTTTTTCAGTATCAATAAAATCTTCAGGTTTCACAACTTCATCTTCCAAAGCGGCGATCATACTTGCCAGTTTGAATGTTGAACCAGGTTCTGCACTTTCACCAACAGCATAGTTAAAGGATTCAGCGTAAGTTCCGTCTGCATTGCGGCTAAGATTCGAGATGGCTTTGATTCTGCCTGTTTTAACCTCCATCACAACGGCTGACCCATGTTTGGCACTAAATTTATCCAACTGCTTTCTGAGCGCATTTTCCACAATATCCTGCATATGAATATTCAAAGAGGTAACAATGTCTTTCCCGTTCAAAGGTTTTATTTCGTTTTCATCACTAAGTGGCATCCAGTTTCCACCCGAAATACGTTGCATGAGTCTTTTCCCTTTTTTACCCTCAAGATAGTTGCGGTAAGCCCCTTCCAGTCCTACATATACACCTTCCCTTTCGTACCCGATCGTGCGATGGGCCAATGACCTGAAAGGAGTTTCACGACGATTGTTTTCCACTACTATCAAACCACCTTTAAACCTGCCCAATCTGAAAACCGGAAATTCACGAAGTTTTATCAGCTGATGATAAGATACATTTCGCTTGATAAGAAAATAACGTTGTTGCTCAGATCTGGCCTTGATAAGAGCGCGTTTGTATTCCGCTTTCGGGCGATCTTTAAAGAGTAATGCAAGGTGGTATGTAAGCGAATCAATGCCGGCAAAAAATACCTGGTCGTCTACTACCCTTCTGTCGAGATCCATTCTGATTTCATAAACCGGTACGCTGGTTGCGAGCAATCTTCCGTCATCAGCAAGAATATCACCTCTCACAGCATCAATATCCATGTATCGCATGGTGGAATTCCGTGCCATTTCGGTCCATTTGTCGCCCTCAACAAACTGAATATACGCTACTTTCATAAGAATAACAACAGCAAAGCCCACCGTAAGAAAATAAACGAGGTAAATTCTCCACAAAATATCGCCTTTATTATTATGATCCACTTTGCTAATGTTTTAAACGTTGCTATGTTTGTATAAAATTTTCTGTCTTTCTATCTGCTCCATCGGTTAATAAATCCTGAAAAGAAACGACCTTTTTCCTTTTCATCAGTAATCACTACGGGAGGGACCGTTGATTCAACAAACCCTTTTTCATCGAGCATCCTAGCTACAAACGATTGGTTGCTCAATGTCATGAGTTCAGATTTATTGGAAATATAAATGGTTCTTAGTTCGGTGATATCATTTCTCAATGACTCCACTCGTCTTAGTTTCTCTTGCGCGTAATAGTTATTGGCAATTAAAAAAATAGCCAAAACACCGAGTAAAAAGAAAACAGACAAAAACCCCGTTGATTTGCCATTTGTGAGGAAATCTCCGTTTAGAGCAGATTCCGCCGCTTTCATAAAAACAGATTTTTTTTTCGTCCGCGGAGTTTGTGATTTGTTGACCACCTCTCTGTATGTGTTTTCAGCCATGATTATCTTGTTTATTTAAGTTTTTCAGCAATTCTTAGTTTCGCACTTCTGCTTCTGGGATTTTCCTGCACCTCAATTTCATCGGGCACAATCAATTTTCCCACGGGTTTCAAAGGTGAAAGGTCATTACCAAAAATGTCTTTTTCGATCTCACCACTAAATTTTCCCATTTTCATAAAGTTTTTCACCAATCGGTCTTCCAGCGAATGATAGGATATAAAAACCATGCGACCACCTGTTTTCAACATTTCAAGACTTTGCTGCAGCAGGTCTTTTAAAGCATCCATTTCGCTATTAACTTCTATGCGAAGCGCCTGAAAAACCTGAGCAAAAAATTTATTCTCCTTCATTCTGGGAGCAACTTTTAAAAGAACTTTTTTAAGGTCTTCCGTGGTTTTTATTTCGTTCTTCTTTCTTTCATTTACAATTTGTATCGCTACCTTGTAAGCATTTTTAATTTCGCCATACTGCCTGAGCACATTCATAAGTTCCTCTGCATCATACTCATTAACCACCATGGCAGCAGTAAGCAATTGCTTTTTATCCATTCTCATGTCCAGAGGTCCGTTAAAACGTGTAGAAAAACCTCTTTCCGGTTTGTTGATCTGCCATGAAGAAATTCCCAGATCAGCCATTATTCCGTCAACGGGATACGCTTTATACATTTTGAGCATGGTTTTCATATGTCTGAAGTTTTCATTCAGGAAAATAAGACGCTCATCTTCAGGTACATTTTGCCCTGCATCAGGATCCTGATCAAAAGCGATCAGTTTTCCATTGACAAGTTTTTCAAGGATCTTTGCCGAATGCCCTCCACCACCGTAAGTTGCATCTACGTATATGCCATCAGGATCAATATTCAATCCTTTAACAGAAGATTCGGGTAAAACAGGTTGATGGTAAATCATTCTTCAGTTAAATTATTGGTGATCCGTCCCATAACTTCTTCGGCAAGAGCAGAAAATTCAGCAGGTTCGGCACTCATTGCATTTTCATAAAGGTCTTTCGACCATATTTCAATCCGGTTGGCATAGGCAAATAAAACAACCTCTTTTTCCAGTGCTGCATATTCTACCAGGGTTTTTGGCAAAAGCAACCGGTTGGAAGAATCACAGACCAATTCGGATGCGCCACGATAAAAATATCTTACAAATTCCCGGTTCTTTTTATTATATAAGTTTAGGGCATTGATCTCTTTGGTGATTTTTTGCCATTCTGTTTCAGGAAACAATGTAAGATTCTTCTCAAAACCCCGGTTTATCACAAATCGCTCACGGTCCTTTCCGGCAAGCTGTTTCATCAGACCGGTAGGTAACATAAACCGACCCTTAGCATCAACTTTACATACATATTCGCCGAAAAGATTTGCCATTTTACACGAAACCTGTTTGAAAGTGTAAATATAAGGATATTTTTCCCACATTTCCCCACTTTCCCCCACTTTGTTGATAACTTTTTATTCAAACAAAAGGATGAAAAGCACTGTAAAATCACAAAACCATGAATTACAACCACTTATGCTAACAAATCAAAAAATACTTACTTCCATAAAAACATATTTGTGCCTACAAACAGAATCATTTTTCGCATAAATCAAAACAAAATAATTCCGAATCAAATGTGCAAAAATCCCCCAAAATAATTTGAATTTTATAAATCATCAGGGTATTTCTGAAATAATCGTTATTTTTGCTTTAGGCAGATAAAATATTCAGACCACCTATGACGCAAGATCAAAATAAAGCATCAAAAGCATCTGATATAAAGGCAGAATTAGTTAATGTAGACAAGGTACTTCGTTCGAAAGGAAAAAAGATCTACCCCTACATACCGAGGTTTTTAATCAGATATTTAGAAAAGAAAATCCACCAGAACACACTTAATGAAGCACTTAACCGCTTCCATGACCAGGAGGGGCTTGAATTTCTTGATCGGGTACTCGAAGAATATTTTACTGCAGATATTGAAGTAAAAAACAAAGAAAACATTCCCCGTGACGGCAGATATATCGTAGCCTCGAATCATCCGCTCGGCGGTCTTGATGGTATGGCATTGATGCATGAGATTGGAAAATACAGAAAAGACTTTAAATTTATTGTAAATGACATTTTGCTTGAGTTGAAAAATCTGCAGGGATTGTTTGTCCCGGTCAATAAGCATGGTCGTAATAGTTCTGAGAGTGTCCGGATTCTCAGGGAAGTATATGAATCAGATGACCTTGTATTGATTTTTCCTGCGGGATTGGTATCAAGAAAGCAAAAAGGAGAGATCAAAGACCTGGAGTGGAAGAAAAGTTTCATAAGCAAGTCGATACAATACAAGCGCGACATTGTGCCCGTTTACATAGAAGGAAAAAATTCTGATTTTTTTTACAACCTGGCATTATGGCGTAAACGCCTGAGAATTAAAGCAAACATTGAAATGCTCTATTTGCCTGATGAAATGTTTAAACAAGCGGATAAAAAAATTACCATTACATTTGGCAAACCAATACCGTATAATACATTTACGGGTTCCACAACCCATTATCAGTGGGCCCAGTGGGTAAAAGAAAAAATTTATGATATGGGCAAACAACCAGAGATTTGAAAATTTAATGTTTTATTTTAGCAGAAGGGATTATGCAAGAAGAAATCATCCAACCCATTGACAGGGATTTAATTGAGAAAGAACTTACAGACGATAAATTTTTACGGATTACCAATAATGCCAACAACAAGATATATGTGATCAGTCATTATGATTCGCCCAACACCATGCTCGAAGTGGGTCGCCTGCGTGAAATTTCTTTCAGGGGTGCCGGAGGAGGCACAGGCAAATCAGCCGATATTGATATTTATGATACAGGCGAAGTGCCTTACAAACAATTAATTCTATGGGATCCGTGTGCCAGTGAAATTATCGGAGGGTATCGCTTTATTCTGGGCAATCAGGTGAAAAAAGACAAAAACGGCATACCTCAGCTGGCTACCTCAGGATTGCTCGATTATTCTGAAAAATTCATCAAAGAATACCTGCCTTATACCATTGAATTAGGAAGATCTTTCGTACAACCTAAATACCAACCCTCTAAGGAAAACCGAAAAGGTTTATTCTCTCTTGATAATTTGTGGGATGGTTTGGGTGCCCTTGTCATTGATCATCCTGATATAAAATATTTTTTTGGGAAAATGACCATGTACAGCCATTATGATCCGGTGGCCAGAGACATGATATTATATTTTCTAAAAAAGTTTTTTCCCGATCATGAGAACCTCACAAAACCCAAAATACCATTACAATATAAAACGGATACTACAGGTTTTGACAATCTTTTTACCGGAAAAACCTTTGAGGAAAATCATAAAATACTTTTCCAGAAAGTAAGAGAAAGAGGAGAGAACATCCCGCCACTCGTTAATTCTTATATGGTGATCAGCCCCAGCATGCGTACATTTGGCACTGCGTGGAATGAAGATTTTGGAGGGGTTGAGGAAACAGCAATTTTGATTACAATCAAGGATATTTACCAACCCAAAAAAGAAAGGCATATCAACTCTTACAAACCTGCACCTGCCTCTAAAAAACAAGAATCTTAAAGGTGATCTTTACCTGAAAACTTTAGTGTTTTTTTTGTCCGAAGACTTTTTGTTCTGGAGGTTCCTGAGCGGAAGAATTCACCATCAGATCATGCGGAGGATATTATGTATGAGAATACTGGTTGCAGTCAAAAAAATTGTAATGATTTGATTACAACTCAAATTTCTATATTGTTGGCCATCAAAAAACATATCATTCGCACAACAACTTAACCATAAAAACATGAATATATCCAAAGCTACTTTCATAAAAAGTTCTCCTGATTATCGCGATTGCCCCCAGGACAACAAACCAGAATATGCATTTATTGGCAGGTCCAATGTGGGAAAATCCTCCCTGATCAATATGCTGGCAGGTACAAAAAAACTTGCCAAAACCTCTTCCCGTCCGGGCAAAACGCAACTCATCAATCATTTTTTGATTAACGACAAATGGTATATTGCAGATTTACCAGGTTTTGGTTTTGCCAAGGTACCTATGAAAATCAAGACAGGGTGGGACAAAATGATCAAAGATTACCTTTTGAAGCGCAGAAATCTTGTTTATACGTTTTTGTTGATCGACGTAAGACACGATCCACAAAAAAATGATCTGGAATTCATGGAATGGTTTGCTGTTAGTCAAATACCTTTCATAATCCTGTTTACCAAATCAGACAAACTGGGAAGTCAACGTTTAATGGAAACCATTGAAAACTATACATCTGTTCTTGCTGAGCGGTGGGATCCATTACCCGACTATTTTATTTCCTCGGCAGAAAAGGGCACCGGCAAGGAAGCCATTCTGGATTTCATAGAAAAAAGCAACAGGGAATTTGATGACAATTTATCCTCAGTTACTAACGGATAAACATCATATTTTCAGATAATCAGCGAGGACGGTACTCAGACATTCTTAGTATCTTTACAGCATCATCTTCGCTGAGCAATTCAACCAGCGTTACCCCGGGATGCTTTTCCATATAATCTCTTACAATCCTCCATCCTGTAAACGCACCTATTCTTGGTGCCGACTCCCTTGAAAGGGGCGCTGTAAAGGGAGATTCACCTATAAATTTTTGTATGACTTTTCGATCGGACTCATAAAGCAGGTCATTTTCCAGATAATAAACCCACACATTTTTCTCATTCTCAAATGCCCATTCTGTTTGATCTGCTGTGTATGAAATTTTGAGAGAATCTTCCAAACGGGGATACATACAATCGAGAAAATATAATTTTTTCCCTTCAGCGATCATAAAATCAAGTAAAGATTCCACATTGCTGAGCTGGGGTGCAAACATCTGTTCAACTAATACCCTCATTAATTCTACGGGCATTGCTTCAGGTATAAACTTTACCCTTTTAAAAACAGGGATTCCCATTTTCTCATAGTTTTCATAATCTCTCCCTAAAAACATATCTAACCCAATAATGATGTTTCCATCAAAATACTTGACCGGATATTCAAAATCCATCCCCGAGATGTATGAATAAAACACAGGTATTGGGGTATCGGGAAAATGAAACCGGAAATAACGGAATGCTGTTGACAATTGTTCTTCGACGTCTGAAAGATCTTGCCAGACCTGTTTCGTGTCGGCATAAACCTCTTTTATAAAAGGATCAGTTATATATTCATAAAGTTGCTGCTGACCTTCCGGTGTAAAGACCTGTTCACCCAGAAACAATTCAAAATCCTGAGCATGTGGTTGAATATCATCACCAATATTTTCGGGATCAATTGTAAACAAAACCTGCTCATAACGTTTTATCTCTATGTCTTTCTCAGGAATGTCAGAAATATCCGCTTCGTATGGCGGTTGAAAATTGCACGATACATGAAATAAAATAATCAGAAATAATAAAATAAATTTCTGCATATTTAAAGTAGTAATAAATTTGTAGAACATAAGAATAGATCAATTAAAACGTTCATAGTGAAAAAATCTGCTCATCATGAAATGGCATAAGGTTTCTGATATCAGGTAAAAACATAATCCGGCAAAAAAGTATTACAAAGAAAATAGAAAATATTGAAAGTATTAATCCGGTTGGGAACAAAATTTGCCTTGCAAATTGAATTCATATTTAAGTTAAAAACAATATAAACAGATAACACCTTAAAACTAATCAAATTTTCATTCAAATAACGGTATTATGCAAAGAAAGATTGTAATCAGTTTAGCGGGATTCGTGCTTTTAGTTATGATGTCTCAGTCCACTTTTTCTCAGGGATTCAAATTAGGACTACATGCCTCCCCTTCTATTTCATGGCTTAAACCCGATACAGAGGAATATACCTCTGAGGGTATCCGGGTAGGATTTTCCTATGGATTGCTTTCAGAGTTTCTTTTGGCCGAACAATATTCTTTTGCAACGGGCATCAATATTCGCTACCAGGGAGGTATATTAAATTATCCTACAGCTGATACTATTAATAATCAGCAATATTTAAGCAAAGAGAGAACATACAGGTTGCAAAATCTGGAAATACCTTTAACCTTAAAAATGAAAACCCGCGAAATCGGTTACAACACCTATTTTGCTATTTTTGGATTTGGCGGATCAGTCAATCTCAGGTCAAAGGCAGATGATCAATTTATTGACCCCGATCCTGACGAATCAGGATTATCAAGAACCGATCTTGACATTAAAAGCGAGATTCCCCTGTTCAGGATCTCCATGATTCTGGGGCTAGGTTTTGAGCACTCTTTGGGAGGAAACACAGCAATTGTTACCGGGGTGTACTTCAACAACGGTTTCACAAACAATCTGAAAGGAGTAAACCCTGAACTCGACAAAAAGCAAAATGCCATTTTAAATTTTGTTGAACTTTCCGTAGGAGTACTTTTTTAGAAATTAAGGATATGCCTGTTTTTTCTCATTATATCCATTGTATCAACTGCGGCAATGAACTCACCAATACCAGTGAGCTGATCACAAACCTGCCTGAGGAGATTGAATGCGATTTCTGCGGACAAAAATACCCGGGTTTAACCAAAAAGATCAGAAGAAGAAAAACATTGATAACAACATTGTTTTTTATTATTGCTGCCGTATTTTTCATTTTCACATCCATAAGGGCAAGTTTCATGTCTGCTCTTTTTCTTTTGTTTCCTGTTTTTATTATATACCTGGTAGTTCTGGAAGCGAGCGTAAAAAAAATCGTAAAATTCTGATCGGATCATGATTTTTTGCTTATCATTGCAATTTTCTTCAAAAATTAAGGCAGTGTTTTCCGGATGTTTGATCCTGAAAATTGAGAAAAATTACAGAATTATGACGAAACTTATTTATAAAAAAAATCTTTGACAATCCGGACAGGAACAAAGTATAGAAATCATTCATTCAAATCATGGATCTATGAAAATTGCACTTGCTCAATTGAACTATCATATAGGAAACTTTAAGAAAAATACTGCAAAGATCATTCAGGGAATTCAGAAAGCACAGTCATTAAACGCTGATCTGGTTGTCTTTTCAGAACTTTCCGTTTGTGGTTACCCTTCAGGTGATTTTCTTGAATTTGATGACTATATCCATAAATGTCATCAGGCAATTGCAGAGATTGCTCAGCATTGCAAAGGCATTGCTGCCATTGTGGGTGCGCCTGCAAGAAATGAACAACCCAAAGGGAAACCTTTGTATAATGCCGCTTATTTTATTGAAGATCAAAAAATAAAACATGTTTACAAAAAGGGATTGCTGCCCAATTATGACATTTTTGAAGAGTATCGGTATTTTGAGCCCGCAACTGAATTTTCACTGATCGAATTCAAAAACAAAAAAATTGCCCTTACCATATGCGAAGATCTTTGGAATCTTAACGACAATCCCTTGTATGTGCAGAACCCTATGGGGCAGCTGGCAGCAAAAGGGGCAGAAGTAATGATCAACATTGCAGCCTCCCCCTTTTCCTGGAATCACAACAAAGAAAGGAAAACCATGCTCATAGACAATGCCCGTAGATATCAGTTACCACTTTTTTATGTGAACCACATTGGTGCTCAAACGGAGCTTATTTTCGACGGTGGATCCATGGTCATTAATTCTTTGGGTGAAATAAAAGAAGAACTTGAATATTTTAAAGAGGATTTTCAAGTATTTGACCTTGATCATGCAGAGCAGCGAAACCCCGAAAACAAATCAACACCCGATGATGAAAAGTATAAAATTGAAAATATATACAATGCTCTGGTTTTGGGTGTAAGAGATTATTTTGGCAAATTAGGTTTTTCAAAAGCCATATTGGGTTTAAGTGGTGGGATAGATTCTGCTGTTACCATGGCGATTGCAGCAGAAGCACTGGGTAAGGAGAATGTTTTGGCAGTGCTCCTTCCGGGTGAATTCAGTTCCAATCATTCGCTGAAAGATGCTGAACAACTGGCAAAAAATCTTGGCAGCCCTTATCATATCATCAACATTGCTGAAACCCACAAGAACTTCGAGGAAAAACTTGAACCCTACTTTGAAAACAAACCTTTTGATGTTACTGAAGAAAACCTTCAGGCACGTACCAGAGCAGTTTATCTGATGGCACTGTCCAACAAACATGGTTATGTATTGCTTAACACTTCTAACAAAAGTGAAGCAGCTGTAGGATACGGAACATTATACGGTGATATGTGCGGAGGCATATCGGTTATCGGCGATGTTTATAAAACAGATGTTTTTAAACTTGCACGCTTTATCAACCGTAGTAGAGAAATCATACCTGAAAATACCATTATCAAACCACCGAGTGCCGAATTAAGACCCGATCAGAAAGATTCAGACTCTCTGCCTGACTATGACATACTTGATCAAATCCTTTATGAATATATAGAAAATCGCCAGGGTCCCTCAGAGATCAAAAGATCAGGTTTTGACAGTGATCTGACAGACCGGATACTGAAACTTGTCAATACCTGCGAATACAAAAGATTTCAGACACCACCCATACTCAGGGTATCCTCCAAAGCTTTCGGTGTGGGAAGACGAATGCCCATTGTTGCCAAATACCTGGGATAAACCAAAAAGTGTTTGCATATCAAACGACACTCCTCTGTAAAGAGCAAACTTTGGAACTCCCTTTTTAAGAAAAAAACAAAGGGAACAGACATCCGACCAATTTCATAGAAATTATTACGAATTCTAAAGACGATGGTCAGGTTCATCTGGTTATAATCTGATTAATTCTCTCAGATGCCTGCCCCGTTCTTTTCTTACGGGGGAGTTCGCTAACAAGCTGACTGCATGTTTTACCTTTTTGCGAATTATAATCATGCGCGTGTGTGTCAAAAGTTTTTCTCATTGCCCGGTTCATTTTTTATCCTTGCCCCCTTGCGTTCATCCGTATCCGGTAAAATATTCATGATTCTATCCCTGACAAATAAAAATCATCAGATTTCTTCATTTTTTATCCAGAATGTTTATAAATTTCCGCCTGCTTAGTAGGTCTTCCCTTAAAACCTTCTACACTTTAAAGTTTTCATTTTAAAGCAGATATACTCGTAACAACCAGTCAATCATATTCGACTAAACAGCATTTTTATTCTACGTATTTAAATTTCTTTCTGATTTTATTAAATTATCACTAAATTTGCGTTTTAAAATATATGGTTACATAAAAAATCCCTGACTGAAGTATATTTAAAACGCATTTTAATGTATCAGAAAATAAAAAAATTGCACAGTAATCATTAAAATCATTCACTTATGAGATCAGATAAAAATTTCGGAGACAGTCATTTATGGGGTTTTCTTGTTTGGAGTCTTGCTTTTATTATTCTTACGATTTTTGTATCATGTGAAAAAGATGAAGAATCAGAACTAACCACCATTAAAGGTATTGCGCTTGATGCAGTGTCGTTTACAGAACTTGTGGGTGCAGAAGTTGTACTCGAGCCAATAGAGTCATCAACCAAGTCTGGCGAACAGACCCAGGAAAATTTGGTGACCACTGTCGATAATTTAGGAAATTATGTTTTCGAGAAAGTAGCAAAAGGGAATTATTCTTTGCATGTAAATATGGAAGGTTATAAGCCCATGTACACCAATCAGATAAACCTTGATGGAACTGACCAGTTTGTTGCATTTTTGCCCGCATCAACCTCTGTCACTGTGCCTGTGGGAGGAATAACGGGAATGGTTGTAGACGAAAACGGAGACCCCATAAGAGGTGCCAATATATCCATAAGCGCCCAGGATGAATCCATAACAAACGGTTATTTTTCTTCAACAGACAGCAACACAGATGGGCAGTTTTTCATTGGAGCGGTTTCGGTTGAACAGACCAATGAATTCAAAATCAGATGCATAGCCAGTGATTATGAAACCAAAATGGTAACCAATCTTGCGATTCTAGAAAATGAAATGAGTGTTGTTTATTTTAAAATGGAGGAAGCAACACCTGCAGAGAACCTTACATACGAAGGTTTTGAAAGTCAAACATCATGGACACTTGACGGTTTCTGGCAAATAAAAGATAATAGTTCCCTAACCAATCAGGCGTATCCGGAATATGTAAAACTTGCTCCCAACGATTCATCGGAAGGAATGCTTCCTGATGCATATAATGGTGAACAATCGCTTTGGTATGGTGAAACAGAAACAGGAAACTTTATGGGCATTCAAAGTTCTTTTGATGAAGAACTTTCCGGAGGAACGGGTGAAAGCAGCAATTCAGGATCAGCGATCTCTCCAGTGATAGATTTAAGCAGTGTAGATCAGGCAAGCGTCAATTTCCGGACGTGGTTTGAAATAGAAAGCGTAAATCCCAATGATAGCGGATATGATTTGATGGAAATATATGCCTATGAAGAAAATGAATCACCCAATAACGCCATACTCCTTGGGAAACTGAATCCTTTCACAGATCCGGTTCTCGACGACAGAGAACCCATTCCATTTACATCGGGTGGGTTTAATCAGGTACCGGTATGGAAATATGTTGAATTTGATCTTAGCGAATTTGCAGGTAAGCAAATACATCTGAAGTTCTCATTTGACACAAGGGATGAACTTTACAATGGTTTCAGAGGATGGTTGATCGATGAAATACAGGTAACTGATAAGGCAGTACTAGATCAAAAATCAGATAGAGTTTACCCACGTACACTGATGGAAAGAGAAAAATAAGATCACAAATAATAAAATAAATTCCTTTGCCCCCCAAAATAAAAGGATCGGTAAATTAACTTTACCGATCCTTTTTTATTTGCTCATTATTACTTTATGTGAAATAGGAAGATCAATACATCTACCAAGAGTTTAAAATCACTTGTATTATTGAACATTCAGGTTCACCGCTTCTACCGATTTGATTTGCGGAATTGCTTTTTTCATGGCTTGCTCAACTCCGGCTTTCAAGGTCATGGTACTCATAGGGCAAGAACCGCAAGCGCCGAGAAGTTCAACATTTACCACCATATCATCCGTAAGTTCAACAAAACGTATATTTCCACCATCGGCTTGTAAGTATGGCCGAATCTGATCTATTACATTTTCTACTTTTTTTATCATTTCATCATTTTGTACTGTTTGCATAAAAATCTGATTTTTAATGAATAAATTCTAAAAACATGGTTTCTGGTTTCATAAACTTCTATACAAAAACCACATCTATTTAATAATCAATTAATTGTTCCTGAAATTAATTTGTATTTAGACTGTGTAAAGATAAGGAAATTTTAAGTTGTGGCAAAGCAAACAATTATAATTCGGAAAATAGCAATATTGTGAATCTCAAAACAACGCAGAAAATAAAATCTTATATACCCTGCGTTGGATCCCAAAATTTTTCACGAAAGTCTATGAGCTGATCATTCACGACTTTAACCCCTTCATTTTCCAATAGTTGTTGCATCAAAAAAGGATCCCCAAAATGGTGCTTACCAGTAAGCACACCGTTTCTGTTTACAACACGGTGAGCGGGAATATTACCGGAAAATGAATGAGAATGGTTCATCGCCCATCCTACCATCCTTGATGAACCAGGACTTCCGAGGAAAGAGGCAATAGCGCCATAGGTAGTAACCCTTCCATAAGGAATTTTTTCAACAACTTCATAAACCTTCAGAAAAAAAGACTTATCGGTCATACATCATTTTTTTTCAATCCAAAATTAAAACCATAGCTGTATTCCCGGGAGGATTGTCAACAACAAGTAAAATATGCATCGAAATTACACTTCAAAAGTTGTCATCAACAATTCCACCATTATTGCCACAAAAAAACCAACCGGGTTTGATGAATACAAAAACCAACCGGAACAAGAAAAAATCACAAAAGAAACTTGAGAAAGCAAATGGGTTTGCCTTCCTTCATGAATATATTTTCATAATAGGTTTGAATAGAAAGCAGGTTGGGATCCATTTCAGCATGCAACGTCTTGTCATTATACAAATCGCGGGTAGCGACCTCGCAAGTAAGCGCATTATCTTTCACAACCTCAAGAGTGAAATCGAAGAAAAACTGATTATCGGTTTTCAGATAAACAGGTGCATTTTTTTTGAGGAAATTTCGGTATACATTGAGAAATCTTTCAGAAGTTAACCGTTTTCTTGTTTTGGGTTTGTTGAGTTGAGGGTCGGGAAAGGTAATCCAGATCGCGTCAATTTCATCCTGTGCAAAAAAGCAGTGCAGATGCTCCGCCTGCACCCTCAGAAAAGCGACGTTGGAAAGGGCATTTTGCAAAGCATATCTGGCGCCGGTCCAGATTCTGTCTCCTTTGATATCAATCCCTATGTAATTGTTTTGAGGATAAACACTGGCAAGCCCGGTAGTATATTCTCCCTTTCCGCACCCAATTTCTAAAATGACCGGGTGATCATTATGGAAAAATCTTTCCCTCCATTGTCCCTTCATGGGATGTTCAAACACCGGGTATTTATATTCAGGCTGGATCACATTCGGGAAACTATTGATCTCAGCAAATTTTCTATGCTTGTTTTTGGTCACCTGGAAGCCGACTGTTTAGCGTAAACGCTGTTTTGGGAAATTAATTTTGTCTGTGAAGGATCCATGCATTCTCACTGATCTGTTTAGCATCCTGTAATACTCTTTCTGCTTCATCAAGATCATAATAAAAACCATAAGCAACGCGGTAAAATCCTTGTGGATTAACAGGGAATACACGTGCATTGACAGCACCTTCAGACCTAAGTTCCTCAGCCAGAATGAGCGCACTGTGCTCCTCTTCAAAACTTCCCACGATCACATAATATATCATACGACCTTGCTCCGGAGTTGAGGGAACAGTTTGTGATACATCCGCTTGATCAGCTTCGGTTTGCCCTCCCATTGCGGTCTCACCGGCAGATTCCCCAGATGGTTGTTCATCAGAAAAATCATCGGTTTGCTGAGTAGTTGGGACATCCTTATCACCATTAAAAACAACAGATTTGTCGCCAAAAATATATTCATAATTTAAAGCCAGGACAATAATGATGATCAACAAAGGAACAACAGTAAAGGCTACCCATTTGAGTGCGGGGGGCAATCCGCCTTCTTTGGTTTTCTGCTCAGAATGTGTGCGATGACCATCTGTCTTTCCTGATGATATGCCAGCACGCTCTCTGGAACCTGAACCTGGTTTGGGAAAATTCATTGGTTTGGGTCTTGCTACACCGGGTTTGTTCGGCTGGGGATCGGATGAAGAAACGGTTTTGATGACGGGTTGATGAGACTTCATACCTGGATCCCTTTTGGGTTCATCATCTTCCTTCTTTTTTTCATCTTTATCAGATGGTACAGATGAAGAAGAGATTTTTTTCTCTTCAGGTTCTTCTTTTGCCTGCTGTTCTTTTTTATCTTTTTCCGTTTTTTCTTCTTCTTTCTGATCTTCTGTTTTATCCTGTTCTTTAGTCTGTTTCGGTTCTGGTTTTACCGGTGGAACAACATTTTTATCCTCTTCTTTTTTATCATCTTCTTTCTGATTTTCATCCTGTGGTTTAGGTGCATCATGTTTTTCTTTGTTTTCCTGAACCTTTTCTTTCTCATCAGCATCTTCTTTCTTCACATCCGAAGATGTATCAACATCAGCGCTTACTTCTTCAATAACCTTGTCAAGTTCAGACTTTGCTTCTTCTTCAGATTTCTTCACGGGTTCTTTCACGGGTGTCATTCCAATAGAATCACTAAGGTAATTAATGCTGGTGTCGGGTTCAAAAACCAACATACCGTGCTCATCTCTGGAGAATGACCCCACATTTTCAAGTTCAACCTTTTTACCTTCCTTGAGAGAATTTCGCATCTCAGAAACAAATCTACCAACAAACTCCCTTGATTGAATGCTTGAAATATCTTCCTTTTTGGCGATATACTCAATAAGCAGCCCACCACCTGTTTTATTCCGTTCATTGAATGTGATCACCTTAGAAGGTGATTCTACTTTTTTTAGTTCGGGTATAAATTTAGCCGGGATATATTTTGTTGAAAACTCACCAACATCGGGCAAAATAACAAAGTCGTTTTCAAACAAAAGATCGCTAATATATTTTCCTATTTTCATATGATTGTGGTTTATTTTTATTGATCGCCTAAAGGTTTTCGAGAATTATCGTCTCCATTCAATTTTACACATTCTTATACAATTTCAAACAAACGTAATAAGTGTGTTCATTTCAGGATAAATTATTTATACGCAATAATGAATGCTAAGTTATAAAAAACAATCTAAAAAAATATCAATGAATTGCAATTATCCCTGATTTTGAGCACCAAAGAACAAGAAAATCAAACAGCACAAAATTGGTCGACAAATAACATGAATTAAAAGAAACAAAGAAAGATGATTTGCAATCCCTATCAATCAAAACCATCCGTTTTGATCAGCAAACAAAAAGATCAGTCAAATAAGTTGAGATCGTCCGGGGTATCTACTGAAAAAGATTCTGTTGTTGTAACAATGGTTTTGATGGCAAATCTGTTTTCTATCCATCTTAGTTGTTCTAATGATTCCGTCAATTCAAGACCAGAGGGGGGTAATCTGGTGATTTGCCTCAAGGCGCCATATCTATAGGCATACATTCCAATATGTTTATAATAATTTGCCTGGCCTTCATGATTTTTCACTTCAGAACTCCGATCATAAGGAATTGGTGAACGACTAAAATACAATGCCTGATTTTGTTTATCTGTAACTACTTTTACAATATTGGGATCTTTGACCAATTCCGGGTCATCAATTTTTTTGATAAGGGTAGCGATTTGAACATCAGGATCTCCGAAGCAATTGCATAGCTGCTCGATCTGATCTGGTTTTATAAAGGGTTCATCGCCCTGAATATTGACGATCACATCTTCATCTGAGATCATCCATTTGTCCGACATTTTCTGTGCTGCTTCAAAACATCTGTCGGTACCACTGGAATGAAGGGATGAAGTTAGCACAACATCTCCGAACTCTTTTACATGATCATAAATTCTTTCATCATCCGTTGCCACCAACACATGACGAAGCACATCGGTTTTCAATGCTTGCCCGAAAACTCTTCGTATCATGGAAACACCTTTGATACTGACCAAAGGTTTTCCGGGAAACCTTTGAGATGCATAGCGAGCAGGGATAATACCCAAATATTGCATTCTATATTATTTTGTTTTAAAGTAGTAAAATTTCCGTGTTTTTTCAGTATCTACCCTTTTGTTGTACTTTGCTCCAGGAGGCATGATTCCATAAACCGGAGTTATGTATCCATAGCGCAGATAGTCACTGAAAAAGTCCGTGGATATTCGAATCAATTTTTTGAATTACTTCACCCAGGTGGGCAGGCATTTCAGAAAACTTATTTTCATCAACATCTATGATAAGAAGTTTTCCAAGAGTATATCCTTTGATCCAGTTATCATATCGCTCATTCAACCTTTTCAGATAATCCAGTCTGATGGTATTTTCATATTCCCTGCCTCTTTTTTGAATCTGACTGACAAGTGTTGGCACGCCAGCTTTCAGGTAAATCAAAAGATCAGGAGCGTCAATAAAAGAAGACATCAATTCAAATAAAGATGTATAATTTTCAAAGTCACGTGTGGTCATTAAACCCATAGCATGTAAATTGGGAGCAAAAATATACGCATCTTCATAAATGGTTCTGTCCTGAATGACAGATTTTCCGGACTTTCTGATATCGACAATTTGACGAAACCTACTATTGAGAAAATAAATCTGAAGATTAAAAGACCAGCGCTGCATGTCTTCATAAAAATTGTTGAGATAGGGGTTCGTTTCCACATCTTCATAGTGCGCCTGCCATCCATAGTGTTTAGATAATAAACCTGCCAGGGTAGTTTTTCCGGAACCAATATTCCCTGCTATAGCTATATGCATATTCTTCATGTATTATATTCATTAAACAATGATTTTCAAATCGTTGAATTAAGGTATGCAGATCATCATCACTAAAAATCCATCAGTTTATATTTGACAAGTGCACTTTTGTTATTCAAAAATAAAAATGGTTTCATCCAAAAGTAGTCCTTCACATCCGATTCGGGAAGCAAAAATACATCTTCTTTACGATTTAAAAAATCATAAACAACCAGATGATCATTTTCAATGAAGGAAAGTTGTTGTCCATTAATAAAAAATCGGTCCGGGACTGTTCTTTCAATTTTGAACAGGAAATTGGCAAAAAGATCGAAAATCCACAGGTGATCATCTGCGACAAACAGCCTCTGACCGTTTTCTTTGATATGACGAACCCTTTGCAATCCCGGAGTAATAAATCTTAAATTTCCTGATTGTGCTTTTAAGATCAGGTTTTGATCAAACCGCATCAATTCTGCTTCCACAGGAAAATAAGCCCAAAAACCGTTTTGAGAGGAAAAAGCTATTTGCTGGGGCCAGTCATCTGTTTTAAAGTCAGTGGGTCTGACAACTTTTTTAACGGCCAGATGGTTGTCAAGAAAAGTAATGATGCCGGTTTGCTCAAAGAAAACGATCAGATTCATGGGGTCATCAAAAAAAACCCTGGTAATGTCACCAAATTTTTTTTCAGAAAAAGTTATTTGCTTTCCCTGATCCGGGTAAAACTTATGCAAAACACCATCGGAAAGTGCATACATATTACCTAAATCATCAATTCCTTTAAAACCAACGACCTGCTTGTATTCAGTGATTTTTCGAAAATAGCATGAATCATTAAACGCTGCATTCAGATTAGAAACTGGAAAAACAAGTAACAAAAAAAAGATGATCCTATTTTTCATGATCAATAAAATTGAGTATCTCATCAATGTATTTTCTGTTATTAAACAGTCTGGGAATTTTATTTTGCCCTCCAATTTTACCCTTGGATTTCAACCAGTTAAAGAAAGTATTTTTAGGCAAGGAAGTTATTTTAGGTTTTTTGAGCAGGATATCCGCTGTTCGTTTCGCTTCATAATCGGAATTAATATTCTGCAATTCCCGGTCAAGGGCATCAATAAACTTTTCTAAATCGTCGGGTTGTTTGTCAAATTCAATAAGATATTCATGGGAAGCGGAATTATTATCCTCCACAAATACAGGTGCTGCCGTATATTCACTCACCACAGCATTTGTTTCACGACAGGCAAAGTTCAGTGCTTTTTCCGCATTGTCAATAATAACCTCCTCTCCGAAAGCATTGATAAAATTGCGGGTTCGTCCCGTGATCTGAATTCTGTAAGGAGAGGTGCTGGTAAACTGAATCGTATCACCGATCATGTATCTCCAAAGTCCGGCATTGGTAGATATCACCAGGGCATAATTTGTATTGGTCTCTACCTGTTCCAGGGTGAGCGCTTTGGGGTATTCTTTACCAATTTCAGAGGTGGGAATAAACTCGTAAAAAATGCCATAATCCAGCATTAAAAGCATTTCATCTGAATGTGCCTGATCCTGAATACCAAAAAAACCTTCGGATGCATTATAGGTTTCCATGTACCACATTTGATCAGAAGGAATGAGTTTTTTGAACTGTTCGCGATAGGGTACAAAACTCACCCCTCCATGAATAAAAAGTTCCATATTGGGCCAAACTTCAAGGATATTATTTCTTCCGGTGATCTCCAAAACCCTTTTTAGGAGAACAAGGTTCCAGGAAGGAACACCGCTGATATTGGTTACATCTTCTTTTATGGTTGAAGTTGCTATTTTATCCAGTTTTACTTCCCAGTCATCCATTAAAGCAATGGAAAGGTCCGGGGTACGCATTAACTCGGCCCAAAAGGGAAAATTTTGAAGCAGAATGGCAGATATATCGCCAAAATAGGAGCGGCTGTTAAACTCACTGACATTGTGGCTACCTCCCATGACCAATCCTTTACCGGAGAATATTTCGGTATCGGGACGAAAATTGCAATACAGCGATAACATATCCTTACCGCCCTTGAAATGACACTCCTCCAAAGATTCATTGCTAACCGGGATAAATTTGCTTTTATCACTTGTTGTACCACTTGATTTAGCAAACCATTTAATATCTGTAGGCCATAAAAGATTGTTTTCGCCTTTCCTCAATCGCTCAATGTAAGGTTTTACCTGATCGTAATCCTGCACGGGAATGCGTGATTGAAAAGTTTCAACATCCTTAATGGTTGCATAATCATACTTTTTGCCCCAAACAGTGTTTTTGGCTTTTTCTATGAGATCAAACAAAAGGTCGTTTTGTACTTCATAAGGGTTTTCAATAAAATAATCTATTTGAGTAACCCTCTGCTTTAAAAACCAGGAAATTACCGAATTGAGTATTGCAGGCATGCTATAAAATTTAAATAGTTTTCGATAAACGCAAAAATAACAAATATGACCTTGCAAAAAAATTAATTATAATATCTTTTCACTTACTACAACGCTTAACAGGGAAAAAAATATTTAAGGGTAAAATACGGAGGGTAAAAAAGATGTATTCAGTTTTAAAAAAGATTTTTGGGTGGTTTAAAAAACAGAAAAATAAATTCAAAAAAAACAATTGTTATATCAACCCTGATAATTTTTGATTAGGTTTGCAGCAAAAAAGATGATCGGTTTCCCTAATTGTAAAATTAATCTTGGATTAAGGGTTAAGTACAAAAGAGATGACGGTTTTCATGAAATAGAAACAGTCATGTATCCACTTCAGTTAAAAGAAACGCTGGAGATCGTTCCATCAGACAAAGACCAGGTAGGTTTTACTTCATCAGGTCTGGCAATACCGGAAAACGGCAAGATGAACCTCTGCGAACAGGCATATGCGCTTATGCTTAAAAAATACAAGATGCCCAATGTAAACATTCATCTTCATAAAAAGATACCTGTTGGAGCAGGACTGGGAGGGGGTAGTGCTGATGCAGCATTCACATTTCTTATATTAAAAAGACTATTCAATCTGCCTGTAAACAATGAAGAGATGCATCATTTCTCTTCAAAACTTGGCAGCGATATAAGTTTTTTTTTAAAAAACCAACCTGCTGTAGCACGAGGTAAGGGTGATCAGCTAAGTAGTTGTGATGTGATTCTCAGTGGAAAACACCTGGTTCTGGTTGTTGATCCCATACATATAAGCACCGCAGAGGCATATTCAGGAATAAAGATAACTAACCGGAAAGTTCCGGGTCCGGAGGAAGTGATTTCGCAACCTATAGAGACATGGCGTGCCCTGATGGTCAATGATTTTGAACCACACATTTTTGCCAAATACCCTGTTTTGAAAAATATTAAAGAGAAACTGTATACCCTGGGTGCTTCATACGCCAGCATGACCGGAAGTGGTTCTGCGGTTTACGGCATTTTTTCAACCCCACCCAACATAAATACAAAGAAACACTTTCCAAATAGTTTTATTTGGCAGGAGAGGTTAAGCATTTAGTCCACAAAATGGATTAAACAATGTGTTTGTGAGAAATTGAACATAATAATTCTTTCTCATCCCATTGTTTTAAGATCATGAAAAAAGATCTTTATTGAATTCCGGGAATTTTTTTTGCCTTTCCAGAAAATACATTTTTACAATGCTACGCTGAAATATACCTTCAACATTGCTGTCAGGTAATTTTACAAATTTTCGCCTGTTTGCACCCAGCATTGAAAAAGCAACAAAAAGTGCTTTCCATACGGCAAGAAAATCGTTTATCTGACCCTTGACAAGAAACTGAAAAGCCGCTATTTGGTCTAACAATATCCTGGCAATAAACAAAGGAATGAAACGGGATATTTTTACATTTTTCGCCAACATGTAATGACTGTTTCTGAAATTCAAAAAGGTCTTATGCGGATTACTCCGGGGTAAAGTACCGCCCCCAACATGGAAAACCACCGATTGGGGGCACGAAAAAATGCGCCATCCAAGTCTTTTCATCCTCCAGCACATATCAATTTCCTCCATATGAGCAAAAAAATCATCGTCAAATCCATTTGCTTCAAAAAACGCTTTTGCCCTTACAAAAAGACAGGCACCGCTGGCCCAAAAAACCTCTAAAGGTTTATCATACTGCCCATTGTCCTCTTCTAAAGTATCGAAAACCCGCCCCCGGCAAAAAGGATATCCCAGATAATCAATAAACCCGCCTGCGGCACCAGCATATTCAAATTTTCGGGGGTTATGATAACTGAGTATTTTGGGTTGACAACATGCAATGTACCGATCCTTGTCCATAAATTCAACAACATTTTCTATCCATCCGGCAGAAACCAGAATATCCGAATTAAGCAACACAAAATACTCAGCGTTTATTTTTTTCAGTGCTTTATTATAACCACCGGTAAATCCAAAATTCTCATCAAACAAAATAAGTTGAACCTGTGGGAAATTTTCTTTCAGAAAGGCAACAGAACCATCTGAGGATCCGTTGTCAGCAACAAAGACACCAGCATAATCTGGCAAAGCATCCACCACAGCAGGTAAAAACTCCCGCAGGTATTTTTCACCATTCCAGTTAAGAATTACAACTGCTACTTTCAGATCGTACATAGGATTATCTTTATTTATTAACAATACTAAAATCATTGCATTTGAGGCATGGTGAAAAATCAATCTGCTTTTGAACATCAATGACAATACCTTTCATGCATATAAAATCAGATGATACATCTGGTTATATTTGATTAAAGTGGTCATACAGAACATCCAAATTCACCCATCCTCATGTGTTCCAGGGTACTTATCATGGGTGGTTTATGAAAAAAGAATTAATTGCCGACAAAATTATATTTTTTCTTGTCAGGAATTATTTTTTTTGTACTTTTGCCCCCGGAGAGATGGCAGAGTGGTCGATTGCGGCGGTCTTGAAAACCGTTGAGGGTAACACCTCCGGGGGTTCGAATCCCTCTCTCTCCGCCACAAAAAAAACCATGACAGATGTCATGGTTTTTTTTTGCAATCTTTGATCGTGTATCATTAAGTAATCATCGCTTACGAAATCAATTCGGAGCAGCCAAACCCCAAATGGTTCAACTCCCCAAACCCACCATTTAATCCTATTTTCAGCAACTCAACAGGCGCATTAACCTCATAGTCAAAAACATAACCTTTTACAGATTTTTGATGAGGTGTATCGGTTTTTATCTTTATAATTTTAGATTTGGGTTTTGTTTTTAATTTAAACTGCAGATCTGACAGATTGGCCAATGTGTTAGAAGCACCACTTCCCATAAATTTGACAAGATTGGCATATTTAAACATCAAACTTTTGAAAAAATGCTTATCAAAATCTTTTTGATCGGGCGAAATATAAGGACCTTCAGCACTGCCAGACCCGGATATAAGCATTGGTGACAAACAGCGAAAAGAGTGCTTGTTTTTGTTTTTCAGGTCAACATTTACGGTTTCAAGTTTATCAACCCTGAAAAGTACTTTGCCTGATTTATCACCAATTTTAAACTCCTTATTCTCGAATACCGGATAAACATAGGGTTCAATCTCGGGATCAGCGTAAAAAGAAAGAATCATACTGGCACTATCACTCCTGATGAGGAGTTTGTCTTGTTGAGTTTTATACTCCTCGAAGAAAATATCTGAAAAGGTAAACAATCTGAATTCACCATTTTCATTCATGTATGATTTATTTTTCAGCCATTGTGAGAATTTCTCACTTTGGAAGTGTAGCATTTTATATATCCAGGAGGAAAATTCGACATGATAATTAGCGGGTAATACAAATGGAGCCTGTCCAACCAACTTAAAATCTACTTTAAAACGCATGACTTTTAAAAATAATACTGAAGGGATTAAATGCAAAGAATTTCAGAACAATTATCTATATAAATATAATCAGATAATGATTGATAACAAAAAAGCCACCCAAAAATTGGATGGCTTTTTTGTTATGTATTCAAATAAGAAGCATTGTAGCTCATTTTTTACTGAATAGCTTCTTCAAATTCTGCTCTGGAGAAATACTGAATAAATTCGCGATCTGCTTCCGCTTCTTCTCTCATTGAAGCATCCATGCTAATGGCCTTTTCAAGATTTTCAAATACCATTGTATCATTATCTCTACGAGCACCCACTACAGCTTTTAAGTAGGCAACCTGAGCGGTTTCTGGTGCACATTCCAGATTTGTCATGGCAGCATCAAGATCATCATTCATCATATGAGCAAGGGCAACATTTCCGGTGCATGTACGTCCGGCAAAAGAAGTAAGTGCAGCCTGATAATCACCTTCAAGGATCATCATGATACCAACATTGTAGTCAACATCCACACCTTGTGCTTGTGCTGCTTCAAAATAAGAAAGTGCATTTTCAATATCTTTTTCCCATGAGGCAACCACACCAAGGTTGTTTTGAACATACCCGTTGTTGGGTGCAAGTTGATTTGCTTTTTCGAGATCCTGAGCGGCGGCTTCTTTATTACCCATCGCAAGGTTTACATAAGCGGCATTGTTAAAACCTCTGTAATCCTGTGGAAAAAGTCGCTTGGCATTATTGTAAATATCTAATTTTTTCTGCATATTAGATTCGTCAACCATGGTAGCAGCATAAAGCAATTCTTTCACATCAAGTTCTGCAGGATTATCAGTTGCCAGCATGGCTATTTCTTCATCGGTCTTTTTGGGTTCAAAAAGCGTTACAACCAACTCGGCACGACGCAGGGGTTTGAGAAGTTCTTCAACCTCGGCATAAATAACAGTCATGTCTTTGATTCTTTGCTCCCTTTCAGCGGGTTCGAGTTGAGAATTAATGACATTTGCAATGGCTTGTTTATCCTGAATATCAGAAGCATTTAGTGATTCCATAAATCCTTCAAAATCCTCACCTTTGGCAGCAACAATTAACTCTGGTACGTTCAGCATGGTATCTAGTTCATTTTCAAGTCTGTCGATAAGACGCTCAACATACTCTGACGCTGATTCGGCACGATCTTCAGAAAGTTCTTCGTTGTAGGCAACTTCACCTTCAGGAGATGCCCATGCACTCACTTCAAGAGATTTTACTTTCCATTGTCTTTCCAGGAACTCAGTAAAATCTTCAATCTTTTGTTGCGCTTCATCATCTCTGTTGAGTGAAAACCTCCAGTTGACATTATGTCTCATATAATCAAAATAGATGTTGGCAGTTTCCGAAACAAAAGTCTCTTTTTCATAACCGTGAGGCGCAAGAGCAAGGTCCTGATCATTGGCAACTCTCTGGGAGGTTATAATCACACCGTCGGCAACTTTCACTTCAGGCAAACTAACGGATTCATCTGCATCACCTTCACGATATACATCAGCACGTAATACAAGTTCTGATTCTTTAAATTCTTCCTGATAAGGTACAACTTCAGAAAATGAGAACGTAGTAGAAGAATTTCTGTTGATCACAGTACCTTCACCTGAGGTCTTTTCACCTCTCAGATAAACTACACTCAATTCTCTTTCACCGCCTTCATGTTTCAAAACCGGAATCAGTTCCACTTTAGCGTTGGGGTGAAAATATTTTTCACTAACACTACCAGTTACTTCAATTGCTACTTCACCACCATGATTTTCAAGGGGGTTGGTTTCAGGCGTAAAACTCACACCTTCACCATATTCCTTAATCATTTTATTCAATCCACAACTGCTTAAAAATGCCACGGTGATGAGCAGTACAGCCAAAATTCTTACGTTGATGTTCTTCATAATAGTTTTAATTTATAATAAATTAATCTTTGTTTTTGAGAATTAATCTTTGTTTTTGAGGGTTTTATGTATTAAAATTTATAATCATTTTAATCAGCATGCAAATATATAAAAAATAAACCCGCTGTCATATATTTACGCATTTAGTTTGCCATGGGTTTCGTTTTTTTAAGATTTATTGCACAGCGCAATAAGATTTATTGCCTAAGACAAGTAATAATTAATTAATCTGCAAAGTAACGAAATAATTTAACAAATCTGAAACCTCAAACAATAATTTATTTGATTTCATTTTAAGCATTTCAAAGCATTTGCTTAAAGTGAAAAATCCAGTTTGAGAATTTAAATGAAAATGCAATAACGTTTTTGGTAAACCATATCAAAAAAACATAATGCATGACACACATTCAAATAAAATACATCAAATAAATTTTTATTAAGCATTCTTGATTTGAAACTAATTCAAAAACCAGTTCCATTAATTAAAATTCCAACTCAATGCAGATGAGAAAATCGATTACATTCTTTGATATCCGGTTGCACGGTTGCATTGTTAGTTAAATTCAATGACATTATCTATTGTAACCAGACTTTAAGATATCACAATCCTCCTGCTTATTAATTGATAAATAGCGCAATCCAATAATATCTTCTTAAAAGGTCATTTTAGAAAATACGGTTCATCTGATCATAATTTGATTAAAGCGGTCAGATGCCTGCCCCATTCTTTTCT
>CAYMLS010000002.1:0-48091 GCA_964390665.1 uncultured Bacteroidales bacterium | reverse complement strand
TCTTTCTGAGCATTAAAAAATATGGAATTTTATTAGGTCAGTTGTTCTGAGTTTCGTTCAATCATGTTCAGATCATTCTTTTCAGTGGTGGGACGAACTGTAGTCGTCCGGCTACGAATCGTCGTCCGGCCATAAACCATTGTCTGTCGACTGATGCTCACCTGATAACTGATTGAAACAACTCTCCTGACGCATCAATAACAGAAAAGTCCAACACATTGCAAGATTTGTCCTACAATGCTTTATGCTTCCCTGCCTACTTTTACATCAGTTCTTTTAGCAGAGGAGGAAGCCGAAAATCCTGAAAAAGAGTAGGCAAATCAAAATCAATCTTACTATGAAAAGATCAATGAAAACAAACATTACAAAACTATTTTTCGCTTTTGTCTTTATTGCAGTATCAATCGTTTCTGTCAACAGCGTGCATGCACAGGAAGATGCAGGTTTTACACTTTCCATGACAGAATTCACGATCAAACCTGGTCACAACAATCAATTCCGTGAAGGTGTCAAAGCCTGGAAAGCATGTTATCTTGAAAATGAAGGAGAATGGAACTGGAACATGTGGAGCAGAATAAACGGTGAGGGAAATGTGTATATTTTGGCTTCTGCCATGGGCAGCTGGTCTGAAATGGATGAAAGTGATCCTGCTTCCATGCCCTGTCGAGATATAGGAAGGGATCTGATCAATCCGCATGTGGAATCCGCAAAAAGAAACTTTACAAGGTTTATGCCCGATATCAGCAAATCTTATCCCAATACTGATTCCGTGCTTTGGGTAAGTTATTTCCATGTTAATCACTGGACGAACTTCAGAGAAATGATCACAGAGGTTTCTGATGAGATGACCAAAGCGGAAGGTTCTCCCCGTGGTTTTTGGTACTCTTTTATTGGTGGAAGTGCAGATGAAGCTGATTACATGGTGGCCACCCCTTATGCTAATTTTACAGCATTGGATGTAGAGCGCGATAATGTTTGGGAAATATATGAGAAAGCGCATGGAGAGAAAAAAACTGAAGAGATGCGTGATACATTCGTCGAACTGGTGAACACTTCCTGGGCATATCTTTACAGACTTAGCGTTGATTTGAGCAACATGCCACCCCCTTCAAAATAATCAACCCATTTACAAATGGATTTCCCAAAACGCTGGATGATGCAGATCATAACTACAACAGGAAAATTAAACCGGGATGGAGATATTTGTCTCCACCCCGGTTTATGTATTTCCTGGAAATATCCGGGCAGTAGTGTTATCCATGAGCTGCCTGCCGGGACGTCTCTGGTGATCAACATATCTTTAAATCTGAAAACGCTTTTATCGGATGAAAATGGAATCGTTTGGGCTTCATGGGATGAACGGCAGGTGGAAGTAATACAAAATGCCTTGCTGGTTCAGAATATCTCATCCTGTATCTCTAAAATAAAATTGCTGAATGGTTTCCTTATGCTTATCCTGTTAGACAACGAGAAGCAAATATCTGATGCGCTCGATTTTATCTGGAGAAAAGACAGCGGACTCAGACTTCAACCCGACTGGACTTATCCTGATGGAGAACCCAACAAAAGCTTTGAAAAATGGCTGAATGGATAACATTGTTGTGATAACGGGTTGAACTTTAGTCACCCCGTAACAGAAGGGTGCATTTTGCGCGATTTGTCCAACGCTATGCGAGATTTATCCTACCGTTTTTATTCATATGCCCGGTAATTTTACTCAGCAATTATAAATCCTGCATGATCGTAATTGTTATGCAAGTTCATTTACACTTAACATAAATATTAAAAACCTATGAAAAAGCTAACTCTCCTTGCATTGATGATATTTTTATTGTCTGCATGTAATTCCAATCAACCCGTTCGTTATGCATCTTCATCACCTGAGGTTGATGCGTTTAAGTCTTCTGTTGAAAACTACCTGGCGCAAAACTGGGACGAGTATCGATCCTACTATGCCGATACAGCAAAATTCAGGAATAATGTTACTGAAAAGGGCGAAATATCATTGGATTCGGTGATTGGTAATTGGAAACAGGAACATGAAATGTTTTCAGATATCCATTATGTAGCGGACGAAGATTATTTTGAAATGGTCGTAACCGATGAAAATGAGACCTGGGTCAATTTCTGGGGTCTATGGTCGGGAACATTGAGAGCAAATGGTCAGACATTTGAGATCCCGGTGCATGTAACAGCAAGATTTGAGGATGGTAAAATCGTGGAAGAGCATGGTTACTGGAACAGTTCTGAATTGGTATTGGTTTTAAACGAACTTGAATCGGCGAACGAATAAAACAAAAGGAATAAAATATGACGCAATACAGAGAAATCCCCATTACCTTCAAGAGATTTCCTGCACTGGCGCAAAACAAGGTACTTCGGTATCTTTCGTTTTCTGCTTTGTACCTTGCACAGGGTATTCCTGAAGGTTTGCTTTGGTTTGGACTGCCTGCCTGGATGGCCATGAACGGAAAAACACCGGCAGAGATTGCAGGATTTGTTGCCATTCTTGGACTACCCTGGAGTTTTAAAATTGTTGCTGCCCCCATCATCGATCGTTTCACCTACCTGATCATGGGCAGACGCCGGCCCTGGATTGTTTTTGGACAAATTGGCCTGGCGACCAGCTTTTTATCCATGGCGTTCATCCACGATCCACTCAATAACTTGCTAATGCTGAAAGTTTTGGGTTTCTTTGTGGGATTTTTTGCCGTTATCCAGGATATAGCTGTTGATGGGATGGCCATTGATGTACTCCCTGTCGATCAGCAGGCCCGGGCAAACGGGTTGATGTGGGGTTCAAAAACCGTAGGTATTTCATCGTCTGTTGCCCTTGGTGTATTTATGATCAATCAGTACGGGTTTTTTACCGCCATTGCCTCCCTGGCGCTCCTGGTTTTTCTGATCATGTTTATCCCGCTGCTGATCAAGGAAAGACCCTGCGAGAAGAAGTTGCCCTGGAGTAAAAAAGGGGGTGTTTCCCGTAACGCCGCGAAAATACAGGTTCAAAACTGGAAAACCGTTTTCCTGAGTCTTTTCAGGGTTTTCGTTTTACCTGTAAGCCTGATCATGGGAGTGGCAGCATTCAGTTTTTCAATGGGCAGAGGGGTGATGGATACATTGATACCTGTTTTGGCAGTGCAGGAACTGGGATGGACAGATACTGGTTATTCTCAAATGTTTTCTGTAGTGAACCTCATTTCAGGTGTTTTAGGAATGTTTGTGGCCGGAGCATTGATTGATATCTTCGGAAAAATTAAAATGTTAAGGATTTATCTTGCAATGCTGATCGTACTGTTGGTATCTGCTGCATTGGCACAGCCTTACTGGGAAAACAGAATTTTTATCATTTTATTTGTAGGAGCGTTTTACACCCTTGTAACATTTACCACCATTGCCATTTTTGCAGCAGCCATGAATTTGTGCTGGAAGCGCATCTCCGCCACTCAGTTTACGTTGTATATGGCCATATCAAATCTTGGTCTTGCATCAGGTGCCTGGTTGATGGGGATATTTTCGGCATGGTTGAGTTGGCAATATATAATTGTTATTGCAGTGATCTTTCCATTGGTTATGCTTATCCTTACCCCATTTATACAGTTTGAAAAACACACCAAAAGGGTTGACCTGCTGGATATTAAATACGATATCCCTGTTGATGAATCAAAATTAAAAGAAAGTGCATGAAAAATTTGAAAATACCCCACGTTTTTATTTTTTTATCGGCAATTATCCTGTTTAGCAGTATCATGACCTATTTTGTTCCCAGCGGACAGTTTGAACGAATCACACGTGAAGTGGACAATGTACAGCAAACATTGGTTGTTCCGGGAAGTTACCAACAGATACCCAGGCATTTTTCAGTTCAGGGTGTGGTACTGGGTGAGGAGGTGCCCGGTAAATCAACCCCCATAAGTCTGTTGGGTTTGTTTTCGTCCATCCCCAAAGGCTTGAACTCTGCTGCTCCACTGATCTTTTTTGTGTTTATCATCGGAGCTGTGCTCACTTTGATACAGCAAACGGGCACGATCAATGTTTTTATCAACCTCTTGCTTTACAAATTTGGAGGTTCTCCACTGCTGCTCAGTTTTATTCTTTTTATTTTTATTGCATTTGCTGCTACTTTTATGGGAATGGGTGCAGAGTTTATACCATTGATACCTATATTTTTACTGATCTCAAAACGGCTTGGTTACGACCGTTTGTTCGGACTTGGTCTGCTTACCTTAGCCACCGGCGTAGGCTGGTCAACAGCCATTACCAATCCTTTTACTGTTCAGATCGCGCAAAGAATTGCCGAGTTACCCATTGGCAGTGGTATCGGCTTGCGCATTGTCTTCTTTATTGTGTGTGTTACAATTGCCTTTGCTTTTTTGGTTATTTACGGGAAAAGGGTGAAAAGGGACAAGTCTCGTTCTGTGATGCCCGATGATCCCTTTACGGTGGAAGACAACCATATGGTGGATGGAGGTCATAAACCCACCAAAAAACATATAGGAATTGCTGTATCCGGTTTGGTATTGTTCGCCATGATCCTCTTTGCTGTTCAAACCATGGGGTGGGGGCTTATTGAAATGACAGGCGGTTTTTTTGCCGTGGGTGTTTGCACCATTCTGATCAGCGGCATGACAGGAGACCAGGCCATGAAGAGTTTTATAAAAGGACTGGAGGTAATGCTTGTACCTGCGCTCATTGTAGGTTTTGCAAGGGGTATTCAGGTGGTGATGGAAGAAGGGATGATCATTGACACCATTCTCTACCGTACATCTCTGCTGCTTGAAGGAAAGCACCCTTTAGTTTCGGCACAGGGGATGTATGCATTTCAAATGATGCTGAACTTTTTCATCCCTTCAGCTTCCGGTCAGGCCATGGTTTCCATGCCACTGATGGTTCCATTATCTGACCTATTGGATATTTCCAGGCAAACAGCAGTGTTGATCTTTATCTCGGGCGATGGGTTCTCCAACATGATCATCCCAACCAATGGAGTATTAATGGCATCACTGGCCATTGCCGGTGTACCGTTTGAAAAGTGGGTAAAGTTTATCTGGCCGCTCTTTCTTATTCTTACTGCAGTGGCCGGGCTGTTTATTGCCGGGGCGTTGTATTTAAACTATTGAGTTCATTCCAAAAACGAGTTTCCGGATTGATGTAATTATTAAATTTAAAAATGCAATATGATGGTAGATGACAAGCTCATTAAAAAGCAATAAAATAGCACATGACAACCCCTATAGTTTCCAATAATGAATCATCAAAAGTCAACATCCGACTTTTCACCACCGACCATCCCGATATCCCGGTACCCAACAAAGAACGAATTCAATACCTCGACATTTTACGCGGCATTGCTATTCTGTTCATCTTTGTTGCCAATATCAGATATCTTTCTGGTGAGTATTTTATTCCTGAAGATGAAATTGCACAAATGAGATTTGCTTCCCTTGATTATATATTGCAAATGCTTGCATTCATTTTTGTGGATGGAAAGTTTTATTCCATTTTCTCCATTCTTTTCGGAATTGGGTTTGCCCTGCAGTATCAGCGAATGAATAAGGAAGACCGGGTTTTTGTACCCTTTTTCCTGAAAAGAATGTTGGGATTGCTTCTTATTGGTGGAATTCATTTGTTTTTCATTTGGTTGGGTGATATTCTTACGCTCTATGCGGTTCTGGGATTTCTTTTGGTCTTCTTTCGCCATTTTTCCAACAAAAAGTTGTTGGTATGGGCAGCAATACTGCTGTTGATGCCAGTGGTTCACTGGGTTTTTATGTTTCTTACCGATACTTTTTATCCTGAATTCCTGAGGGAGAGATTCATTGACCTGGCAAGTCGTGTGCTTTCAGAAGATGCCTCAAAAAATGGAGATACTGAATTCACGATGGCTGCTTATTACTCGATCACCAATTTCAAGGAATGGATTCAAATAAATGCTTTCATGCCTCTTCTGCGATTGTCTGGAATCCTTATGGAAGGCAGAATATTCAAAGTCCTTGCCCTTTTTCTGCTCGGCATTTATGTGGGCAGGCAAATACTTGAAAACAATATTCTTTCCAATACTCCCCTGATTGAAAAGATCATCCTCTGGGGTCTGGTCATTGGATTGCCCATGAATTTGCTGCGTGCCTGGATAGAGTTTGGCTTTATGAACGGTGCATTGCGTCAATTTCTGGAATATATGCTTAATGCCCTGGCACTTACACCTATGGCACTGGCTTATTGCGGCATCGTTGCGCTCATTGTTACCCACCGCAGTGGTTGGCTGAACTGGTTTGCAGCTGTGGGGCGCACTGCCCTTTCCAATTATCTGTTTCAAAGCATCATCAGTATTTTTGTTTTTTACGGGGTGGGATTAGGATTTGCCATGTCGTTTGGGTATACCTCTGTTATCATTTTCGTCCTAACCTTATATATCTGGCAGATACTCTTCAGCACCATCTGGCTCCGGTATTTCCGTTTCGGACCCGTGGAATGGATATGGCGGCAACTTACGTATGGGAGATTGGTCAAGTTGAGGTAGATGTTACCGTTTATAGTGGCAAAAAGCGTTTTCTTATTTTTAGGATATTGATTCCTTTTTTCGGTATATTTTAAGATTTTACCTTGAATTGTCAGTTATCTATGAATAGAATGTGGAGATCTTCTCCTATGCTAAACAATACGTATTTGATTGCAGCAATTATCCAATCTTAGGGTTGGAGCTTCTGTGAAAAGATGTATTGATGTTCTTCCATTGAAGAATCTTTACCTACCGTATAAGTGTCTATTTTCACTGCCCCATTTTTTGAGATTGTCATAACGCGAAACATTGGCGTATGATTTGTTTTGTCGGGTATTTTTGTGCGTTCCAAAGCGGGAATATGCAGGTAGTGAATCTGATCAATTTTTTTTGAATGATTTACTCTATCCATGTCCATGTGTAGGTCGCCAGAAATAACCGCGCAAAGATTTGGTTGCCCGATTACTTGTTTTTTAAAAAGTTGGTTGCTAATGCCCTTGTCATTGTTTTCAGGATAAACACCAGTTTGTGCCCCATGCACTATAAGAAATACAGGTTTTGGAGCCAGTCTTTTTAGTTGCTCTGCAATCCATAAAACTCCACTGTCGTTAAAATCACGACCATGATCGGGGGATGCGAGAACAAATGCTACCTTTTCATGATTGATTACATAGCTTGTTTTTTGTATATTTTCATTCCACTTTTTGGCATACTGCAGATACCTTTCAATTGTACTTTCATGTTCTTCATTGCCCATAATGGGGTAGATGGGAATATCAAGCATTTGTAAAACCTTTGTTGCTTCCTCGTATTGGATTTTCGTACCTTTGTGGGCAATATCACCTATGCCTATTACAAAATCAACCGGAGTTGATTTTGTAAGTTTATTGATATGTTGAACAGCACCTTTCATTCCTGGAAACTCTGGAAGGGGTTTTGGTTCAGCATCGCCTATGAATGCTATCCTTAAAAGTACAGTATCATTTTCGTTATGTGAAGTTGAAATTGAGAATTCCAACATATCTTCCAATGCAACTGCGATAGAATCCTTAGAATAGGGTTTATGGTTGTCTCTGTCCTGATTGGCATTGCAAGCAAATAAGATCAGCGTAAATATAACAATTGCTGACTTCAGAGTTAGTGTCATAGGTTTATCTTTAATTTTGGTTTGCTGATACTAATCATCTTGATTTATCAATGTGTTAAATTAACAACAACTGTTTATGATATCTACATTGAAATGTTTTCCTGGGTCTGTTACCTTTACTTTTCTCGCCTCATCTCCACATAAAAATACTTGTTATAACCCGAACCCCCTTTGCTTCCGGCATCATAGATAATGCCGTAAATACCTGATCCATCCTGATGGTTCAGGATATTTCCTCTGATCCAGGAACCTTCAATATCTTGAATTAGCAGCCTTGCAGAAGGTATTTCTGCAAAATTTTCTATCACCGAAAAGTATATGTTTCTGTCTTCTTTATCTATGTATGATAAAACAACTTTATCACCCCATGCCACAGCATCAGCACCTGTTTGATCAGAGTCTACAGCGTTAGTAATCACAGGCTTGTCAGATATTTTTACGGGTTCTGACCAAAGATTATTGTTTGATCTGGCAGATAAATACAGAAACTTGTCAGTTTGACGGAAAATCGCAACGGTAGTTTGCTTTCCAGGAAGGTAAATCAACGGTAATATGGAAATGTTTTCATATTCGGTTGTTCCAAGATTGCTGGCAAATTGTTGCGCAGGTGTGAGTGAATTATCGGGTAACAATTGCCTGTGCCAGCCTGCCCCGTCTATGCTTTTAAAGGCTATGTCTATTGTGCCATCAGCTAAGGAAGTAATGGATGGATTTGTAAATCCAAACGGATAATCGTGTGATAGATCAATTGGTTTACTCCAGTTTCCGCTTGGTTTCAGAATGCTGTATTGTATCTTGTCACTGTTGCAAAAAACAGTTACAAGACTTCCATCCGGACGAAGGACGATGTCTGCCGCCTGAGTTGGAGGATCTTCATGTTCTGTAATTAGTTTGTCTTTTACCACCCAGCAATCATTGCAATCTGAATTTTCTGACATGGCAAAGGCATGGTGGTAAACTGCTTCAGATATTTGATGAACAATATGAATAACTCCTTTATTGTCTACCACAGAACCAACACCTTCCAAATCACCTTTTTCCGGACGGTTTTCAGCATCAACTTCAAACCATGTTTTACCCTTGTCGGTTGATTTTACCATCATGAAAACATTGTCTGTTTCTGTTGGTTCCATCATGAAATATAAATCCCCGTTGCTATTTTCATACGGGCCAATTCGTGCAGGTGTTTCAACGAAAGTTCCACCGAGGTGTGCATCAGGAATAGTGACCGTGAATTCAGGTATAAAGCCTTTGAGTGGGTGACCTAAATGATCAACCAGTCTAAGCGAAATCTTGTCACCATCTTTTACAAGTTTGGGACCATCAGCCCATCTGCGAACTACCAGTGCGAATTCCCATTCTGCTGATGCTCCATCGCGTGGGGTTGGCCACCACCCCGGAGTTACAGGTGACAAGCTGATACCTGCTCCGGGGTTTGCTGGTTGTGTTGATACATGAATCAGATCTTCTGCTGTTTCACCCATGAAATATGCCTCACAACTAACGATACTTATGGTTGGAGATGCAGATGAGGGATATGGAAAATCATGCGCCTCAAGGTAAGTCCATGAACTGTTATTCCATCGGTATTGCAGACTATATTGACGTCGATGAACTGTAGTGTCACTTTCTACTTCAAAACGGATACGAAAAGGGGTGTCGACTGTTTGAGGTTTTGTTTGGTTAATTTCAGCTGACCAGCCTGTATTCTTATCAAGTTCTGCATTAAAATCTGAGCGTACTTTAAATGCAGTAACACGATCGTTTGAGTAAACTGGTTCGTTTTCTAATATTTGAGCATTTGTTTGCTCTGGGGGCAGCAAGATGTTTAAAATCAAAATACTGCCAATTAATGTCAGGAATTTTTTTGTGGTATTGTTATATTTCACGGTAAGGTGTTTTAGTGTGCCTGTTACATTTTTGATGATTCTTTTATAATATTTAGAAAGTATTTTTCTATAATCCTGATGAAAAATGATTGAATTATCTTAAGCAAAAGTATCTTTCTGATTTATTCGCTGAAGAAATTCTTATTATATCTGCATTATTTTAAAAAGAGTTGATCATTTTTTATTGTTTGATAAGTCAATAACTTTTTAGAAATTCATTCTCACACCCGTTCTGCCCCACCATGAATAGTATTCCTGTTGTAAGATGCGGTCGCGTGATCCCAGATAAAATTTCAGGGGTGCATTGGTGAGGTTAATCAGATCGGCAAACACGGTAATGTTGTCATTGATCCGGTAACTGGTTGTGAAATCAAGGTGCCACAAACTATGGTAATACCGGTCGAGGTCTGAATCTGCACCTAATTCATGAAGAAAATCATCATGGTAATTGGCTGCAATTTTAGCAAAGAAAATATCATTATCAAAGAAAAAGGCCAGGTTTGCGGCATGGGGTGCCTGACCGGGTAGTTCAATCTGTTCTGTTTCACCTTCAATAGTAAAATCGGCTATGTAGTCACCCAGGAATGTCACCCTTGCATCGGTATAGTTGGCAGGCTGTCTTTTGTTGATGAGTGCCTCCGAATAAGTGTAGGTGTAATTGAGAAATACACCGAAGTTGGCAAGAAAACCCGGAAGAAAATGCAGTTTCGACTGTGTCTGAACCTCAGCACCATAAACAAATGCTTCTATACCATTAATGGGAATGGAATACAGGTTGAGTGAAACATCCTGAACATCCCCTTCCCTCGCGTATCGTTCAAAATAGAATATAAAATCATCAATCTTTTTGTAGAACAATCCGCCCGAGATAATGCCGCCTTCTTTCAGATAGTTTTCAAGTAAAATATCCACGTTTTGTGCCGTGGGGTAAATTAAATCAGGATTTCCAAATTCCACTTCATCCCTGTCGATTTGCCGGTAGGGGAGTACATCGCTGAAATTGGGGCGGGCAAAAGTATGTGTGTAACCCAATCGTAAATTAAAATTGTCATTGAAGGCATATCTCATCTGAAACTGTGGCAGCCAAAAGTCGTGGGTTCTGCTATCGGATACGGTATCCAATCTGTCGAATCTCCCCCTGTCAAGTAGAACCGACCGGGCTTCGTAATCCACAAATGTTCTTTCATACCGTAAACCTCCGATGATCATAAGATCCCCTATATCGTGTCTGAGCATACCATAGGCAGCATATATATCTTCCCTGGCTAAGTAGTCCTGTCCGAAAGTTTCATTTTTGCCCCCGGTTCTGTCAATGATAAAAAAGTGTGAATTGTATTCATGGAAATCGACCATCATTTGAGGTGAAGGAATAAAGTCTAAAGTGTATCCCTGACCGAGTAAATTATTATCCACAAAACCGTCACTTAGTCCGGGCAATGTGAGGGTTTGCCCTGTACCAGGGTAAGTATTGGAAGAAGTGAAATACGCTGAATAAGCGTCAGCATTGAAATCTCGTGTTTTCTCCTTAAATCTGAATTTTCCACCGAATTTGAAATAACCTGATTGGTTGGCAAACTCATAAGGAACCTCGATGTTGAGTCTTCCTGATAAGTTCCTGTCAACCACTAAACCATCGGACATGATCAATTCTTTAAATTCGTATTCTTCGTAATTGGTTGCATTGATGGTGTCAATTTCATTGGCAAAGAGCGGAACGGGGAAATCCGGGTCTGAATTGTCAAATTGAATATTAATCGCTTGTCCGGGATTGTCGAAAAGGGCTTGCACCCGATCGGGTTGATTATCTGTTGCCTGAGAAACTGCTGCTTCATAATCAATTTTTAAGAATCTGGTATCGTGCTCTCCACCTAAATTAACAGTGCTGATTTGTTGTATTTTGGTTCTCTCGCGCACATCCCTGTCAACTCCGCCATAGAGATATACGTTTTCATTCAGAGGGTCGTCGAGGGTAAATATAACCCTTCTTCTGATTTCATCATCACCAAACCTGTTGAACATGCCACGCAGGTAAACCAGAGAATTGGGATTAAAGCGATAATCCAGGCTGGCACTCACACCAATTCTTTCGCGTGTAATATTGTAATGCCTTAATTGCATCTCCCGGTAATGAACTTTGTAGTTATCCACTCCATCTTGCTGGTCTCCGGTGTTAAAGAAGGGGCCTTTGGCATATTCAAATTCCATGTTGTCTGATCCCTGGTTATTCACATAGTAGTTACTGTTTACCTTAAATCCGAATTTATTGACTCTTTGCCCGTAAGAAAATTGTAACTGTGCATTTTCTGTTTGTCTGAGATTGTTGTACCCGCCTGATAAGGAAGCCTGTATGTCAGGGATTTCACTTTCTGCACTTTTGGTGATGATGTTTACGTTTCCCCCGATACCATCTGCATCCATGTCGGGAGTAAGCACTTTTGATATTTCAATTCTTTCGATCTGGTCGGCTGAGATGATATCCAGCCCTACGTATCTTACATCACCCTCGGGTGAAGGGATTTGCTCACCGTTGATGTTGAAGTTGGTCAGTTCCGGCGGTGTTCCCCTTAATTGTACATAACGCCCTTCGCCCTGATCGCGCTGAAGTGAAATCCCGGGTATCCTGTTTACGGCTTCTGCAGCATTCATATCAGGAAACAACTGAATTTGCTCAGAGGAAACTATATTTTTGATATTGATTGCGGTTTTCTGATCCAACATTGCTTTTACCTGTCCCGAGGCATTTCCGGTAATGATCACTTCATCCAGGTTGGTGGATTCGTTTGCCAGTTCAATGGTGAAATCCAATACTCTTTCTTTATCAAATTCAAGTTCCACCCGTGCTGTCTGGTAACTTACGTAGGAAACCAAAATGGTGGTTGTATTGGTTCTGATGTTGGACAGCTTGAAATTTCCATCGAGATCGGTGGTTGTACCAAGGGTGGTGTTTTCAATACGGATGGCGGCACCGGGCAGTGGCTCGCCTGATACAGCATCGATTACCTTACCGGTAATAGTATTGTTTTGTGCCATAGCCGGGAATATATTCCCAAACAATAAAAAGCAAAAAAGGATGATTGAATTTGTGAATTGCCTGATCATGACTTGAGTTGAGGTTTTGCGTTAATTCGTGTAGTTAAGGGTTTTTGTTTGCAGTGTAATTTGATGGAATATTGGGTCGATAAGAGAAAATCTGCCTGAGAAAGACCTGTTGCTTTCATCAGGCAGATTGTATTTATTTGTTAAGGAAATTATTCAACAACAATTTTCTGAACATAAGCATTTTCGCCCTGTATGGCTTTGAGAACATAAATACCTTTGTTGAGGTTGCTCACATTGATCTGATTCAGAGTTGATCCTGCAAAATCAGAAGCAACCACTTTTCCGGTAAGATCATAAATGAATATCTGTGCCTGTTTTTGGTTTTTAATCTCAACGTTGATTATTCCATTGGAAGGATTGGGGAATACAGTAATATCAGAATCTGATAGTGTGATGGTTTGTGTTCCACCAACGGTAGGCAGACTGAAGTTGATTACCAGTCTTGGTCTTCTTTCGGGGTGGTTTTGTCCGTCACCGCCATCTTCAGGATCGGCGATATTTTCATACGAACAGAATTCGCGGGCATTATCCACATCGCTTGGTCCCTGGTTTTCACCTTGCAAAAACAAAGCAATGGCATTTCCCTGTTTCCAACCTTCACGATCCACAACTTCCTGAATCACCTCACTAAAGTCTACAGATTCATAAAAACCCCAGATGTCCCATGCTTCATCTACTTCCCACATGACAGAAGCATTTGTTTTCGGACGATCGGTAAGCAAATAATCGTTGTTGAAGTTTTCTTCATCAAAAGTAAATGCACTATCGGCTGCTTCCGCCTGTATGGTCATACGTGCCACATCTTCAGCATCTTTGCCTTCGTGTGCATTCATAACCAGGTAAGCAGATTCAATGGTTGCGCCCTGGGGTATTGAAATGTTTGTAAAACGTAATCCGGTAGTAAGAATATTCTGATCTTCGGGAGCACCTTCCCATCCTGCATCGAGGTCATCGTCAAAAGCGGTGTCCACTTCGTCATTTTCCTGCTCAGCATCGTCGGTTGATGCATCGAAAGTCAGGGTTATAGGATTTCCATCATCGTCTTCATCTTCGATGGTTACAAATCCGGTTGATTTGATGTAAGAAGAATAGGCGTAGCTGGGAGCAGTGTAATAAACTACAAATTTGGGTCTTCTTTCGGGGTGATTTTGTCCGTCGCCACCATCTTCGGGGTCGGCAATGTTTTCATAAGAACAGAATTCGCGTGCATTGTCCACATCGCTTGGTCCTTGGTTTTCACCACCAAAGATAAATGCAATGGGATTTCCCATTTTCCATCCATCACGGTCAACGATTTCCTGTACAATGTCTTTTAAATCAGGAGTACTGTAAAATTCCCAGATGCCCCATTCTTCTGCAACTTCCCATAATACAGATGCATTGGTTGTTGGGCGGTCGGTGAGCAGATATTCGTTGTTGAAGTTTTCTTCATCGAATGTGCTTGCACTGTCTGCAGCTTCAGCGGAAATGGTTAAACGTGCCACGTCTTCAGCATCTTTGCCTTCATGGGCGTTTAAAACGATAAAAGCAGAGTCTATGGTAGCACCCTGTGGGATAAAAATATCGCGGAAACGCAATCCCATGGTAAGAATGTTCTGGTCTTCAGGAGCACCTTCCCAACCTGCATCGAGATCGTCGTCAAAAGCTGTGTCAACTTCATCATTTTCCTGTTCTGCATCGTCGGTAGATGCATCAAAAGTAAGTGTGATGGGGTTGCCTTCGTCGTCTTCATCTTCGATGGAAACAACACCGGTACTTTGGATGTAAATTTCGAATTTGGCGTTTTGTGCTGATACCTCTACCCACAAGAAGCAGATAAGCGCTGCGGGGAGTAAATTAAGTAGAAATTTTTTCATAATTCTTTGTCTTTTGATTTGTGTGAAAATTTTGTTTTTGGAAGTGCAATATTATTTCGGTTCCTGTAATCTATCAATAGTGTGATTCATAGACGAGGCATAGTGAAAAGTACTATTTTATTCAGGGATGTTGATTTGTAACACGTTGTAATATTTGCTGATGATCGGGCGCCACTTTTAAAATGAAAACTTAAGCTTGTGCTAAAGGTGTGTTAATGATTTTTTCATAGTGCACTGATTTTTGTCTGGGAGATTGAAATTCTTTTAGTGAAAGTTTATACAGGTTCTGGTATCTTTTCTGTGGAGAGCGGAACACTAAAGTAGAATCGGGTTCCTTTTCCCTCCTCACTTTCCATGCGAATATTGCCTCCGTTCATTTCCACGAAATCTTTGCACAATAACAATCCTAACCCACTTCCTTTTTCCTGATACAAACCAAGAGTGGTGTATTCTATCTTCGGATCGAATAATTTCTTTTGGTTCCCGGGTGAAATACCAATGCCGTTATCCTGAATACATAACCTGAGAAACTGATCTTTTTTTTCGGAAAACACGGCAATAGTTCCATTTTCAGGTGTGTATTTGATAGCGTTGGAAATCAGATTTCTTAGCACAGTATTGATCTGCTCATGATCCACATAAACCATTGAATCTTCCTGAATGTCAATTCTTGTTCGAATATTCTTAGATTCCAGTTCAGGTTGAAACAAATTGAATGTTTTCCTGACCAATTCATTCATCCGGAAGGTTTTAGGTTGATAGGTTAATCTGCCCAGCTGCGATTTCGACCATTGTAACAGATTGTCGATCAGATGAAACGCTGTTTTAGCACTCTCATTGAGTGAATTCAGTCCTTTTTGCATTTTTACCCGATCGGTTTCCCCATTATTGAACCGTGTGCTTAGTGTTTCAGATAAATTCTTAAACCACCAAAGGGGGTTGCGCAATTCGTGTGCTATGATGGAGAAAAATTTATCCTTTTCATTGTTGGACAGATCTAGTTCTTTGTTTAGATGAGCAAGTTGATCGTTTTTTTGTGTGATATGACTATTGAGGGTTTCTAATTCAAGGTTTGCGAGTTCTTTGGATTTTACCCTCTGGTAGGTCATTAAGGTGAAAAGAATGAGCATTACAAGGATAAGACCGGTTACAAGTATGAGTATGTTTTTCCGTTGCATATTCAGGGCCATCAGTGTGTTTTCCTGCTGTAGTATTTTATTCTCTTTTTCTTTCAGGTCGGTTTCAAAAGCGATGCGCAACTGTTCCACATTTTCGTTTTTCTCATGGTTCAGCATATACTCTTTGGTTGCCACATATTTTAAGAGATACTCGTTAGACTTTTGATAGTTGTGAAGGTCTGTTTGCACTTGAGCTATTTCCCGGTATAATGGTTCGAGCATGGAGTTTAAGGTATCTTCCCTGGCGCTCTCTATCCCTTTTTTCAGATAATATTCTGCTTTACGGGGATTTCCTGTTTCTTTCTGTAATCTTCCCAGGTTCAGGTAAATCTTCATGTTACCCTTCTGGTATCCAATAGACTCAGATTCTTCAACAGATGCAAGGTAGGCGTTTTCAGCTTCATTTAGCCTGTTTGTCTGATGGTATATCTCACCTAAAAGGAAAAGACTTTTGATCTTGCCTTTTTTGTAATTTATCGCTTTACATGTATTATAACTCCTTTGATAATAGTATTCTGCGCTATCTAATTGGTTGCTTTTCTGAAAAACTTCACCAATATTTTTATCTGATTTGGCCATTCCTTCCACATAATTGATCTCCTTGCGAAGATTGAGCGCCTTTTTATGAAATCGAAGCGATTGTTCATAGTCTCCGGTTTCGTCATAAATATTTCCAAGATGATTATAGGTGGTTGCCTTAATAACCTTATTTTTTGTTGAATCAATTAGATCATAACCTGACAGATACTTTTCCAGTGCCTCTTTAAATAAGCCGTGAGTTTCAAAATATTTACCAATATTGTTCAGTATTTTTATTTGAAGATCTGGATTGCCGATCTCTTTGGCTATGGCCATTGCCTCCTGAAAATAGTTGAGACTTCTCGAATAATTTCCTTTAGAATAGTGGTACTTACCAAGCATATTTAATCCAAAAGATTCACCCTGCTTGTATCTGATCTTTTTAGAAAGTTTGGTTGCATCCAGGAAATATTTCATTGATCTCTCGAATTGACCTTCGTTGTAAACGATCTCACCCATTAAAAGGTGGGCATCAACCAATAAACGGTCGAATTTCATTTCCTGTGACAGGGCAATAGCCTTTTCGGCAAATCCTTTTGCCTGCTGGATATTTCCTGAATTGATGTGATAAAGAGACTGGATATACCAACTTTTAATCAGAATGAAGTGATTGTTGTCTTTACGCGATTGCTTTTCGCTATCAAGGGCTATTCTCATAGCATACTCCGGCTGATGGAAAATCAATTCTTCTGCCTGCTGTATTAATGAGGACTTTTCTGCATCTGTTAGTTGATGTTCTTTTTCCTGAAAATTGGTCAAACTGATAAGAAGTAACGTTTTCAGGAAAAGAAAAATGACAATAAACTTATGCATGATTGAAATTTATTTTTTCGGGAAAGGATATAATGAAATTATTTAATGATACCGTGTGTTATGGCGTATCGGGTGAGTTCAGAATTGTTTTTCAGTTGCATTTTTTTCAGGATATTGTTTCTGTGATTGCTGATGGTGTTTTTGCTTACATTGAGCTTTTTGGCAATATTAGTTGAACTTTCTCCGGATGCCAGAAGGTGAAGCACCTGAAACTCTCGATCGGTAAGACTTTGGTGGTCGCTTTCATTGGTTTTGCCTTCGCTCATCAACGCACTCATCATTTCCATCTGATGCTGGGTGAAGAATTTACGTCCGGCGTTTACAGTTCTTATGGCTTGTGCCAAAAGTGATGGATCTGATTCTTTGTTGATAAATGCCCAGGCTCCGTTATGAAAAAATCGTATGGCAAATGTTTCCTCAGGATTCATGGTGAAGATGATAACCGGAATTTTAGGTTTGAAAACCTTTATTTCTTTTAATACATCCATGGCGTCCTTTCCCGGCATAGAAATATCCAGAATCACCACATCATAATCTTTTACCTTTATCTTGCTGATGAGTTCATTTCCATTGGTACATTCATCTTCAATCATCAAATCGTTGGTGCCATCAAAGATGAGTTGAAGTCCTGTGCGCACCACAGCATGATCGTCGGCAATGATGATTTTTATCATTTTGTTCGATTTGTTTTAAGAGGTAAAAATAGATATTGATCATTTGGTGGATTTAAACTCAATCTTAAGAAATTGTTAATTAACTTATGGTTAATTGCTGTAAATGAATGATTTATGTACAAAGGTTAATGGTTGATATTTAGCATTTTAGGTAACAGTGCTACAATGTGATAGTAAAAAATACTACGGAAAAATCACTGCTTTAAATATAACTCATATCTACTGAGTGATAATTTTCCGGGTTTAATTTTTTGAAGATTTAAAACCTGAGTTTTATAATTTTTTTAAAAGTTTGAAGATCAATCTTATAACTCTTTTGTTTCTGCTCGGCATTTATGTGGGCAGGCAAATACTTGAAAACAATATTCTTTCCAATACTCCCCTGATTGAAAAGATCATCCTCTGGGGTCTGGTCATTGGATTGCCCATGAATTTGCTGCGTGCCTGGATAGAGTTTGGCTTTATGAACGGTGCATTGCGTCAATTTCTGGAATATATGCTTAATGCCCTGGCACTTACACCTATGGCACTGGCTTATTGCGGCATCGTTGCGCTCATTGTTACCCACCGCAGTGGTTGGCTGAACTGGTTTGCAGCTGTGGGGCGCACTGCCCTTTCCAATTATCTGTTTCAAAGCATCATCAGTATTTTTGTTTTTTACGGGGTGGGATTAGGATTTGCCATGTCGTTTGGGTATACCTCTGTTATCATTTTCGTCCTAACCTTATATATCTGGCAGATACTCTTCAGCACCATCTGGCTCCGGTATTTCCGTTTCGGACCCGTGGAATGGATATGGCGGCAACTTACGTATGGGAGATTGATCAAGTTGAGGAAGACGGTCAAATAATAAAAACCTTCATTTTTATTTCATTGAATGTTCACATTATTCGCATCAGGGGCAAGCAATTCATCAATATGAAACCATTTTCCCCACCCTATGCACTTTTTGTCCAATTCTATGCGAGATTAATCCTGCCCTTTGCCATTTCGTGCGGAGTAATTTAGCTGACAATTCCCAATCAGGATTAAAAGCGATAATCCTGTTCATAAATGAACCGAGCCATGACAAAAATTTTGACACAGTTCTGCTGAGCATGTCGAAGTACACGCGGAGAAGTACAATTCGTGACATGGTAAAACATGCAGTCAGCGTGTTGGCGAGCTCCCCCGTAAGAAAAGAACGGGGATCTATTTAATAAAATTATAAACAGATAAAATGATATAAAGCAATAACACTCATGAAAAATATGATTCTCAACTTAGGGGCAATGCTCTTTTTCTTTAACATAACGTTGGCTCAGCATGCAAACGATCAACGCATACCTTTGCTCGGTTCCAAGGCACCTGCATTTAAAAGTTCATCCACCAACGGACCCATTTCCTTCCCGGAAGATTTTGGGGAGAGTTGGAAAATTCTTTTTGCTCATCCGCGTGATTTCACTCCTGTGTGTTCGTCAGAAATTCTGGAACTTGCATACCGACAGGATGAGTTCAGGGAGTTGGGAACACAACTGCTGGTGATCTCTGTAGACAGGATGGCTTCACACAAAAGCTGGAAAGCAGAGATGGAATCCATCCCTTACAAAGGCAGAAATCCGGTTAAAATTGACTTTCCTTTTGTGGTGGACAGTTCCGCGGTGATTTCCCACAGCTATGGTATGATTGATTCAAAAACCGGCAACGGGCAAAGTATAAGGGGCGTATTTTTCGTGGATCCCGACAACGAGATCAGGGCTTTTCAGTTTTACCCCAATGAGGTGGGTCGTAATGCCGGAGAAATCCTCAGAACTTTAAAAGCACTGCAAACCCAGCAAAACAAAGATAATATCGTGATCCCGTCTGATTGGCAACCAGGCCAGGATGTTATGATACCCATTCTTACAAAGGAAGACAAGGAAGAATTACAAAAACCTGATTCTAAAATTCATTATATCAACTGGTATATGATTTTCAGGAAACAGGAATAAATTTTTAAATCCAATTGAAGGCTATGACTATTTTAAAATATAAATTAACTCTGTTTATTATTCTGATGTTCTTCTGCAATATGCTAATGGCGCAGAATGAAAAGGCTCAAATAAGTGGATTCGTTTTCAACCCTGATAATGAGCCGGCCATGTATTCAACTGTGGTCTTGCTCAACAAGGATTCAGTTCTTGTAAAAGGGGTATTGAGCCAGGAAGATGGTTCTTACCTGCTTGAAAATGTGGAACCCGAAGATTATTATTTGCAGATCAGGAATATAGAATTCCGTACCTACATCTCAGACCTTATCACCATTGAACCCGGCATGATGCTGGAGCTTGATCCCATTTACCTGCTTCAGGCTGTCAATCAACTGGGTGAGGTTGTGGTTTCTGCAGATAAAAACCTGATCGAAATACATCCTGATAAAATGGTTTATAATGTATCGGCAAGTGTCAATGCCTCGGGAACCAATGCACTGGAACTATTAGGAGATGCACCGGGAGTTACCGTAGATATGGACAACAGCATCAGCTTGCAAGGTAAGTCGGGTGTGCAGATCTATATCAATGGTCGTCCGTCACGCCTTTCCGGAGATGATCTGGATAACCTGCTCGAAGGGATGTCGTCAGATAACATTGAGTCCATTGAACTCATTACCAATCCATCAGCAAAGTATGATGCCGAAGGAACGGGCGGTATTATCAATATTATTATGAAGAAAAACAAGAATCTGGGATTTAACGGAAACCTTGTATCTGGATATTCATTGGGTAATCACGGACGTGGCAACCTGGGTACATCACTCAATTATATGGGAGAGAAACTGGCTTTTAACACTAGTCTGTCCATCAACGATTCAGAGTTTCAGGATGATTTTAATGAAATATCCGAACAGCGTGGTTTTATTCTCGATATGCAAACCGATGGTCTTTACTACCGAACAGGATATAACTTTTCTGGCGGTATGGATTATACGCTCAATGAAAAAAATTCAATCTCCCTTGATGGCAGGGTTTTTATAACCGACAGAGGCGGTGAGTCGCTGAATAATACCGGCATTGCTCATGCCCAGGATGAATTACCTGCAGAATTACTGATTGCTGAAACATTTGAAGATGATCCTACTGAAAACTACATGATCAATCTTAACCACCGGTACACTCCAGGCACTACCGCCAATATATCAACCAATATCAGTTTTGGGCGATACGACCTGACAGGTGGTACAGATCAACCCAACACATATTATGACCCTGGTATAGGAAGCGTTATCAGAACCTCCAACAGTCGTTTCGATACGGGCACATCCATCGATATCGCATCTGCCATGGTTGATTACGAGAAAAAGTTCAGCTTTCTTACTTTTTCCACCGGGGCCAAGTATTCTTATATCCGCACCGACAACAGCCTGGCTTTTTATAATTTTGTGGAAGGCAGTCCTGTTTACGATATCTCACAAAGCAACGATTTTAGTTATGAAGAAAATGTTGCTGCCTTTTATTTCATGATGAATGCCCAACCCAACGAATACCTCTCTTTGAATGCAGGTGTACGTATGGAAAACACTTCCTCCCTCGGTGTGCTTGATAGTGAGGTACCCACACTCGACGACAGGGTAAACAGAAATTATAACGACTTTTTTCCCAGCATCGGTATTTCCTACAACAACCAGAAAAACAGCACTATAAGTGCAAGTGTGGGAAGGCGGATCAACAGACCTGATTATCAATCTTTGAACCCATTTGAATATAAAATGAGCGAAATTCAGTCATGGAAAGGTAATCCTTTTCTGCAACCCAACTATATCACCAATTATAACCTGTCGTATTCCTGGAAAAGAAAATTGGTTATTTCCAATTCTTACAGCATCACACGCGATTTTTTTGCTACTATTTTTGTTGCTGAAGAAGAGAACAGTTTTCTCACCCCCCGAAATATGGACAAGGTTACAAATTATGCATTATCGGTTACTTATCCGGTGCAGCCTTTGGAGTGGTGGCAGTTCAATACCTTTTTCAACTATAACTATGAGACATACGGGGGCGATCTGCAAGGAACTGTAATTGATCTTACCGTTAGCAAATATAATTTCCGTGTGCAAAATATGCTCAAACTCCCTGGTGATGTAAACCTGGAACTCACTTACTATATTTACAGCCCCTGGATATGGCGTGGTTCGGTTGAAGTAGAAGGAAACCAGGGATTGAATGTGGGAGTGAGAAAATCGTTTATGAACAGAACCCTTATTGTGCAATTGACAGGCAGTGACATATTCAGAACCAACAGCGATTACTTTTACCAGAGCAATTATGGTGGTATTGTTACGGATGGTGTGAGAACGTTTGACAACCAAAGGTTCGGTTTCAGTTTAACCTGGAATTTTGGCAACCAGCAGGCCAAAGCACGTCAAAGAAGCCGTTCGGCCATAGATGAGGAGATGAGGCGGATATCGGATGATTAGCAGTCTTGATCATTGTGACAGCAAATGAATTGTACATGGGTGAACCGAGCCATGACAAAAATTTTGACACGTACGCGGAGGAGTATAATTCGCAACATGATAAAACATGCAGTCAGCATGATGGCGAACTCCCCCCGTAAGAAAAGGACGGGGACCTGTTTAATAAAATTATAAACAGATAAAATTAAACTCCTGTTTTTCGGTCATCTCCTGCCTTGCACTTGAAGCTATCTTTATCAAGCACATATAAGAATGCGGGTTTACTTGCTGGCACTAATTATTACCTTCCTCTTCCACTTCTTCCTCATAATACTGATAAGCACCTACATCTACGCTGTCGGTACGGTTTCGTCCTAAAATATCCAGGGGTACCTCAAGGGCAATTTCGGTACTGCCTTTTTTTCTGGCAGGACTATCCTCGCGCAATCTGTAGTTATTATCGCGCGCTTCCACGAATCGGGGTTGTTGATTGGTTATACTATTGATAAACAAATCCGGAAATTGTGTATGCAGGGAGGTTCTGATCAGACAATGATCGAAAGTAAAGCCAGGGTTGTTGTTATCCGGGAAAAGATCGAGCGATATCTCATCAGTCAAACTGCCATAAATAATGGAATTGCCAAAGTAGATCTGTTCAAAATCTCTCACCTGCACCGTATTGGATGTATCAACATAGTAATTATTGAATGCCAGAGAAGGGGTTTGCCGGATGGTACCTGGCAGGCTGAAATAGTTGCCAACGGTAATATGTTTGAAACTATAGTTTCCGCCCAGCATCATATTGATGGCATTTACCCCACAATTGGCAACCACAAGATTGGTTGCTTCCACCCATGCACCCCTCAGTTCCAGTCCTGTTTGGTCCATGTTTTTTACAATGGTGTTGTGCATGCGCAGTGTTGGTTCTGTAAAACTGCCAATGGAGTCCATAATGACGCCATAAGTAGCATTTTTGATGGTTGCATTCTCAATTATGTGATCCTGGCTTCCTGCTGTCAGCCAGATGTATCCCCATTGACCGGGTAGGTCAGCATAATCTGTTTCAAGGCGGTCGCCCTGCAAAACAACCTGTTCTTCTGCAGTACCCTCTATTTTTAAACTCGACCGATTCAAAAATATCATTGCTGAGTTGTTGTGGAAGTGTACCTTTGATCCTTTATCGATGGTAAGGGAAGCATCGGGCGCAACCACTACCAGTCCGTAGACCACCCAGGGTTTTATTCCTGACCAGGTTGTATGGTTGGTTATCAGATGGTAGTCAATATTATTGATGGTATCAGAATAATTAGGGCGGATAAAATTGGCATCCTGCCCCCAGGCAACAAGTTTTACGTCCTGAACATTATTGTTCATGTAAAAAACCACACTGTCGGAAATAACCAAAGGCAGGTCTTCACCCAGCGGGTCAACCGTTACTTCAACAAACACATAAATGCTGTCATTGGCACCGATCTCCAGATCAGTAATATGTGTGCCGCTACTGCCGTTGGCATTGATACGAAAGAAAGAACTTTGTCCACCTGCCAGGCGAAGGTCAGATATGACCACACCCGAAGAGTGCTGGTTATATACCTTAAAATAGCGCGTAGATGATCCTATGGTGGTAAATACCGTATCGAAAAGCAGTGAGTCGGTAGAAAAGGACAGTTGAACGGATGGTGAATCATCAAAGTTATCTTCCCGGCATGATTGAAATTGCAATACCAGAAGCAAGATAAGCAGCGTTGCCAGAAGAGGGAAAAGTTTTCTCATAAAAATTTGTCAAAAAAAGCAGGTTGTTCAAATAAAATATTTGAAACACGCAAAATTAGGTTAATTTTGCACACAAAAAAAAATGAAGGTATAGGTATCAACAAATTTGATTGGTTTTTATTGTACCTGTTTTCTATTAGAAATCATAAAATAAACATCAAATAATAAATTAAGCATGAAGAATAATAAAACAGAGCAAGGAGAAAAAAATATCGTTGCTGTTGAGGAAGCATTGAGTAAAAGTGAACAGTTCATCGAAAAGAATCAGAATCTGCTTATCGGTGTTATTGCCTTTATCGTTTTGATTATTGCTGGTTATATCGGGTTCAACCGTTTTATCATTGATCCGCGGGAACAAGAAGCCAGTGAGGAAATGTTCATGGCAGAGAGATACTTTGCCGAAGACAGTTTGCAACTTGCTCTGGAAGGCGACGCTGCTCATCTGGGTTTTCTCGATATTATTTCTGAATACAAAATGACCAGTTCTGCAAACCTGGCGCGTTATTATGCAGGAGTTTCGTATCTGAATATGGGTGAATATGAGGAGGCGATCACACACCTTAAAAAATACAAGCGAAAAGATGAGCTTGTTGCTCCCATGGCGCTGGGTGCACTTGGTGATGCTCATTTGCAATCAGGAGATATGGAAAAGGCAGTAGATTATTACAAAAAAGCAACCGATCGCTATTCCAATCCCCTCACTTCACCTGCATTTTTGATGAAACTGGCAATGGTTCATGAATTGCAGGGCAACTACACTGAAGCGGTGGAAGCCTATGAGCGCATTCAAAAAGATTTTCCCAATACCAATGAAGGTCGGAATATTGAGCGTTATATATCACGTGCACAGGCACTTATTAATTCCTGATCGTATTTGTCATGGATAAAAAAAAGAAAAACCTGTCGGAACATGATCTGAATACTGTACCAGATGCCTCCAAAATGAGATTTGGTATTGTGGTTTCTGAGTGGAATGATGAAATTACTTTTGCTTTGCGCGATGGTGCTGTAGACTTTTTGAAAAAACATGGTGCAAAGGATATTCATTTAGACGTTCACTATGTTCCCGGAAGTTTTGAGTTACCTTTGGGTGCAAAATTTTTGGCGCAAACAAAACGATATGATGCAGTGATCTGCCTGGGATGTGTTATACAGGGCGAAACCCGCCATTTTGAATTTATTTGTAATGCGGTGGCAGATGGCATAACCAGGGTGGGACTTGATTATGACCTGCCCGTTGTATTTGGTGTGCTTACCCCCAATAATTGGGAGCAGGCAAAAGACCGTGCCGGCGGAAAACATGGGAACAAAGGTGATGAAGCCGCTGTTACTGCCATTAAAATGGTGCATCTGAAGAATCAGGTAAAATAATCATCTGTATGTCATTCCGGACGGAACGAAGTAAAGTGGAAAAACACTAAGTTCGACAAAACCAATATCCATTTTTGAGTCCACTCCGAAAACTCGTTTTCGGTAAATTCGTGAAAATATTCTTCTTTATTTGCCTGAATGTCAGGTATTAAAATTAGTGTCAATTTACGTTATTTGTGGATAACAGACTTTTTGTAGTGGAATCATTTTTAGGATTACAATTTTTTCATTGTACCGGGGCTATACTGATAAAAATTATTGACAAAACAGGCGGATTCCACATCTTCGCCTGTTTTCTTTTATAAGCAGATCGATTTCTTTTGATAACCGCTTATGAGCCGGTTTGATTCTTTCCCCGTCTGGTAAGTTCTGCAGGGAAATACTTCTAAGTGGTTGAAGGAAAAGACAGCAGATCGCAACCATATTTGACCAGTTTTTTAACGATACAATTATTTGATCATGGATAAAAAAGACTTACGGATTGTTTTTATGGGTACACCTGAGATGGCAGTTGCATCTCTTGAAAAAATGCTCCATCATGGGTACAACATAGCAGCAGTAGTTACCGCACCAGACAAACCTGCCGGAAGAGGGCGCAAGATCACTGCCTCAGCGGTTAAAAGGTTTGCCCTGGAACAGGGATTAACGGTGTTGCAGCCAGAGAATCTTAAATCTCCTGATTTTATAGAACAACTCAAATCCATTCAACCCGATGTACAGGTTGTGGTTGCTTTTCGGATGCTTCCGCAGCAGGTATGGAAACTGCCGGGAAAAGGTACGTTTAATTTGCATGCCTCCTTATTGCCCCAATATCGTGGTGCAGCACCCATCAACAGAGCCATCATGAATGGTGAAACCAAAACCGGTGTCACAACTTTTTTTCTGGATGAAAAAATTGATACCGGAAAGATCATTGCGATGCGGGAGACCAGGATCAGAGATGATGAGACTGCCGGAGAACTGCACGACAGGTTAAAAGTATTGGGTGCAGAACTTGTCATTGATACCCTGGAAATGATCCGTGCGGAAAAAACTGAAACCATTGACCAGGATGAGTTGATCAGTCAGACAACAGAAAAGGAACTGAAAAAAGCACCCAAAATATTCAAAGAGGACTGTAGAATTAACTGGCAAAACGATGTAACTAGCGTTTTTAACCACATAAGAGGTCTTAACCCTTTTCCGGGGGCCTTTACAGAGGTTTATGACTCTTTGGATCAACCTTTCATCCTTAAGATTTTTGATTGTGATTATGAGTATTCCGAAACAGCCAATGTGCCGGGAGAATTGATAACGGATAACAAAAATTATCTGAAAATGGCTTGTCCGAACGGTTTTATTGACATAAAAAGCCTTCAGGCAGCTGGAAAAAGACGTATGAGCACCCTCGAATTTCTTCGTGGATTCACTTTTTAACAAGGGTTTCCTATACATATTTCGGAGGTAGATTATTCTAAAATGCCAGTAAAACCGATGATTTTGGGTGTAAGTTATTAACAAAACCCCGTTTTTTTCAACAAAATCAGTACTTTTCGCAGAATTAACTTGGTTTTTTTTATAAATAACCTATATTTGCAATGGTTAAAGGAAATTTTTATTATTTAAGCGAAACTAATTAAAATCAAAAAAAATGAACAAAGCAGAATTAATTGATGCTATGGCATCTCAATCCGGTTTAACAAAAGCCGATGCAAAAAAAGCGCTCGACGCTTTCATTGGATCAACAACTGAAGCCTTGAAAAGTGGCGACAGAGTAGCACTTGTAGGATTTGGATCTTTTTCTGTTTCAAGCAGAGAAGAACGTAAAGGTAGAAATCCTCAAACTGGTAAAGAAATTACTATCCCCGCAAAAAAAGTAGTAAAATTCAAAGCCGGTGCTGAGTTAGCCGATGTTGTTAACTAGTTTTTCAACTTCTGAATGAAAAAATAAAAGGACGGTGTTTTTGAAAACATCGTCCTTTTTTTTATCTTTTATAGTATTCATTTTGATCTGCAGATCGTTGGTTTGCTTTCGTGATAAATTGTGATGATCTGCCATGCACAAGCTTTCTGTAAAACTATTTTGACTTGATAGTACAACCTATGGCTTTTGTGGTTGCCGGCGCCGGGGATTCCCCATTCATCACTGCAGTAATAGCATTGGCAAGATACCTTTCCTTTACCTTGGATGCATCGCGGTAATTGTCATCTATGGTGCCGATATAGGCAACCTTCAGATCTTTGCCATCTCTTTTGAGCAAATAAACATGGGGCGTACGTTCAGCTCCAAATTTTGGGTAAACCTCTTGTTTATCATCTACAAGATACGGGAAAGGGAAGTTCTTTTCTTTGGCACGTACCTGCATTTTCTCAAAAGAATCCTCGGGCTGCAGCTCGGGGTCGTTGGAATTGATCGCAATAACGGGGAATCCCTGATCTGCAAATTCGTTGTGCAGTTCAATCATACGATCTTCATAGGCGACAACATAAGGACAGTGGTTGCAGGAAAAAATCACCACAAAACCTTTGGCATCCGGAAAATCTGCCATCGATACGTAACTTCCGTCTACATTTTTTAATTTAAAATCTTCTGCTTTATCTCCTACCTGGTAACCTGAACTGGCAAAGGATACAGAAGCGATCAAAAATAGCGAAATAAAAAAAGCAATTTGTTTCATAGTTTTCTGATTTTAAATGATTAATAATTTAAGGTTCTAAAAAAGATAGTAGGGCATGCTGAAGTTCTTCATAAGTAAATTCACGTGCATAAAACATTCTCTTTTCTGAATTGTATATTAATGTGGCAGGAATTGCACCACTCCACTCTTCATCAACCTTTGGTATCCATTTATTTCCATCTACTTCATCCAGCAGTATCACTTCTGCTTTCATATTCATTTCTTCCATGAAAGGAATTAAACGACTTTCTATCTGTCCCGGAAAATCAAGGCTCACAAACAAAACCTTGACCTTTCGATCACCATATTCTTTCTGGATTTTTTCAAAGGCAGGAATCTCTTTTACACAGGGAGCGCACCAGGTTGCCCAAAAATTGATTATATAGAGAGAGTCGGTTTTTTGATGCAGTCGTGGCGCTAATTCTTCAAAAGAATAGGTGACAATTTTTTCAGACAATGTGTTCTTTCCGGAACCTTGTTTGGGTAAACCAATCAATAAGAAAGCAAGGATAAGGATGAAACGACTGACAAAACCAGAAAGCGTTTTGTTTGGATTGTTTAGGTTTCTTTTCATTGCTGGCATATTATACATACTATTGGTGATTTTCATGGAGTTTTTATTTCGGAATGATCATCCCGATCATAATTAAACTACTGTTTATTCATAATCCAAACAACAGGTTTTGAAATAGGTTTGAAAAATTGCACCCGTTCCGCTTTTTTAACACCTTAAATCTCAAGTAAGTTGAAGGTCAGCAATGCGATGCTGTTTACAAGATGCTTTTGGGATAAACCGAACCATGACAATAATAATATTGACACACACGTGCATGATTATAATTCGTGGCATGGTAAAACATGCAGTCAGCGTATTGGCGATCTCCATCCGTCAATTGAAAAACAAATATAAACAGATAAAAGTGACTTTGTATTTGAATGATCCTTTGTCATTTTCTCTCTTTTTTCTGATCCTTTCATCATTGCCTGAATGAATTTCTGAACCTGATGAATAGATTGTTGAGTTTCTGAAGATTTTGATTATTAAATAATTGCTGATTATTGTAAGTCAAAGTTGAATACTCTTCCAAAAAAAATGTACATCTGATTATTTAAAAACTTTACTTTTGCCCCTGTTATCAAAACAAATTCAATAGAACTATTCATCAAAAACAAATAAAAGTGAATAAAATTGGTGTACTGGGAGCCGGTCATCTCGGCAAAATACATATAAAATGTATAAAAGAATCTGAATTGCTTGAATGTGTTGGGTTTTATGATCCTGATGAGAAAACAGCAGAAGATGTAGAAAAAAATTATGGGATCAGAAGATTTAAAAGTGCCCATGATCTTATCAATACCGCTGATATTGTTGATATTGTAACCCCAACTTTGTCTCATTTTGACAATGCATCAGAAGCACTTCGCAGTTTTAAGCACGTTTTTATTGAAAAACCACTTACTACATCTGTTTCGGAGGCGCGAAATTTAATAGATCTTGCCAAGGAGGCCAATGTAAAGGTTCAGGTCGGGCATGTGGAAAGATTTAATCCGGCCTTTTTAGCCACTTTGCCGTTTTTTGATCATCCGATGTTTGTTGAAACACACAGACTGGCACAATTTAATCCGAGGGGAACGGATGTACCCGTTATTCTTGATCTGATGATTCACGATATTGATATTGTTCTCAGTGTTATCAAATCACCTATTAAAAGGATTCATGCAAGCGGGGTTTCCGTCGTTTCTGATAGTCCTGATATTGCCAATGCCAGGATTGAATTCAACAATGGATGTGTTGCCAATCTTACTGCCAGCAGAATATCCATGAAAAATATGAGAAAGTCGCGGTTTTTTCAAAAAGATAGCTATATCGCCGTGGATTTTCTTACCAAGGAAAGCGAGATCATTAGAATGAAAGATGCACCGGAAGATCCCGGGCCTTTTTCCATGGTTCTGAACCTGGGAGAAGGAAAACCATCAAAGGAAATTCTGATCGAAAAACCCGAAATAAAGCCCATCAACGCCATCAAAACCGAGTTGGAAACTTTCTACGATTCTATTGTAAATGATACCGATCCTTTGGTAAGTATTGAAGACGGTTACAATTCACTTGATCTGGCTTACAAGATCATGGAAAAAATTGGTCAATAGGATTCCAAAGTGCTTGCAGGAAAACGCCAATTGCTGCCTTGGGGCTCGCCCTCAAAATAGTCGATTGCCAAAAGTAAATACCTGTTTTTCATCTGTTTATGATTTGACTAAGTCTGCCAGATGCCTGTCTCGTTTTTTCCGACGAGAGAGCTCGCTAGCACTCTGACTGCATGTTTTGCCATGCCGCGAGTTATAATCATGCGCGTGTGTGTCAAAAATTTTTGTCATGCTCGGTTTATCAAATACCAGCAAATGATTAAATCCTGGAGTCTCCAAAACTTCCAGTACCAATGTTTTCAGGGGCATCTGAACACTTTGATCAAATTTCAGATACATAAAAAAAACGATGATGGAAAAACTTTAAAAAAAATGATCTCTTCTTATACTTTTAGATTCATTTTTACGTTTGGTTAAAATAATAACCTGGCCGATTAAAATATTTTATTAAAAGTGGTTTTTATGCCATTGATTAGCAAAATATAACCTTTACAAAAAGAAACAGCGTGAACAAACGATTACATCGGATTCAGTTACTAAAATACCTGACAGCAGACTTTTTTTCCGCTTTCTTTTCCTGGTTTTTGTTTATCGTTTACAGGCAAACGACGCACAATGGCAGGTTTAGTCATATTACCAATGAAATATTTATTGATCAGAATTTGTTGCTGGGTACTATCATCATACCTTTTTTCTGGATTTTATTATATACACTAAGCGGAAGTTATAAGAAAGTTTTGAGAAGATCTAGGTTAAACGAGTTTGGGCAAACCCTGTTTATAACAACTATCGGGGTACTGATCATATTCTTTGTTGTTTTACTTGGTGATGACCGGGTAACAACCAGCACGGAATATTATCGTTCCTTTGGGTTGTTGTTTGTATTTCATTTGTCTTTTACTGCCGTATTCCGCTTCATTTTATCATCCATCCTAACCCATAAAATACATAACCGCATTATTGGTTTTAATACCCTGATCGTTGGTAGTCAGCGAAAGGCCTTTGGTTTGTATAGTGAAATGGAATCTCAGCGTAAATCTTCAGGCAATAAATTTATTGGATTTGTAAATGTAAACTTGTTTGACAGTTATCTGATGGAAGACCATCTGCCACGTTTAGGATGGTTTAAAGATCTGAAATCAATTGTTGAAGAGCATGATGTAGAAGATGTGATCATTGCCCTGGAACCCAAAGAACATAAAAATATAGGTAAAATATTAGCGGAATTGTATCAGACCAATGCCATCATAAAAATTATTCCCGATATGCATGATATATTGCTGGGGTCGGTAAAAATGACTTCCATATTTGATGCGCCTCTTATTCAGATACAGCAAGGTTTGATGCCCACCTGGCAGGCCTATATCAAAAGATTTCTGGATGTAGTAGTTTCTGTGATGGCTTTGATCGTGCTTTCTCCTGTTTTTTTGATTACAGCCATTGGTGTAAAGATGTCTTCCAAAGGACCGGTTTTTTATTCGCACCAACGCATTGGTATCAACGGAAAACCTTTTTATATGCATAAGTTTCGGTCGATGTATATGGATGCTGAGAAAAATGGTCCGCAGTTGAGCTGTGAAAATGATCCCCGGATCACCCCTTTCGGCCTTTTTATGAGGAAAGTCAGACTTGATGAAATACCTCAGTTTTATAATGTTTTGATAGGAAACATGTCTCTTGTCGGACCGCGTCCCGAAAGAGAGTATTTTATTAACCTGATCACACAAAAAGCACCCCATTATAAACTGCTTCAAAAGATAAAACCCGGCATCACCTCCTGGGGGCAGGTGAAATTTGGTTATGCTGAAAATGTTGTGGAAATGATTCAACGCCTTAAGTATGACCTGCTGTATCTTGAAAACATGTCTTTGGCGGTAGATTTTAAAATTCTTATTCACACCGTTATCATCATCATCCAGGGAAGGGGAAAATAGAAATCAATCAGATTTTTTTATCGGGCTAAGATGCTTTGTCTTTTTCTGCAAAAATGCAAACGATCGGGTAGGGGATACTTCTTTCGTTTTATTAGATCGGAAAAATTTTTTGCGTTTTGCTGTCATCACGCTGCGTTTTCAAAACAAAGTCGGAATGACCACTTATTGACCACTTATTGACCATTTAATGGCTATAAAAATAACCACCCAATAACCCTTTTCTGGTCAATACCGAATACCACTACCCCGCTTATTATTTGTTTGTTTACAACAATCCCCTTTCAATCAGCAGCACCACTTCCTCAATTTTCTTGTCTTCTCCGTCCGGATCGTATTTGGTTTTTAAATTATACCCGAAAATACGACCAAATGACTGCCAGAAAACAGCGGTAAAAATACCCCTGAAATCTTTCAGCAGATCATAGGAGCTATGTTGTGTTTCCCTGTCGATGAGTTTGATCAGGATGTGCCCCTGACTGAAAGTGAGTTTTTTCAGATCATCCTCGAACTGGTCTTTAATCTCCTGTTCAATTTGTTTGGTCATTTTTTTGCGCTCGGATTCACCCTCAATTTCAGATAATTCTTCACTGTATTGCCTGTATTTTAATCCTGCAAGCCGTGCATAAGGGTATACTTTTTTGATGTTGTAAACCAACCGGGTATACCTTCTTTTCTCTCTTTTGTTTTTGAAAAATTTAGGTGCTACAAAAGGTATGGGATTCAGTTCTATGTATGGAATGGTGTCTCCTTTATAAACAACTGCACGCGTTGTTTGTCCTCCACTTTCGTTTTGGGCGAAGGATTCTTCCGCTGAAAGCCAAAGTAACAGCAAAAAGATGAAACTCAGCAAATATGGTGAAAAGAAGAACCTCATATTCATACTTTTTATAAAGTGCAGCAGAACTCTAAACAAATGCCGCAATTAAAAAAACGTTCTCCGGAATTAAATATTTTGTTTCTGCAAAAGGGTATATACACAAATTATAAGCCAAAATAAAAAAAGCACCTGAAAAACCAGGTGCTTTTAAGTTCAAATTCAGATTTTTTTTCAAACAAAAATGATCATGCTACTTTCAACTGTCCCATGTTTTTGGCATTCAGTTGATTTTGAGCATATTTAAGTGTAATATGTACAGTTTTGTCTTTAGAGGAATCAGTGGGTACATTAAACATAGCATCCATCATGATGGCTTCGCATATTGAACGCAATCCCCTTGCACCGAGTTTAAATTCGATGGCTTTATCTACAATAAACTCCAGGACATCCTCTTCGATTTTCATTTCAGCACCATCCATTTCAAAAAGTTTTTCATATTGTTTGATCAGTGCATTTTTCGGTTTGGTTAGGATTTGAAGCAAAGCACCTTTGTCTAAGGGATTGAGGAACGAAAGTACAGGCATTCTACCCACCAGTTCGGGAATCAGCCCGAAGCTTTTTAAATCCTGCGGAGCGATATATTGCAAAAGGTTTTCTTTGTCTACATCATTTTTACCTTTTCCAACATTATAACCAATGGCATTTGCCTGAATACGGGAGGCAATTTTCTTTTCGATACCATCGAAGGCGCCACCACAAATAAAAAGAATGTTTTGCGTATTGATCTGTACCATTTTTTGTTCGGGGTGCTTTCGTCCTCCCTGCGGAGGAACACTGATGACAGATCCTTCCAGTATCTTTAACAAGGCCTGTTGAACACCTTCTCCGGAAACATCGCGTGTAATGGATGGATTATCGCTTTTCCGTGCAATTTTATCCACTTCGTCAATAAATATGATGCCCCGTTCTGCGGCAGCAACGTCATAGTCGGCAACCTGGAGCAGTCTGGACAGGATACTTTCCACATCCTCCCCCACATAACCCGCTTCGGTAAGTACAGTAGCATCGGCAATGCAAAAGGGTACCTGCAGCATCCTGGCAATGGTGCGTGCCATCAGTGTTTTACCGGTTCCGGTTTCTCCAACCAGCACAATGTTTGATTTTTCTATTTCGATATCATCTTGTTCGTATTTACTTTTCAGGGTATCAGATACAGAAATTCTTTTGTAATGGTTATAAACGGCAACCGAAAGTACTTTCTTTGCCTGATCCTGACCTATCACGTATTGGTCGAGATGTGTTTTTATTTCTCCAGGTTTGAGAAGTTTGAAGGAAGGAATTTTCTTCTTTTTGTTACTTTTCATTTCTTCATTAACGATCAATTGTGCCTGCTCAACACATCTGTCGCAAATATGGGCATTAATGCCAGAAATGAGCATGTCAACACTTTTTCCTTCTCTTCCGCAAAAAGAACATTTCCTGATGTCTTTGGTCATAAAAGCAATGGGATTAATAGTGGGAGACTGTACCTTTGGAGTTTAGATTTTTTTTGATGATCATTCTGTTACACCAAAGGAGCAGTCTCTTTAAATCAAAGATTATTTCGTTTTTTTAGTGGAACTGAGAACCTCATCGATCATTCCATATTCAAGGGCTTCTTCAGCGACCATCCAGTAGTCTCGATCAGAATCCTGCCATATCTTGTCATATTCCTGCCCTGAATGTGAGGCAATAATGTCGTAAAGTTCTTTTTTCAGTTTCTGGATTTCACGGGCTGTGATCTCAATATCACTTGCCTGTCCCTGTGCACCCCCCATGGGTTGATGGATGAGTACGCGGGAATGTTTAAGGGCTGTTCTTTTACCTTTTGTTCCGGCACAAAGCAATACGGCGCCCATGGATGCAGCCATACCCGTACAAATGGTGGCAACATCAGGGGAAACAAACTGCATGGTGTCATATATACCCAAACCGGCATATACCGATCCACCGGGTGTATTCAGGTATATCTGAATATCTTTGCGTGAATCAACAGATTCAAGAAACAGCAGTTGCGCCTGAATGATGTTGGCTACATAGTCGTTGATGGGTACTCCCAGAAAAATGATCCTGTCCATCATTAAACGACTGAAAACATCCATCGTAGCAATGTTGAGTTGTCGTTCCTCTATAATGGTGGGGCTGATATAGTTTCCATAGGCAGATGTGAAATTATGCAGTGTTGCACTGCTGATTCCCATGTGCCCGGTAGCAAATTTTTTAAATTCATCTTTGGGTATCATAGATAATTAATTTTATGTTTACGATTGGTTTTGTTCTTCTTTAATTATTGTCCTTATCTTCTTCAACGGAAGTTTCTTCTTTGCTTTCAGCAGGTTCATCTGTTGCTGAGGCGGTATCGGGATTTAGTTTTTTATACTTTTCTGTCATCTCGTTAACAAAGTCATTGTAAGAAATTTCTTTCTCGTTGAGTTTGAGTTTCTCCTTAAAAAGATCTGTAATTTTCAGATCGTATAGCTGGTCATATACCTGGCGCATTTGCTCTTTATTCTCGAGCATGGTTTTGGCATAGTTGTCAATAATATCATCGGGAAGGGCCTGGTTGTACCCATATTGCATGAATTGCTGGGTGATCATTTGTCTTAAAAAAGCCATGACTTCTTCCTGAGGTACCTTGATTTCATATTTTTTGATCAAATGATTTTGAATGAGTTGCCATTTGAAAGCATCTCTTTGGTTAACAAAATCTTTCTCAACTTGTTCTGTACTCACATTTTCCTTTTCTGCATTGGTTTCCAGTATCCATCTTTTCAGAAATTCTTCGGGCAGGTTTAAATCGAGTTTTTCAATGATCGTTTTAGAAGCATCATTTTTAAAATTTCTATCTACCTCCTGCTGGTAATTTCTTGCCAGTTCGCCTCTGATAAACTCCCTGAAAGAATCCTCATCCCTGATCTCTTTGTTGGGTGCTATTTTTTCAAAAAGTTCCTCGTTGAGTTCGGCATTTTCCACCCTTGTGATTTTTTCAATCGTAAACCGGTAGTTTTTGCCATATTGATCGAGTTCTTCTTTTTTGACATTGAGCACGTTCGACATTTCAGTCTCATTTTCAAAAGTTTTTTCTATGTCAATATCAAGCACATCACCCACTTTTGCTCCTATAAATTTTTCTTTGGTTTGATCATCTTTGATATAACCCACCGATATGGTGGAAGTGTTGGAGAGTCCGTCTTCCAGCAGATTGCCTTCTCCGTCTGCTTCTTCAAATTTTCCATCCACCATATCTTCTTTTTCTACAGTTTCCACCTCAATCATTTTTCCGTTTTGTTTTCTGATGGTGTCAATACTTTCCTGAAGCATTTCATCATCAACGGTAATTTTGTGGTACTCTACTTCAATGTCATCATTCAGTTCGAGATCAATATCAGGAGATAAACCAATGTCGAAAGTAAATTCAAATTCAGTTTGTTTTTCAAAATCGATCTTGTCGTCATTTTCTGTGTTGGGCAGGGGGTTACCCAGAATATTTAAATTTTCCTTTTCGATATATTCATAAAGGGAAGAGTTGAGTATTTTATTGACCTGCTCGGCCATGATGTTTTTGAAGTACATTTTTTTTACCAGTCCCATGGGAACTTTACCAGGTCTGAAACCTGGCATCTGCGCCTTTTTTTGCAGGTTTTTGAGTTCCTGATTTACTATATCCTGATAATCATTGGGTTCTACCTGCACTTTCAGTAAGGCTGTAAGTTCACCAGTACTTTCCTGAACAATATTCATATTTTGATTCTTTTGGTTTGTTTTATGTTATAGAAATAAGAGATTATATAATAATTTGTTGATTTTCTGGTATCCAAACAAAAACACCCCGTGAGAATCTGTGATATTGATTTGTCTTACGGGGTAAAATATGGTTCATCCAAAATCAATTTGATGAAAATGGTTGGATGTCTGCCCCGTTCGTACCATTCTAACGGGGATATCCATGTTTGCTGTTTTGCCTGGTACTTGTATTTGATTCGCAAACATGCTTGGTTTATAATTTTAATTTGTGCGGATGAAGGGACTCGAACCCCCACGCCTCTCGGCACCAGATCCTAAGTCTGGCGCGGCTACCAATTACGCCACATCCGCTTTTTTTGAGGAGTGCAAATATACAATAAAAATTTGGATTTATAACCAATCATTTGATACGAAAACAAGAAAGATTTTCCCCATCATGTTCTGCCTGAATATTTTCACTAAACAGGCGGTATGATGATTGGTTGTATCAGGAAAAAGCAAAAATATAAAATCCAGGTGTGTTCGCAGCATCAGCATTACCGTAACCGTGTTCATGGCAGTTGACGATTAGTTTGTGTTCATTTGGATGCATCATCTTCCATTGGTTCAACCGGTAAGGAGAAGGTGAATACCGATCCTTTGTTTAATTCGCTTTCGAAAGTGATCTCGCCTCCCTGTTTTTCTACAAATTCCTTGCATAGCAGTAAACCCAGACCACTTCCTTTTTCTTCCATCGTACCATAGGTAGAATGCAATGAATCTGTTCTGAAAATTTTTTTCTTGTTTTCTTCTGTCATACCTACTCCATCATCTTTAACAGAAACAAATGCTTTATGGTCTTTTCCATAACTGCTGATGGTTATCTCACCATTGATGTTTGTGTATTTTAAAGCATTTGAGAGAAGGTTGCGAATAACTGTATCCACCATATTTTTATCTGCCCATACCACCATGTTATCATCAACCTTGTCAATAAGTTTGATCTCTTTATCGCGGGCGTTGTTTTTAAACAGATTCAGATTTTCCTTGATGATTTCGTGCAGTGCGATGTATTCTGGTTTGTATTTGATTTTACCGGTTTGGGTTCTTGACCATTGTAAAAGATTCTCCAGCAGGTTGTCGATTTTTAATACGGATTTATCGAGTTCAAATGCAAGTTGCTGCAATTCTTCTTTAGACATGTTTAATATATCTCTTTTCAGGATGCGCGAAAAACTCACGATGGAAGCGAAAGGATTGCGAAGGTCGTGGGAAATGATCGAAAAGAATTTATCTTTCGTGGCATTGATCTCCCGGAGGTTTTTTTCCGATTCCTTTAATTTTTTGTTGGAATGATTGATTTTCTGGTTCAGGTCTTCATACATTTTCTTTTGCTCCAAAAGAGAATGATTAAGTTCAACAAGTTGGGCGTTGGTTTCGGATATTTCTTTTTTTTGTTTTTCGAGCAAAACATTGGCATTACGCGCAATCAGAAACCTGTTGTAAAGCAAAAACAGAGAAACAAGAACGAGGATAATGGCAATGACAAGAAAATTTTTCAACAGTCTGTCGCGTTGTGTGCTCAGTTGGCTGATTTGTTCGTTTTTTTTCAGTATTTGTATTTCGTTCTCTTTTTTCTCGCGGTCGTACAAAAGTTGCAATTCATAAATTTTCCTGCGGGTTTCTTCACCATATAAACTATCCTTGAGTGCTATGAATTTTTTTTGATAGTCGAAGGCACTTTCGTAATCATTAAGCATGGCCATGACTTCTGCGAGATTGGCGTAATTTTCGTTGATCATCCTGTTGAGGCCTATTTCTTCCGCAATCTCAGCACTTTTATAGAAAAACCCGCGGGCAGTGAGAGGCTGGTTTTTTTCCAGAAAAAGTTGCCCGAGATAGTTGCATGTGATGGCCAACCCACTTTTATCTTCAACTTCCTCAAAAAGATCGAGAGCGTATTGAAGAAATTTCTCCGATTCATCAAATTTTCCATCCAGCAGGTGCAGGTATCCGATATTTCTGGCAGATGCTGCTATTTCCCGTTTATCGTTCAACTGTTCTCTGATCTCAAGAGATTGAACAAAAAACTGCATGGCTTTTTCATAATTTTTGAGACCCTGATAAACCAATCCGAGATTGCTGTAAGAATAAGCAATACCCTGTTGGTCGTTGAGACTTTCTTTTAGTTCCAATGACCGCAGGTGATATCTTTCAGCAAGTTCATAGGATTTTTGATGCTCGTAAACCATACCAATGTTGTTGAGCAATACAGCCATACCACGGGTATTGTTGTTTTGTTCCTGAAGGATCAGGGCTTTAAAAAAATACTCCAAGGCTTTATCGTAATGGCTTTGATCAGAAAAAATCACCCCTATGTTTGAAAATGATTTGGCAATACCGGCCTCATCTTGTATGTTGGTGTATATTCTGTTGGCATCCAGGTGATAATCCATCGCCATATCAAAATTACCGGTTTGCCAATAAATAACCCCGGTGTTGGAGGTGGCATCAGCAATTCTTTTTTTATCTCCCAGTTTGAGGGCAATATCAAGGGCTTCTTTGGTATGGTGCAGCGCCTTTTGTGGATCAGCAGATTTTATCTCCCATCCCAGTGTGAGATGAGCATTAAAGCGAAGCGTATCAGGAATATCCTGGGATTCGATAATTTCATTCAAACTATCCTTGTCAGTACCGGTTTGTGCAGAAGAGATTCCCACACCTGCAAGAATTCCCAATATCCATGCTATGCAGGGTATGATTTTTTTTGCCTGAAATATGTTACGGGGCATCATAAAACGATTGTAAAGTCAGTAAAAAATAACCACCTGATTATTGTCTAACAAATTTAGAAATTATTATTGATTAAAAAGGTTTTTAATTGCATAAACCACATATTTTAATCAACAGAAAAAATTACCTCCTTATTTCTTATTTAAAATGATTATAAATATCATTTATGTGGAGTTATATTTTGGCTATTTGTAGTATTAAAACTACATTTGAGTACTTGTTTTCTTAAATAAGTTGTCTATGGAGACCCTGAGAAAAATTCTGAAACTGCTGGAACCGCCATTGCGTTGGAAAAGAACTGTGATTGTTCTGTTGGGTATTTTTTGTGGCATATTGTTTCTTGTGGTGCATATCTCCAGAGCAGGATCCTATCTTTCCGACGAACCCGATGCATGTATTAACTGTCATGTGATGTATCCACATTATGCTTCCTGGACGAAAAGCAGCCATGAAAATTATGCAACCTGCAATGATTGTCATGTGCCTCAGGATCATTTTTTACGGACTTATTTTTTCAAGGCATCTGATGGTTTACGTCATGCCACCTATTTTACCATGCGATGGGAGCCGCAGGTCATAGATATCAAAAGTGCAGGTGTTAATGTAGTACAGGAAAACTGTATAAGGTGTCATGATGATTTGGTTGAGATGACCCGTCTGGTGGAAATGACCGGCAACATGGCGATGAAGGATGAAGCGAAACTTTGCTGGGATTGTCATCGTGAAACACCACATGGTACAGTGCAAAGTGCTTCTGCTGCTCCCCATGCTCTGGTAAAGAGGTTACCTTCTACCTTACCTTCCTGGATGGAAGGTTTACTTGAGTAAAAAAGAAAAACATCCATTATCAATATAAGAAAGTACTATACGGATAAAAATTTAGACATATGAACCGGGGCATGACAAAATTTTGACACACACGCGCATGATGATCATTCGCGGCATGGTAAAACATGTAGTCAGAGTTTTGGCGAGCTCTCTCGTTGGAAAAAACGAGACAGGCATCTAACAACTTTAATAAAATTATAAACAGATGAAAAGTATCAGAGAAATATCCAAAGAAAAACCATGGATCAATTGGTTCCTTTTTTTTGTAACCGTGATTGTTGTTTTTGTTATCGGTTTATTTGCTTCTTCCATTGTTGAACGAAGAAGCGAAGCACAACTCTATTTTCAAATGGTGAATCCAATCTCAGACTGGGAACCCGATAATGCTGTATGGGGTGAGAACTTCCCCAGGCAATATGAAAGCTATATGAGAACCCAGGATACTACTTTCAGAAGTAAATACGTAGGTTCGGCAACCATTGATTATCTTGAAAGATACCCGGAGATGGTGGTGATGTGGGCCGGATATGCTTTTTCAAGGGACTATAACCAGGGGCGGGGGCATTATTATGCCATTGATGACATCCGAAGCACCCTGAGAACTGTAACTCCTATGGCAGCTACCTGCTGGACTTGTAAAAGTACCGATGTTCCCCGACTGATGAATGAAATGGGGGTTGCAGAGTTTTATGCAGGCACATGGAAAGATTTAGGAGATGAAGTGCAGAATCATATCGGATGTCAGGATTGCCATGATCCTCAAACAATGAACCTGCGCATTACCCGACCAGCTTTGGTTGAAGCCTACGAAAGAAGAGGATTGAACATTGAAGAGGCTGATATGCAGGAAATGCGTTCACTGGTATGTGCTCAGTGCCACGTCGAATATTATTTTGGTGAAAATAACTACCTGAAGTTCCCCTGGGACGATGGTTTTTCTGCCGATGAAATGGAAGAATATTATGATAATATTGGGCACGTTGATTGGGTGCATGCCCTTAGCAAAGCACCTATGCTTAAAGCGCAACATCCTGATTATGAACTATACAAAACAGGAATTCATGCCGAAAGAGGCGTAAGCTGTGCCGATTGTCATATGCCTTACAAACGCGAAGGGGGCATTAAATTTACCAATCATCATATTAGTAGTCCTTTGAATAATATAGAAAATACCTGCCAGGTATGTCATCGTGAAAGCGAATCTACTTTGCTAGCCAATGTTTATGATCGTCAGGATAAAGTTGCCGAACTAAGACGGATTGCAGAAAAAAATCTGGCACAGTTGCATATTGAAGCAAAGAGAGCATGGGATGCCGGCGCAACAGAAGGAGAAATGGAAGAGGTGCTTACCCTTATCAGACATGCACAATGGCGATGGGACTGGGTAGCTGCTGCCAACGGTTATGGCATACATTCACCAAATGTGGCACTCAGGGTACTGGGCACATCTATTCAGAAAAGCCAGGAAGCCCGTATTTTGCTTGCCCCGGTTTATGCCAGGTACGACCTTGAGTTTCCTATTGAAATGCCGGACATTTCTACGAAAGAGAAAGCACAGGAGTTTATAGGATTGGATATGGATAAACTAAGAGAAATGCAGGAAGAATTTGAAGAAGAAACTTTGCCCAAATGGATTTCCGCTCTTTAGGAAAGACCAAAGTCTTTTTGTGGAGTGAACTCTTTGTTTAATTGTGCAAAGTTATCAGCCAATCTCCGGGTTCGTTAATGGTTACTTCCATTCTGACCCTGTAAACAACATTTTCAAAAATATCGGGTGTTTCGTAGGTTATTTGACACCGGGCGGGAAACTTTACATTTTGATATCCGATCTGTCCGCCCATGAAATATCTCTCTCCATCTCCATCCATTAAAAAATGAAAGTTTCTTACGTTGGTATTCTGACTTCCTCTCTGCTGCAGAAATACCATAATTCTATCTGGCGTTTCATCAATTTTTCTGATGGTGTATCTGTCAACATTCAAAACATGTCCTACGCTGTATTCTTTGGTTCTCCTGTCTCTTAAAAAAGTATCTGCCTGCCAGATTCCTTTACTGATCATTTCTTCATTGTCGACAATTTTAACATATGTACCTCTACCGTCGCGTTCTCCTTCTCTCCATCTTCCTTTATAGATACTTCCGTCTTCCCAGGTGTAAGTTCCTCTTCCATGGGGAAGTCCTTCTTTAAACTTCCCTTTATAGTGGTCGGTGCCGGATGCAACTCCCTGCCCATGTGCCAGTCCGTTTTTGCAATCCCCTTTATAGTTTTCCGCAATTTCGGGAATCAGCACCCTGCAATCATTTTGTTGCAAAGGATTTGTAGACATAGATAAAATGCCGGTGAATAGTATTGCCTGAAAGAAAAGGATCGTTTTCATAGGATTGGATTTTGGTAAAAACGGGGTATTAAAGAGATTGGTAAAGGAAAAAGTTTCTTTAAAATTAACAATATTATTCATTCATTGGTTTGAAAAGGAAGTTTAATGTTTTGAACTTTTCGATGCCTTTATCGTACAATAAATAACAATCGTGATCATCAGCAGGTAAAAAGAATATTTTTTCAATTCACTCGTTTCATATCTGCTAACCAATTGTAACTAAAAATTGGGCTGTAACATGAGAATTTTCTTGCTTTTATGGATCATCTGTTCTCCTTTTTTATCTCATCCACAAAATGAAGTAACGATTGAAGGAAACTTTCCCGGCGCTGAAGGGCGTATGTTAAGGGTATTTCAGTATGCTGACCATATCACCTATCTTGAAAAGGAAGCAGACAGGCAAATGATTGATTCCCTCGGTAATTTTTCGATGACATTCCGGATGGATGCCACCAAAAATATTTTTTTCCGTATAGATCATGCGCGTATGCATATGTTTGTAAAACCCGGAGAAAAATACTACCTCCGTTTTGACCCTGTTGATTTCAATCAGTTAAATGATCAGAGGAATCCTTATATGGATCCATGGTACTTTTCTTTTGACATCCAACAACCACAAAACGATCTGAATACCCATATCAATCATTTTGACGAGCTTTTCCAGGATTTTTTGTCGGAAAATTTTGTTCGAATGCAGAAATCCAGGAATTTTGAAATGCTTGATCAATTCAGGTTAGAAATGGATTCTGTTTTTAAAGGTATCTCCGACCCATATTTCAGGGATTACTTTACTTACAAATTTGCTTATTACTACCGTGTTTCCAATTCAATAAGTACTGCCAAACAATTTGACCGTTACATTCTCAACAAAGACATACTATACGATAACACGCAGTATATGATTTTTTTCAATGCTGTATTTGAATCTTATATTTTTGCCGGAAGTCGTTCTCTCAACTACGCTGATCTTACTTATACTGTAAACCAACTCAACAGTTATGATGCGGTGATGGATTCTTTAGGGAAAGATACTGTACTCAGGAATGAGTTGCTTCGCGAGTTGGTCTTGCTGAAAGGATTGGACGACATGTATGGCAAACCCGAATTCAGCACACAAAATGTGAAAGATATCTTAGATCATATTACTCAAAACAGTAAGTTTTTCCGTCATCGTGAGATAGCCAGTAATATTTTGTATCAAAAAACTTATTTATCAGAAGGATCGCCGGCGCCATCATTTGAACTACCTAACCCGGAAGGAGCAAAAGTTTCTGTTCCGGATGATTTCAGCGGTAAATTTCTTCTGCTTTCTTTTGGTTCTTCTGCCTGCCAGACGTGTCTGATTGAATCTTATGCTTTGCAGGAGTTGGCAGAAAAATATGAAGATCAATTCTCCTTTTTAACCGTGATGACAGACCGGCACAAGTCGGATTTTCAAGATTACATCCAAACACATCCGTTTGATTGGATGCATTTATATTTTAATCATCGTTTTGATATTTTAGATGATTACCGCATTCGGGCTGTACCGTTTTTTGTGCTGATTTCCCCGGAAGGTGATATTTTAAAATACCCTGCCCCTTATCCTTCAGGAGAACTGATCACTACATTTGAGTATTTGCTTTTCCAGAGAAGAAGAAACAATCAGCAATAATGAGGACACTACTTACTTTTTTGGTGTAAGTTTAGTTTTTCTATCAGATCTTTAATGGAGGGAAATGCTTTTTTCATTAAAGACAAAGGAACAGGCGGAGCGATCCATTTATAATCGGTTATTTCCTCTTCATATTGCAACTTAACATCTTTCCAATCCGCGGAAAACATCAAATACCAAATTGACTTTTTGAGCGCAAAGTATTTGCTGTTACACCTGTAAATATGGTAAGTGGAGGGTATTTTTTTTTCTATATGTAAACCGTCAATTCCGCATTCTTCCATGACTTCTCTTATGGCAGTCTCTTCCATGCTTTCCTTGCCTTCAGGTTTTCCTTTGGGCAGATCCCATTTGTTTTTTCTGTAAATAAACAAGATCTCTCCCAACTCATTTTTTACCAATCCGCCTGCTGCTTTTATGAATATCAGATTGTACTTAAAAAACTCAAGTGTATCTTTTCCTTTTTTCCCCCATATGTTTATGATTTGGTTTGTATGAAAGTTCTTTGTTTTTTGCATCCATGTATGTAAATTTATATGTTGAAGTTCCTCAAATCTATAATATTTATCAACATTGTTTTTTTTCTTTTTGGAAAGCAAAAAGGTGGTGTTTTCAAAAAATATTTTTTTACTCATATAGAATTCAATTTTTGAAATCAATGATTTATTATCATCCAGGGATGAAGCAAATGCAAGGCAAGCACTGGTAAAACAATTATAAAACACTAAGAAAGGGTACCGGATTCGTGAAAAAAAAGGTGGATTTCCATAATTTTTAATCATCCATCTGGAAAATCAAAATTAGGCTCTTTCCCTGAAACAGCCTGAATTGTTTTTGTGCAAATTATCCTCAGATGAAGATAAAGTTTTTCCATGAAGAATTGTGCGCATCTTAAAAAGTCGTTTCGCCGGGTTTTACTATTCATTGGGCAAATAAAACATTTATATTGAAAAATTTAGTAGGTTTGCCAATTGTTTTGGTGTGCTTGTGATGTGACCGGAAGTATTAAAGATTTGAAAATGAGGTTTTTAAATCCTGTTTTCTTGTGTATTCTGGTTTCATAAAACAATAGAACCGAACCATGACAATACCATTAAGCATGCAAAGAAGATTATAATAAATTTTCATGAAAAACAGGCAATAAAATTTACAGGTAAGATGCTTCCGGGAAAATCACCGGGCAGATATTTCAGGCAATCTGTGAGTCCACTCAGAAAACTTATTTTCGGAAAAATTGACTTTGTCGGGCTCCGCTTCGCTTCGGTTCATGGATAATATACTTTTAGGGTGGATTCATTTGTCAAAAAATAAAATTGTGATACTACCCTGGGTCTGAACTTCGTTTTTTGTTTTCATGAAGACGGATACAGATCAACAACAGGAAAAAAAATGATATCGCACAGAATTCATAACAAAAGATCTGAGATTTGAAAAATAAACTTACAATTTCCGAACAACTTGCTTCTTATCTTTTAAAGATAGAAGCTGTAAAAATCAATGTAGAAAATCCTTTTACCTGGGCATCCGGTATTCGATCACCCATCTATTGTGATAACAGGAAAATATTATCCTTCCCGGATATACGCGAATACGTAAGCAAAGCTTTGAGCGAGCAGGTAAAAACACAATTTGCAGAGGCGGATGTGATCGCTGGTGTAGCCACCGGAGCCATTGCCCACGGGGTATTGGTTGCCCAAATTCTTGATCTTCCTTTTGTTTATGTACGAAGTACAAAAAAAGAACATGGACTGGGTAATCAAATAGAAGGATATTTGCCACCGGGTAAGAAGGTTGTTGTGATCGAAGACCTTATCAGTACCGGACAAAGCAGTCTTTCGGCTGTAGACGCTTTAATAAATGCGCAGGCTGAGGTGCTCGGAATGGTGGCAATTTTTACTTACGGATTACCCCAGGCCAGGCAAAATATGGAGGATGCCAAAGTTTCCATTTCCACCCTTTCTGATTTCGATACCCTTATTCAACAGGCGATCAGCGAAGGATTGTTGCATCACAGCAAAACTGAATTGCTGGAGAACTGGAAACAAAACCCCCACCAGTGGAGGGCAATGTGATGTCCTTTCTTCGGAAAAAACAAATTCTTTGTTCTCTGTTTGAGAAGATAAGATCAAAAGAAACCAATATTTCCTTTGGCGGCAGACAAAAATCAGATCAGTCGTTTCAGGATTTCCAAATGCATCAGATCCGATAGATAGTACGATAACCGTTAAAACCAATAAAACCGCAAAACTATGACAGAATTTTTGAGTGAAAGAACCATCGTCAATGCATCACCGGAAACTGTGTATCAGTTTCTCAGCAATTTCAATAATTTTGAGCATCTGATGCCGCCTCAAATAAAGAACTGGAAATCAGATGACGAACATTGTTCTTTTACCATAGAAGGATTGGCAGATCTGTCTATGCGCATCGCCTCCAAAAAAGAAAATAAAAGTGTTTTTATTGTTGCTGATGGAAAAAATCCCATTGATTACACGCTTGATTGTTTTATCTTTCCAACGGCAAATGATCAGTCTGAGGTGGAAATTGCCTTTCGGGCGGAATTAAATCCTTTTGTGAAGAGTGTTGCATCAAGACCCCTGCAAAATTTCGTGAACATGCTTTCCCAGAAGTTGCAGGAGCATTTTGCCTGAGCAAGTCTTTGTAAACGTCCGTTTTTTCTTTACAAGTTGCTTACCTGAAAACACTCTATTGTTGATGTTTTCTTACTTGCTCTTAAAGTATCTGATGTTTTAAACCAGAAACTCCACTTCTTTGAAAGCAAAGACATGCGTTCTGTTGTCGTTTGTTTTGATTTTTAAACGTCCCAGATCATCTATACCGGTGATCATACCATCGAAAGTTCCTTTTTCATTTGCCTTGAATGTTGATTTTATATTATACCTGTAAAGATTATCCAGATAAATAGCTTCTAATTCAGTTGGGTTGGAATGTTGCAGGTGAGCATACCATTTAAAAATTTGTTGGTATAAAACATCGAGAACCAGTTCGGTTTGGGTCTCCTGGTTTGTAAGCAGGCAAAGAGAAACGGGGTTGGGGAGGAGAGCACTGAATTTAACCTGATTGATGTTGATGCCAATACCCGCAATGGTATATTTAATTTTGTCTCCCATGATGGTGTTTTCAGTAAGGATTCCGGCAATTTTTTTATTGCCTGCGTAAATATCATTCGGCCATTTGATGGAAATTACCTTTTCTCCTTTGTAAAAGTATTTTATAGAATCCACAACTGCGAGAGAAAGCAATTGGGTGATCGCAAATTGCTTGTAGGGTTCAATAAAGGAAGGTTTCAGAATAAAAGATGCCGTAAGGTTTTTCCCGTGTTCACTTTCCCATTGATTGGTTCCGTATCCTCTTCCTTGCAGCTGGCAGGAAGTGATGATAACAGCACCTTCAGGAAGTGGTTCGGTCTGCATAAGTTCTTTGGCTTTTTGATTGGTTGAGTTAATTGCCTGAAAGTGAAGGATTTTTTTTACAGGGGGAACGATGTTCATGGTAAATTTATAACGAGAAACAGGTTTAGAAAAAGGATATATGAGTACAGTCTAAAAACTTGTTTTTAGACATTCGTGTATTTTTTTTGTTTTATATTGCTGAATTTCAATCAATTAAATTCGTGTAAATTTGTGAAAATTTGTGGACAAATACTTTTTTTACTTGACCCATATATCGAAAAACCTTCCAGGGGTTTTGAAATAAAAAAAGGGAGATATTTCAAAGGTAAAATAAATTTTTATAAAATCAGTTGATTAAATAAGTTCTGCTTATATGATAAAATGTGAGAATACAAAATTTTAAAATTTTATTGAATGGTTT
>CAYMLS010000001.1:0-58872 GCA_964390665.1 uncultured Bacteroidales bacterium | reverse complement strand
TCAGTTGAAAAAATGGATCGCTTTGTTGAAGTGAGGATTGATGGTTTTTATGTGCCCGGTTATAAGAAAAACAATCCTTGGGAATCCTGTCAGGTATCTGTAAATGTAAACCAGCACTTTGCAAAAAAATATTGCCATTATTTTGGTTGTTCATAAAAGATTTCTTCTTATCTTTGCACCCCATTATAATAAAGTAAATAATAACTTATAAACAAGCTGTAAAATGTACGCAATCGTAGAAATAGCAGGACAGCAATTCAAGGTAGAAAAAGACCAGAAGATTTTTGTACATCGTTTGGAAGGAAAAGAAGGTGACGCGTTGGAATTTGACCGCGTTCTTCTCAGGGCCAATGATGAAACAATCGAGGTAGGCGCTCCTGTTGTAGAAGGTGCTAAGGTAAAAGCCAAAGTACTTGAACATGTAAAAGCAGATAAAATTCTGGTTTTTAAAAAGAAAAGAAGAAAAGGGTATCAGAAAATGAACGGACACAGGCAACTGATGACCCAAATCCAGATAGAAGAAATTGTTGGATAAATTGACATTGTAAATCCTAAAAAATATTATATTATGGCACATAAGAAAGGAGTCGGTAGTTCACGCAACGGTAGAGAATCTCATAGCAAAAGACTGGGTGTGAAACTTTTTGGTGGTGAATTGGCCAAGGCCGGCAGTATTATCGTAAGGCAAAGAGGCACGATGCACAACCCTGGTAAAAATGTTGGCATGGGCAAAGACCATACCTTGTTTGCCCTGGTTGAAGGAACCGTTGTTTTTAAGAAAAAATCTGAAGGCAAATCGTACGTTTCCATAGAACAAGCCGAAAACCAGGCCTAATGGATGGAGTATTTCTTTTTGAAAAAATATAACCCGCCAATGGCGGGTTTTTTGGTTTAGTGCTTTAGGTATCTGATCCGTTTTTTATCCTTTTTTGTTTTCACTAATTCATTCTAACTTTTTTTGTCATGCTTAAAATCAATGAAATTCGTACTCAGGCTGAGGAAATGATTCAAAAACTCAAAGTGAAAAACTTTGATGCTACCGAAATTATTAACAGACTTCTTGAGGTGGATACGCAGCGCAGAAACATTCAGAAAAAACTGGATGATACCGCCGCAGAAAACAATGCTGTATCCAAAGAGATCGGCAACCTGTTCCGCTCCGGGCAGCAAAGCAAAGCCAATGATCTCAGATTGAGAACAACTGAACTTAAGCAACTGATCAAAGACCTCCAAACCCAACTCGGCACCCTGGAAAGTGAACAGGAAAGCTTGTTGGTGCTCCTGCCCAACATTCCCCACGAAAGTGTACCTCCGGGCACAACGCCGGATGATAATATTGTTGTGGATCAGGTTGGAGAAATATCTGAATTACAACAGGATGCTATGCCGCATTGGGAATTGGCCGCCAAATACCAATTGATTGATTTCGAACTGGGCAATAAAATCACAGGTGCTGGTTTTCCTGTTTACAGAGGGAAAGGCGCAAAACTGCAAAGGGCACTGATCAGTTTTTTTCTCGATCAGGCTATTGAAGAAGGTTATACTGAATTTCAACCTCCACTGCTGGTCAATGAAGATTCTGCCTATGCCACTGGTCAATTGCCCGATAAAGACGGACAAATGTACCATGTTACCGTTGACAACCTTTACCTGATACCTACGGCTGAAGTACCTGTAACCAATTTTTACCGTGGATTGATCCTCAAAGAAGAAGAACTGCCGCTGAAAAGCACTGCTTATTCTGCATGTTTTAGAAGAGAAGCAGGTTCTTACGGAAAAGATGTAAGAGGATTGAACAGATTGCATCAGTTCGACAAAGTGGAGATCGTGCAGGTTACCCGCCCCGAAGAAAGTTATAAAACACTTGAAAAGATGAGAGAGTATGTTACGGGAATATTGGAAAAACTTGAACTTCCTTTCCGTATTCTGAAACTCTGTGGTGGAGACTTAAGCTTTGCCAGTGCCATGACTTACGACATGGAAGTTTTTTCAATGGCACAAAAAAGATGGCTCGAAGTAAGCAGTATCTCCAATTTCGAAACATTTCAGTCAAACAGAATGAAACTCAGGTTTAAAGATAAAGAGGGCAAAACGCATTTGGCGCATACGCTCAACGGCAGTGCCCTGGCCCTGCCCCGGATTGTTGCCGCTCTGCTGGAAAATAATCAAACGGCTGATGGTATCCGCATACCGCCGGCACTTGTGCCTTATACCCATTTCGATATGATCCGCTAACCGGAACAGGGCTGCCCTCTTCCTGCCATGCCGGTAATTTTTTTTCAGGGATGTTTATCATTTCAGGATGATGTGGTTTTGATTCTATATGTACATCCAAAACCCCGGAAATAAAACAATACGGGTTGGTTTTCGTTATAAACTAAGCAACGAATTATATCTTATCCTGACGATCACCCGGATTCGTCTTTTCAATATTCAGTAAAAGGAATTTCAATATGACCGCTTTTCGACTATTTACTTTTATTTGCCTGTTTGGGGTGCTGTCTTCACCAACTGTTAGAGGGCAGGAGAGAAGCAACGCTCTTGCTGAGGATGAACAGTTAGCCGCTCAATATCTTCGCGAAGGAAATTATGAAAAAGCTGTGGTACTATACGAGGAATTATTCGAAACAGACCCAACACCGATCATTTACGGAAATTACCTTCAGAGTTTGATAGCACTGGAGGAATTTAAACAGGCCGAAAAGGTGGTTAAAAAGCATCAAAGCAACCATCCTGGCAGGGTGCGATTCGAAATTGACCTGGGTTGGGTTTATGACCAGGGGGGCAACAACAGGAAAGCAAACAGACTGTTCGAAGGACTTATCAAAGACCTGCCTCCAGACCCTGATGCGGTTACGGATCTTGCCAATGCTTTTCTTTTCAGGGAATATATCGATTATGCACTGCAGACTTATCAAAGAGGAAGGCAATTGTTGGGTGCACAATTTCCTTTTCATATTGCTGTTGCCGAAATTTATTCCCAAACCGGCGATGATGAAAAGATGATGACCGAATATGTGGAACTTATCGTTCTGGATCCTTCGCAACTGGAAAAAGTTCAGGGACTTTTGCAGGAAGAACTCGATGATGATCCAAATTTTACTAAAAACCAAACCCTTAGAAATGTATTGCTCGGGAAAGTAAGAGATCATCCATCAGAGAATTTTTATGCTGAAATGTTGCTTTGGCTTTCCATTCAGCAAAAAGATTTTGAAATGGCCATGAGACAGGCCATGGCACTTGACCGACGCATGCAGCAAGATGGGCAACTGGTTCTCGATGTAGCCTCTCTGAGTGCTGGCAACCAATATTATGATGTTGCCCTGAAAGGATATAATTACATCCTGCAAAGTGGAGACCTCAATCCTTTTTACCTGAATGCCCGTAGCGGAAAACTTGAGGTTTTATATCAAAAAGCTACACAAAGTTATGAAATTGACTATGACATGCTGCGCGAAGTGGAAAAGGAATATCACGAACTTCTGGATGAACTTGGTGTACGACCCCGTACAGTCTCTGTCATTAGAAATTTGGCCAATTTGAAAGCTTTTTATCTGAACGATACTCAGGGCGCCATCGATATTCTGGAGCCTGTTATTGAAATGCCGAATATCTCTGCCCGGGTCAAAGCAGAATGTCGTGTTGAGATGGCTGATATTTTATTGCTGAAAGGTGATCTTTGGGATGCCCATTTGTTGTATGCCCAGGTAGATAAATTATTTAAAGATGACCCGCTGGCACATGAAGCAAGATTTAAAAATGCACGCCTTTCTTTTTACATGGGTGAATTTAAATGGGCCAAAGCCCAACTCGATGTGCTCAAATCTGCTACCTCACGCCTGATCGCCAATGATGCCATTGATCTTTCTCTGCTTATACAGGATAACCTCGATGAAGACGGTAATTCTGAACCCCTGCAAATGTTTGCCCGTGCTCAAATGCACACATTCATGAATAATTTTGATAAGTCGGTCAGCGTGCTTGATTCCATTACGCAACTTTTCCCTTCGCACCAGATCGCAGATAATGTAATGATGGAAAAAGCACTTATTTATCAAAGGAAAGGTAATTATCAGGAAGCCGATGTATTGTTTGAGAAGATAACGGCAAACTATTCCAGTGGATTATTTGCTTCAAGGGCTTTGTTTATGCGTGCCCGCATGTATGAAACCATATTTGAAGACAAAGAGACTGCCATGGAGCTATATCAACAACTCATCGTTGATTATCCGGGCAGTATTTATGTGTTGGACGCCCGCAATCATTTCAGAAATCTCAGAGGCGACATGATCAATTAATTTCTAAATTTATCATCTTGTACGTAAAACCCAAAAAAAAACTAGGACAACATTTTTTACGTAATGACGACATTGCCTGGCGAATCGTCAAGAGTCTGAAAGGTTATGGCAACTACAAACGTGTTCTTGAAATAGGACCCGGAACAGGCGTGTTATCCCGGTTTTTATGGCAACAAAAACAATGGCAATGGTGGGGGATAGAAATCGATCATGACTCTGTTCTTTATCTTCAGGAACAATTTCCTGAATGCAGTTCTTTTGTTTTGGAGGAAGATTTTTTGTCTATGGATGTTGCCGCTTTTTCTGAAAATGAATCTGTAGGGGTAATTGGCAATTTCCCGTATAATATATCTTCCCAGATTTTGTTTAAGGTGCTGGAAAACCGTCATCTGGTCACTGAAGTAGTCGGAATGTTTCAAAAAGAGGTTGCACAGAGAATTGCAGCGCCCCCCGGGAAAAAAGTAAATGGCATCCTTAGCGTGCTTTGTCAGGCTTTTTACGATGTTGAGCTACTTTTCATGGTTGAGGAACACGAATTTCGCCCACCTCCAAAAGTCAAATCTGCCGTTATACGTCTTACACGTAACAATACAGTGAATCTTGATTGTAATGAAAAACATTTTTTCAGGGTGGTGAAAACAGCTTATAACCAACGCAGGAAAACCCTGAGAAATGCACTACGGTCATTGCCTGTTGACTGGAGCGATGACACCATACAGCACCTCTCGGGGCAACGCGCAGAACAATTGCATGTAAATGAGTTTGTAAGTATTACCAAAAATGTATCCTTATAGGAAAAACAATCATTTGCATCTTACATTTACGTTCACTTGCGTTTAATTATTAATTTTGCAGCAAAGTCAAATTACTCGCTTCGGGTTTCCTTTTCATCAGAATACTTATGGCAAACAAAAAGTTAAAATATTTCGAATATGCCAATACCTCAGGCACTTCCTTTTCCAAGCAGTCTGGCGCTGTGGAAATGGAGTTTCTGGAGACGATCAACGGGTCGGTTTTTATCCTTACGCAAAGTCATCATCAGGATGACAAAAGCAAGGAAGCATCCAAACTGGCCATTGAAAGAATTACGTACTATCTGCAAAATGAATTTGTGGAAAAACCTGAAAACGCTGTTTATAACGCATTGATATACACCAACGGGTTTATCTACGAATATGCGCGCAAAAATCCCGAACTCGACCGGATACACCTTTCATGTGCCTGCGTGATGATCCGGGATAATGAGGTTTTCTACAGCGTTGTGGGTGATATGTTGGTTTACTTTTTTAATGGGAAAAAAGTTTTCCTTATCGGGCAGGGAAAAGATAACAAGGAGAATGAAACCGCAAAGGCAGGAGAGCAAAAGCATTTGCTTCTTGGTCAGTTTAAAAATATTGAACCCACTGTTAACCAGCAACCGCTTGTACCACTCAATGATGATCTGATCCTGATGGGAACGCGCGATCTGTTCCTCAATGTTACCGAAAAACAAATTCAACGTGTGCTTTCTGATCCTATGCCAGTGCAAACAAAAGCACTCAGACTTGCTGACATGGGCAGAAACATTTCTCCATCAGCGAATATTTCCCTGCAAATTATTTCTTTTTACAGTTTGCCCAATACTGTTCGGAAATTTGTACCCGTTCCCACCGAGTCTGCTTTTAAATTAAAAAGGTCCCTGAAAAAACCTGAAAATACTGTTTCTTCTGAAAAAGAAAAAAAGGAGAAAGGGACAGTTGAAAAACAACTCAACAGACCTGTGGTGAAGATTGGATTAATTGTTTTGGCTATTTTGCTGCTGGGGTATATGTTTTACGATCTGTTTTTGTTTAATCCGCGACCGGCAAAAAATATTGAACTCAATACTTCTTTGCAAGAAGATCAGGATACCATTTCTGTTGAAGAGAATATGGTGGAAGATGTGCAGGAGCAGGAACCGGAAACGGAGCCAGAACAGAAGAAATTTACATTGCCCAATGATACAGCCTACCTTGTAAGGTCAGGCGACACCTGGGGCACCATTTATTCGAAATTCAGGGTTTGCTCATGGTTCATCAGGAATCATCCTCCCAACAAAGGAAAATTTGATAAAGATGACAACCCCGTTGCCGGAAGCCGAATTACCATTCCTTTGCTATACTCATCTGACAGCGAACTGAATCCCGATTTTTACCAGGAATTTTCTCTTGAAAAAACGGGCAACAGGTGCCAAAATGCCGACGATAATTTCCTGGATGATTTTTATGGAAATCATCCTGAGATACTCAATCAGTAAAGCATAATATATCAATTTGCTTTTTATGGATGCAAAAGGGGTGATCCCTGATTCTCCTGTTGGATCATCGTATCTTTCACCACCCATTGAAGCGTAGTACGGTTTTTTTGTTCAATGAGGATTTTTTTACCCTGCAGAAGTTCCTGCAAATTTGCCTTTTCGTAATGCCTGATGGTGATCAGCTGCACATGGGTATTGTACTTTACGGTATAGATCTTACCAAGGCTTTTCAGCAGGTTAGGTGTTTTTATTTTATCTTCATCGAAACAGATTGAAAAACTTAAAGCCGAATTTTGCATAAGATTGATCTTTATGCTATTCTGAGCACATTCCGAAAATATTCTCGAGAGGTTCTTTTCGGCAATAAAGCTGAAATCTTTCGGAAAAACCGATAAAAGTACCTGGTTGAATTTAATGATGTACGAAGGATGAGATCCGTCGCCAGCAGTTTCATTATTGATAAGACTTCCCTCTTTGTCGGGATGATAAAAAGATTTTACCCTCAGTGGAATGCTCTTTTTCAATAGAGGTTTTAGTGTTTTGGGGTGAATAACAGTTGCCCCGTAATAGGATAATTCTATAGCCTCCTGGTATGAAATGTTGTTAAGCAGGGTTGTGTTTTTGAATAATTTGGGGTCTGCATTCAATACACCAACAACATCTTTCCAGATCACCACCTCCTTTGCTTTAACAGCATATGCTATGATCGCAGCACTGTAATCCGATCCTTCGCGGCCCAGTGTGGTGGCGAAGCCCTGGGTGGTGCCCCCTACAAATCCCTGGGTGATGGCAATGGATGATAACCCTTTTGACCTCCGTTTTTGAAGGTATCCCGAAATTTTATCCTGTATCAGATTCTCGGTTTTCAGCCAATCTACGGCAGCATCGCGATAGTTCGAGTCGGTAATGATCAGTTGTCGTGCATCAAACCAGCGATTCTCAATTCCTGAGGATTTCAGGTAAGATGCTATGATCTTTGTGGACAAAATTTCGCCGGTAGAAACAATTCTGTCGTATTCAAAATTATAGTTTTTACCAGGTTTTTCTTTTAAGTAATAATAAAGATGATAGAAAATCTGGTCTGCAGCCAGGAAAATATCATGTTTTTTATCCGTGAAAAGTTCGTTGATGATCTGGTAGTGATACTCTTTTACCTGCTCAAAAAGAATTTTTTTGGTTTCTTCTTCCTCCTGGAAATAGGATTCCACTAATTTTTCAAGAGCATTGGTGGTTTTACCCATGGCTGAAATCACAACGATAAGAGAGTCTTGTTCATGTTTACGAATGATTCCGGCCATGTTTCTTACCGCCGCAGCATTTTTTACGGATGCACCACCAAATTTGTAAACCTTCATGTGTGCCAAATTGAATTTCAATAGTTAGTTAGAACCCTTTTTGCTTGTCAAAAATATTATCTCCCATAAAAATGATCTTACAGCTATGTACCAAAATGTTGGTATGACGCGTTTTAGATGTTGAATTTTTTTTGGGATGTTTGTTAGAAATGCAGGTGCGGATGCCTGCACCTGAAAGCAAAGGTATTAAAAAACCCTGACTCGGGAAAGTCAGGGTTATGAAAAGAACAGGAGTATATATAGGGGGAAATTATTACCGTTCTTTAATGGATTCCATAAGTTTTTTGCGGGTGAAAAAGATGCGGCTTTTTACAGTCCCGATCGACAAGTCGAGCTTGTCGGCGATTTCTTTGTATTTGTAACCAGAGTTATACATTTCAAAGGGTTTTCTCTGGTCTTTGTCTACCTTTTTGATCTCTTTTTCGATTTCCTTCACCCTGTAAGAAGAGTCGGGAAGACCAATGTTGCTCTCTTTGGATAGGTTCAGGTAGAAAAGGTCGTCTGTTTTATCCAGAATGGTATTGTTTCTGACATTCTGACGGTAATTGTTGATGAACGTATTTTTCATGATGGTAAACGTCCATGCTTTCAGATTTGTATCCGCTGTAAATTTATCCCGGTTTGTCAGGGCTTTTACAAAGGTTTCCTGAACAAGATCCTGAGCATCTTCATAGTTTGAAGTTAATGTATAGGCGAAATACTTAAGGTTCTTCTGTAATCCTAATAATTTGTGATCGAATTCAATTGCTGTCATATCTATAGAGTTTTAAGGTTTCTGTTTAAATAATTCAAGGCAAAGTTAAACACAAAATTTTAAATGTCAACCATTTTGTATTTATTTAACAAGGTAGGTTTCTTAAAAAAATCGATTTATAGCGTAATATCTGTTGTTTATGGGATTTAATTAAGAAAATGAATACCTGTTTCATATTTGTTTCGTGTTTCTTCTTGTTTAATCAATTTTGTTAATTAAATGTACAGCTAAAAATCGGTCATTTAACATGGTTAACGTATGTTGTGTGCATATTTAACATAATATATGAGAACAAAATGCTTATTTGTTTTATTTCATCGCTCTGAATCACCTGCTAATCTGCTGTACTTACTAATATCGCCTGCTTTGCTGAAATTCAAACTAAAATGATCGTTCAATATACGGTGTCAAATGGTATACCGTAATGAAAATTTTATTTCCGGACATTGTAATGTGCTGAATTTGAGTAATTTTTGATGTTGCAGACAAGGTTTGTTTCTTTGTGTGCATTTTTTTCCACATAGATGATGGGTATTTTTTGTAGCATATTTTCGCCTGCAGGAAAGGTTCTCTTACCAGATATAATGTCTGGAAATCGTCAAATAATTGAAAAGGTTGGGAAGTGGAATTACAAATTTCTCCTCACATGATTTTACTGGCAAAACCTGTTGCTTTTTATTTGTCTGAAAGAAGAGGTAGGTGGGCGTCGTTTCCTGATCTATAAAACACGTGTATGGTGCTGTACTGAAAAGAAAAGCGGCGAGTGTTTTTAATTCTGAATTGTACTGCGATATTCGCGCATGGTCATCTTCTTTAAGAAGTAAGATAAGACCTTTCCTGCATAGGATGCCTCAGGAGGTCATCATATTCTGTTCAGGTAGGATTTAAATTCTTCTGCATCCTGCAAGGTTTTAATGTTTGGCGGTAACTTTTCAAGTACTTCGGGTACCTGACAACCGGCAACAAATATATCTTTATGTGCAAAGCCTTCCGATATGGTTTTCAGATAACCAGGGATATCCTCGGCATCAAGTGCAGCTACAAAATAAGTGATCATATAATCTGCATTTCTTATTTTTATTACTTCCAGGACGTCTTTCAGGGGTACAGATTGTCCCAGGTAAATTACCCTGTGCCCTGCTTTTTTAATGATGTAGGTATAAAACAGCAGACCCAGTTCGTGTAACTCTTTTTCAGGTAAAAATAAAAGAAAAGTCTTCGCATCTGGTTTGGGTGAACTTTCTTGTCCATCGATAGCAATGATCAGTTTCTGCCTTATCAGGTTGGTGATGAAATGTTCCTGTGCCGGATTGATGGTTCCTACCTGCCATAAAATACCTACTTTTTCAAGAAAAAGATAAATAATGTGTGTAATGGTTTTTTCAAAACCAATTTTTATAATGGAAGACCCAAGCACTTTTTCAAATTTGTCTTCATCCATTTCAATCATAGATACGATCAGGTTGTTGATGCTGCTCTCATAGTCATTGGAGCTATGTGATATTTCAAGAATTTTTTCCCGCATATCTTCATGGCTCATTTTCACTATCTCACTGATCTTTAACCCGTGTTTGTTTAAAGTGCTTATGTTAAGAAGTTTTTTCAGGTCTTCGTCGTTATAGTACCTGATGTTGGTATCCGTTCTGCTGGGTGTTACTACATTGTATCTTTTTTCCCAGATACGAATGGTATGGGCCTTTATCCCGGTGATTTTTTCTAAGTCATTGATAGAATAGCGGATCATTATCTTTGCTGTTGAGTTGTTTCTGAATTAAATTGTAAACGAACCAGTTATCGGTTATGAGGTAATTTCGGCTGGTTAATTCTCAAACAACAATTTATTTAAATGGTTCATGCCTTCCTGGTTTTATCCCTTGTTTTGTTTAAACATTGGTTTTTCAATCTAAACATATTCTGTTGGTAAATTGTCTGTTTCTGTTTATATTGAACGTTTTACACCTTCACCCCCTATAGTATGTTGTGCAGGATTTATGCTGTCTGGTAAACAAAATTGCAGATCACATTTTCTGTTTGGAAATCCATTTGGTTAGGTACCCATTTATTACCTGTAATGTAGTTGTAAATTTTTATTTCAAATGGAAGAACACAACTGCGATCATGTTATTGACAATTAAGTTGTTGCTAATCTATATAATCCTTTATTTGTGATGATTGGTTTTATATCTCCATTGTCGTAATTTCAGAGCATTCATGAGTCCACTCCGAAAACAAGTTTTCGGAGAAATTCGTGAAAATATTATGTTTTTAATTGTCGGAATTTCTGGCATTAATATTAGTGTCCATTCGTGTAATTTGTGGACAATATACTTTTTAGAGTGTACTCATTTAACTTTACAAAAAGCAAATTGGTTGAATGATGATGAACCGAACCATGAAACCAATATTGACACACACGCCGAGGACGGATGATTATATTTCGTGGCATGGTAAAACATGCAGTCAGAATGTTGGCGAGATCTCTCGTTGAAAAAACGAGAACCGATTTAATCAAATGATAAACAGATGAACCTTATACCCTAAAAAATTGACGTACTATCTGAAAATATCTGCACTCTGGATGGATATTCGTCTTTTGTGTGGGTATTTCAGTTTTTATCCAATATTATTTTATTGATTATTTGTAAATTTGCAGTATGATTTCTGGAGTATAACCAGAAACCTTTCACAACGCTTATTACGAACCCTTTGCTTATGGAGCCTTTTTATTTAGAAGCCACCAAAACAACGTTTGGACTTAATTTCGATCCAGAGCAAAATCTCATAGAGTTTAAGGGAAATTCCTATCCCACAAATGCCATGGAGTTTTTTAAAGAACCCGTTGAATGGGTAAAGGGTTTTCTGGCATCTGAAAAACCGGGGACAATCAGGGTTGTTTTTGATGTGCAGTATTTTAATACTTCATCCTCTAAATACATTTTCAATATTCTGGAATTGTTTGATGAGTATTATAAATCATACGGAAATATTGATGTTGTGTGGATGTTTGATGAGGACGATGAAGATATATTTGAAAGCTGGAAAAGTCTTGTTTTGCAACTAAATATGCCCTACCGTACCATCGATGTAAATGATCAGTAGTAAAAGGTAACCTGCAAGTTGTTTTTACACATGCTTTACAAGTATCTTATCAATCCGGATTTCCTTTTTTTTATTACATCCTTTTCCCTCATTATTTTAGACAGATAAAACCATTGTTTATTTCTTTAAAACATGCTTTAATGCTCCAGTTAAGCACAAAATTGAAACATCATTAATCATAAAAAAGACTTAAGAACACTTTTTCGTTGGGTTTCATGTTGATTTTTTGCTAAATTTGAAGGTATCATTTTTAATGATAAATTTACATGCAGTAAATCATTGTTTGTCGGATTTTTTTATATTATGTGTCCACCAACTAATGATACAAAACGGGGAAACGGACAACTTCCCCTTCCCCCCTCAAAAGGGTATTTTGCTGGATGTTAGAATGAAAAGTCTGATAACACTCATTGATTTTTGTACAACACAGAAAATGATCACAATTATGGCCTTTTAAAGGCAACCAGAAATATATTTTTCAAACAAGATATTCCAGGAAAACGTTTGCATTGCATTTTTTCATGGATGTCAATTTAAAAAAGTTATCATTATGGAACAAAACACCTTAGAAGTCACTGAGCGGTCAGAAGTGTTTGAATTTACCAGTTTAAGGGAAATGGTAAACCAGACACTTCAACAAAATTTTGGAGAAAATCCTGTTTTTAACGGACTCTCATCCGGGTTCCGCGATATTGATAAAGTAATATCGGGTTTAAAAAAAGGAGAACTCATTACTGTAGGCGTAAATGCTGGCATGGGAAAAACAGCTTTTATGCTTTCTTTGGCAAATAATATAGCCATTAAAAACAAACATTCCATCGCTATTTTTTCTCCCGAAAGGTCGAGTGCGAAAATTACCAATCGCCTTATTGAAAGTGAAACAGGTATGTCTTTGTCAAAACTTAAAAATGGCAAATTAAACCCCAGGGAAAAAGATCACATGATATCATTGGTGAGTAATATTGCCAAGTCAAATGTTTACTTAGATGATACCCCCAATATTTTTGCTGATGAGCTGATGAAAAAATCCCGTCAGCTTAAAATCAATCAAAACATTGAATTGATCATTATTGATTACCTTGAATTGCTGGGCGCACATTCTTTGGAGGCAGACAGCCGCGAAGAACAACTCAGCACTATTGTACATCAAATAAAGGATATTGCCCGCGAACTGAATGTTCCGGTAGTCCTTTTCTCACAGATTCCAGGAAATTTTAACGGATTAAATTCCCCACGCCCCTCGCTGAAAAACATTCCTGTTTTTCTGGCAGAACTTTCTGATGTGGTCATGTTTTTGCATCGTACTGATTTGTTTGCACAACCTTCCAATGGAGGTGATCATAAACAGCAAAATCTTGTGGATGTAATTATTGGTAAATACCAGGATCGTAATGAAGAAGTTGTGGTGCCGGTAAGGTTTATCGAAAGCCTCGCAAAATTTACCGACTTCTGATTAAAATATAGAATCATTTTAAATAAGGAAAAAAACCTGCTTGGCTGATTTGCAAAGCAGGTTTTTTTTTAATTTAGACCTCTCAAATGGCAATTTTTTTTGCTGTCAATATTTTAACCCTTTATTAATACCCCAACTTATGGCAATTTTTAATGAAATAGATGAACGTAAAAACACCGTTACAGACGTGGCAAAAAAAATGCTCGTTGCTGCACGCACTGCTCCCAAAGGCAAAGGTGCCGACAATATGGAAATGGCAATTCTTACCGACAACGATATAAGACTTCTGGCCATTGAAATGAGAAAAATCGGAGAACAAAAAGAATACGATATTTTTATCAGGGATGCCGATAATATTCTCGCCAATGCAGATGCTGTTGTATTGATAGGTACTGCCATCAAAACACTTGGATTAAAAGTTTGCAGTTTGTGCGGGTTTGCTGATTGTGCCACCAAAGAAAAACACCCTTTGGTGCCTTGTGTGTATAATACCGGTGATTTGGGTATTGCTGTAGGTTCTGCCGTTGCCGTTGCTTCTGATCATCGTATCGATAACAGGGTGATGCATACCGCAGGTTTGGCCGCCGAGAAAATGGAGGTTTTCAGTAAATCTATCAAAATCATTTGGGGTATTCCTTTAAGTGCCACTTCCAAGAACCCATATTTCGACAGAAAAAGTAAATAGTCTTTGCAAGAAAACGCCACTTGCAGCGTTGGGTTCGCCTTCAAAACAGTCACTTATAAAAAGCAAACCCCTGTTTTGCCCTCATCAACCCCCTTGCACTTGACGCTCTTTTTTATTAGGCACAGATCAAATCATGAGTTTTCCTGCTGACACTAAATAATACAGGTTTCTATTAAATCTGATTTTTACATGTTGGAAAAATAAAACCTGACCGATTCATTAGCGTTGGTCAGGTTTTTTAATTCATTCTGTGCAAAACGAAGCTGTGCCTATTGAAACTTTTCTTTCAGGAATTTTCCTGTGTAAGATTGTTGGCTTTTTATCAGATCTTCAGGGGTACCCTCAAAAACCAGGTTGCCTCCCATTTCACCTCCTTCTGGCCCCAGATCTATGATCCAGTCTGCAGATTTGATGATGTCAGGATTATGCTCAATGATAAGGATGCTGTGACCGTTATCGATCAATGCCTCAAAAGCTTTTAGCAAAACATGAATGTCGTGGAAATGTAAACCTGTAGTAGGTTCATCAAAGATAAACAGCGTTTTGTTTTCGCTGATCCCCTTGGTAAGAAAAGATGCCAGTTTGATCCTTTGTGCCTCGCCACCCGACAATGTACTTGAAGATTGCCCCAGTTTAATGTAACCAAGCCCAACATCCTGTAGTGGTTTTAACCGGGCTGTTATGCGCCTGGCAGGCGCAGAAGATTCGGCAGACGATCCGAAAAAAGCAATGGCTTCGTCAACTGTAAGATCCAGGATTTGATTGATGGATTTACCCTGAAATTTTACATCCAGTATCTCTTCTTTAAATCGTGTTCCGTTGCAACTTTCGCAAACAAGCTTGATATCGGCCATAAACTGCATCTCTATACGAACCTCTCCTTCTCCCTCACATTCGGGGCATCTGCCCCCATCAATATTAAAACTGAAAAATCCCGGGCTATATCCCCTGGCTTTGGATAAACTATTTTGTGCATAAAGATTTCTGATCTCATCGTAAGCCTTGATATAGGTCACCGGATTGGAACGCGATGAACGTCCGATGGGATTCTGATCAATGAATTCAACTTCACTCAACGACCTGTAATCGCCAGCGATCTTGTCGAATTTTCCTGTTTTTTCACCATATCCGCCATACATTTTTTTTAGGGCAGGATATAAGATCCCTTTGATCAGCGATGTTTTTCCTGAACCACTTACGCCACTTATCACGGTCATAATACCCAAAGGTATTTTTACGTTAAATCCTTTCAGGTTATGTTGTCTAACGCCTTGCAATTCTATAAATTCTTTCCATTTTCTCCTTTGGGCGGGTATGGGGATGTTGAGTTTTCCTGTGAGGTATTTTGCTGTAAAGCTCTCCGGGGATTTGAGCAAGTCCTCAAAACTTCCCTGAAAAACCACTTCTCCCCCCAAAGCGCCCGCTTTTGGGCCAATGTCAATAATCTGATCTGCCTGTCGCATGATGTCTTCATCATGTTCCACTACAATTACCGTATTTCCAAGATCTCTCAACCTGGTCAGCACCCTGATCAGGCGATAGGTATCGCGCTGGTGAAGCCCGATACTGGGCTCGTCGAGAATGTACAATGAACCCACCAGACTGCTGCCAAGAGACGTGGCAAGGTTGATCCTTTGCGATTCACCACCTGAGAGTGTGGATGATAAACGGTTCAGGGTAAGATAGCCCAAACCCACGTCATTCAGGTACTCCAAACGGTTTTGGATTTCCTGTAGCAACCTTTTGGCAACGCCCAAATCATGCGCATCAAGATTGATTTTATCAAAAAAAGCAAATAACTGATCAAGAGGCATCAAAACAAGATCGGTAATGCTTTTTTTATTGACTTTCACATAATTGGCATCTTTTCGCAACCGGGTACCTTTGCATTCCGGACAGATGGTTTTGCCCCGGTATCTGGAAAGCATTACCCGGTATTGTATCTTATAGTTATTCTCTTCGAGCATTTTGAAAAAGTCACTTAACCCTCCAAAATACTTGTTGCCGGTCCATAGTAATTCTTTCTGTTTTTGTGTGAGATCGTAAACAGGTTTGTGAATGGGGAAATCAAATTTATAAGCGTTTCTCACCAATTGCTCTTTCCATTCACTCATTTTTTCTCCCTTCCAGCAAACAATGGCGTCTTCGTAAACCGATAAACTTTTGTTGGGCATCACCAGGTCTTCATCAATGCCGATAACACTTCCAAATCCTTCACATTTGCGGCATGCACCAAAGGGGTTATTGAAAGCAAAAAGATTTACAGACGGTTCTTCGAATGTAAGACCATCCATCTCAAATTTGTTGGAGAAATGTTGAATCTTCTTTTCCCCGTCAATGCTATATTCCGCAAAGCATTCCCCATGACCTTCATAAAAGGCAGTTTGGGCGGAATCTGCAATTCGTGTTTGCTGATCTTCATCATTGCTGTCAACCATCAACCGGTCTATCACTATGCCGGGCGGGCTTTGAAAAGAAAGTTCGGTGTTTAGTTTCATCACCTGTTCTATTCTTTCTACTTTTCCGTTGAGCAATATCCTTGAAAATCCTTGCTGAAGCAAAACACCGAGAGTTTGTGAAAGTTCTCTCTCTGTACTGAGGGGTAATGGGGCATAAATTAAAACCCCGGTACCCTCGGGAAGATCACTGATAAAGTCCACAACATCGGTAATGCTGTGTCTTTTAACAAGGTTGCCGGATACGGGAGAAAAGGTTTTCCCGATTCTGGCAAAAAGTAATTTCAGATAATCATAAACCTCGGTGGTTGTCCCAACTGTTGATCTGGGGTTTCGTGTATTTACCTTTTGCTCAATGGCAATAGCCGGCGATATCCCTTTTATGTAATCCACCTCGGGCTTGTTCATGCGTCCCAAAAACTGACGGGCGTAAGAACTCAGACTTTCCACATACCTCCGTTGTCCTTCGGAGTATAATGTGTCAAAGGCCAATGAGGATTTTCCGGAACCTGATAATCCTGTGATCACTACCAGTTTCTTGCGCATCAGGGCAACATCCACTGATTTCAGATTGTGTACCTTTGCACCTTTAATAAGGATATAGTCACGGGAGCTTAGTTGATCTATTGATTGTATTGGATCCATTGTATCACTATCGTATTTTCTGCAAAATTACCATTATCATGGCAAAACTTTTACCTTAAGTAAACTTTGTTGTCAAATGTTCAAAAAAATAAATTCCCCAAAGACTTTTTTGGGTAGGTTGAGCCGGGCCATGACAAAAATTTTGACACACGCGTGGATGATTGTAAATAGCGACATGGTAAAGCATGCAGGCAACCTGTTGGCGATCTCTCTCGTTGAAAAATTGAAAGACAAATTATAATCAGACAAAAAGAGACAATCTTTGATCCGGTAATTCATTCATTAATCGGTTTTTCAGATGAAAACAAAGAAATATTCAATAATATTTATCTTTTTTTGAGAATAATCATGACAATAAAAGATTGTGGAATGTTTTTTGTTGATTGGTAAATCAAAAAAGAAAACAACGATTGGTATTGTTGAATAAAAAAAATGATTTATATTTGTGGAAATAAATCCGGCAAAAAATCCAATCCAAATAATTGATTTATTCACCCAAAACAATAGGAGGCGCATTATAGGATAAACTTTACTCTTGATTTAATCACAAATATGGAGGCCATTATTATGAATGACCATGCAATTAGCGATCAGGAGTTAGTTCGCCAATACATTGAGGGTGACCACTCTTCACTGGAATCTTTAATCAAAAGACATCAGAAAAAAATCTTTTCATACATCTTTCTTATCGTTAAAGATAAGCAGGTTGCCGAGGATGTATTTCAGGATACCTTTATTAAGGTTATCAATACCTTAAAAGCAGGTGCTTACAATGAAGAAGGAAAATTCCTGCCCTGGGTAATGCGAATTGCTCACAACTTAACCATTGATTTTTTCAGAAAATCAAAAAGAATGCCTGTTGTTGACAATGGCGAGGATTACGATATTTTTGAAACTTTGAAGGTTTTTGATCAAACCATCGAAGACAAAATGATTGTTGAACAAATACATCGTGATGTGAAATCTTTGATCGATTATTTGCCTCATGAACAGAAAGAGGTACTCAAAATGAGGCATTACGGTGATATGAGTTTTAAGGAAATTGCCGAACAGACCAACGTTAGTATCAATACAGCGTTGGGAAGAATGAGATATGCGCTGATCAATCTCCGGAAACTTGTTGAGGAAAAATCGATCATCCTTACGCGTTGATTTTACTGATGATCGTAGGCTTTTGGGTTTATCATTATAACCGATACCCACCGGAGTTTATTAGTGAAATTATGGATGTTTTGGCAAGGTATTACCTGTGATAGATGATGATGATGTTTGAAAAGGATGTTTCGCTCAGAAACTTGAATACTTTTGGCATAGAAGCAAAATCTTCCCGTTTTGCCTGTATTGATTCTGTAGAGAAACTGAAAACTGCACTACAGGAAAAGGGAAATGAAACACCGCTGATGATTCTTGGTGGTGGTAGCAATGTGCTGTTAACAAAAAAAATCCCGGGACTTACCCTTCAAATAAATATCAAAGGTATTTCTGTTGTCAAAGAGAGTGCCCGTGACATCTATGTGAAAGTGATGGCAGGAGAAAATTGGGAAGGTTTTGTGGAATTTGCTATCGCTAATCATTGGGGAGGTTTGGAAAACCTGACTTTAATCCCTGGAAATACCGGTACTGCACCCATGCAAAATATCGGGGCTTATGGTGTGGAGATCAGGGATGTTTTCTATTCATTGGAAGCACTTGAAGTTCAAACAGGGAAAGTTCATGTTTTTTTTCATGAAGATTGCAGATTTGGATATCGGGACAGTTTTTTCAAACAGGAGGGCAAAAATAAGTTTATCATTCTTTCGGTCACTTTTCGGCTTACAAAAAATAATCATTTTCTGAAAACAGGTTATGCCGGTATTGAACAGGAACTGGAAAAATCCCGTATCGTTCATCCCACAATAGCAGATATAGCAAATATTATCAGGAAGATCAGAAGAAGCAAATTGCCTGATCCTGAGGTGACAGGCAATGCAGGCAGTTTTTTTAAAAACCCCGTTGTTGCCAGAAAAGAAATCCTCCGTTTACAAAGTATTGTTCCCGATATACCTTTTTATACCCTTGACCAGGATAAGATGAAAATCCCTGCTGCTTTTTTGATTGAAAAAACCGGTTGGAAGGGATTTCGAAGAAAAGATGCAGGAGTGCATGACAAACAACCCCTTGTTTTGGTGAACTATGGCAAAGCAACGGGAAAAGAAATTCTTCAACTTGCCAATGAAATCGTTTTGAGCGTAAAAGATAAGTTCAATATTGTATTGGAAAAGGAAGTGAATGTGATCTGATCGTTTGGGGACTTCACTCATCGATTTCACCTCTTTACAGATATATTGGCATTTATTTCTTTAATCTGTTTTTGCAGTAGTTTCACAAAAAATCTTTTGTTTCAAAATTTGTGATCGTCAGAACAATCTGAAAAATATGCTGTTTTCATAGAAGAATAATACGAACCGAACATATGGGACATTGAAACAACCAACATCGGTTGAGTCTGCCAACATTGACTTCCCCTTTCAAAGAATCATCGCGAAATCCTCATTTTAGGGGAAGACAACCAAAAATAAAATGAAATCATATGAAGCATCCAGGATGATTTCCTTCATACACAGAAGGATGACCATTAACGGACATTTCATGTGACCATTAAAAAACAAAATTCAGACACATGAATCTTAAGGAAATTGTTTCCGCAGTTGATCAGTTTGCACCCTTTTCTCTTCAGGAGGGATATGATAATTCTGGTATCCAGTATGGAGATCCGGATAAGGAGATACACAAAGGATTGGTTTGTGTTGATATTACTGAAAAAATCGTAGAAGAAGCCAAAAACACGGGGTCTGATCTTATTATTTCACACCATCCGTTGCTTTTTAAGGGGATGAAAAGTATTACAGGAGGTCATTATACCCAAAGGACCCTTGTGAAAGCGATTCAAAATGATATTGCACTTTTGTCGGTACATACCAACCTTGATTTCGTGAAAACGGGAGTGAACCGTAAGTTGGCGGAAAAACTTGGTCTGTCGGATTTATCTGTTCTCGACCCAAAACCCGGGATACTAAAAAAGCTGGTTGTTTTTTGTCCTGCTGATCATGCCGGTAAAGTCCGGGATGCTATATTCAGCGCTGGTGCCGGATATATTGGCGATTATGACTGTTGTAGTTTTAATTTGGAAGGAACGGGTAGTTTTAGAGCCGGAGACCAATCCAACCCTTTTGTAGGGAAAATTGGAGAAGTTCATTATGAAAAAGAAATCAGGGTGGAAACCATTTTTCCTGAATTTATACAGTCGCAGGTGGTAGATGCTATGATCAATGCTCACCCTTACGAAGAAGTGGCTTTTGATATTTATCCGCTTGAGAACAAACATGAAAAAACAGGAGGAGGCATGGCCGGTTTCCTGGATGAAGAAATGCCTGAAATGTTGTTCTTAGAACAGGTAAAAAAAGTTTTGCATGTTCCTGTGGTACGGCATAATGGTTTTTCTGACAGAAAACTGAAAAAAATTGCCATTTGTGGAGGAAGCGGTAGTTTTTTAATGGATGCTGCTTTTCGAAGCGGGGCGGATGCATTTCTTACGGCAGATATAAAGTTTCATGAGTTTTTTGAATACCAGCATCAGATGCTTGTGGCAGATGTGGGACATTATGAAAGTGAACAATTTACGACCGAAATATTAGTTGAATTATTAAAGGAAAAATTTGCTAACTTTGCACTCCAAATTTCAAAACACAGTACCAATCCGGTCCATTATTTTTAATTCAAAGAAAATCAGTCAAATAAATACGTATTATGGCCAAAGATAAAGTTTCAGAAAGTAAAGTAACAAAACCTGCAGTTGAAGATCCTGAAATTGTAACGACCACATCGGCAATGGATAAGTCTACCGACGATAGTGTAGAGTCGATAGTGAAGAAAAAACTGATTAGTTTGTATTCCTTGCAAACGATCGATGCACAGGTTGACAAGATCAGAATCATCAGGGGAGAATTGCCACTTGAAGTGCAGGACCTGGAAGATGAAATTCAGGGATTGGAAACGCGTGTGAATAAATACAAGCAGGATATCTCCGATCTGGAAATGGAAATTACCGGAAAGCAAAATGCCATCAAGGAAAGTCAGGAATTACTCAAAAAGTACGAGGCGCAGCAAATGAATGTTCGCAACAACCGCGAATATGATTCATTGAGTAAAGAGATTGAATATCAGAGCCTGGAAATGCAACTGGCAGAGAAAAAGATCAAAGAGTTCCAAAACGATATTGAAAATAAGCAAAATTTGGTGGATATCGCTTTTAAAGAACTTCAGGAAAGAGAAAAAGACCTGGATGTGAAACAAAAAGAGCTCGAAGATATTGTGAAAGAAACCCAGAAAGAGGAAGAGGTTTTGAAAGAAAAATCGAGACAACAGGAAAGCAATATTGAGGAAAGATTGCTCTCTGCCTACAAAAGAATCAGAGACAATGCGCGCAATGGGCTCGCAGTGGTACCCGTAGAAAGGGATGCCTGCGGCGGTTGCTTCAATAAAATACCTCCGCAGAGACAATTGGATATTCGACTCAATAAAAAAATCATTGTGTGTGAGTATTGTGGACGAATTCTTCTTGATCCTGAAATTGTAGAGGATATTCAAATATAGTCATCCGAAAAATATTATAGTAGGTATACCCACCCACCTAAAAAAAGGCAGGCTTCCGATGGAAACCTGCCTTTTTTATGCGAATAAAAAACAGGGGAGATATATTATTTCTTTGATCAGAACCTGAATCCAAGTGTCATCATAAATCCGTTATAGGTATAATCGTATTCAACAGGTTGCACAAGGTCAGCAGAATAAGGGAAAAAGTCTTCGGAATATTGTGTGATAAAATATCCGAAATCCACAAAAAAGTTTTTGTCGCGTATTCCAAAGCCTGCACTGATGGTGCTTTTTTCTAGGTTGTTGATCCCTTCTTTGTAAGGGTTGGTATGCAGTGAATAACCTGCCCGTAAAATAATGGGATTAAACCTGATCTCGCCTCCTGCTCTGAGGTTGTGCTGCGATTGAAAACTTTCTTTGATGGTATTATTCTCATCGGAAAACATGTAGTCACTGCTTCTTAATCGCATTTGGGTGTAATCTGCATATTCATAATCAAAACTCAGAATACCACGTGTACCCATTACCAGACCCAGACTACCGAGCAGTTTCAGGGGTGTGTTTAATTCGTAGGCATGTCTGCCCTGAGGACTGGTTTGTTCATAATTTCCGAAGCTTAAATCTGAACGCATTTCTGTATCCCATTCATCTTCCAGTTCATAAAATGTGGGGGTATGAACCGCCGCTCCAAGTCTTATCATGTCATTGGCCCTGAAAATTGCTCCCAGTTTAAAATTAAATCCTGTTCCCCTTGTATCGATGGTTTCGGTGTATTCCAGTGAATTGAAAAACTCATCCGAACCTTGTGAGTCTTGTTCTGTATAAATGTATTCTTCCTGAAACCGGACGGTAGGGAAACCGAATGTTGCGCCCAAATACAGGCGGTTACTGTAATTCGTACCCAGGGTAAATACAATTTCTCTTACCGATCCGCTGGTATTGGTTTCCCGTCTTTGCAAAACGTTGCCGTTTTCCATATCTACAAAATATTCACCGCCAAGGGTATCCAGTAAAAAGGTCTCCCAGGCCAACCCAGTAGTAAAGGGATCCAGGTTTTCTGCCGGATTGGTAGGAGCGCCATCCATATTTGCCCGTTGAAGGTAGTCTGTCATCAATGAGCTTCCGGGATTGAAACCTTCATAAATTCTTCTGTTGTTGAAATTGGCGTGTCTGTTGATGCCCAAACCGATCTGAAAACCCATCCATCCTGATTCTTTTAATTGGTTGGGTTCGGTAAATGCAAATACAAGACCTATGTTTCCTACATTGAAATTATACTTGATGTCTTCCTCAGAATTGCCATAATAGGAAGAACCCACCTCGGCAAAGTTCAGAGAGGGAGTAATGGTGAATTCATTGGATCTGTATACCCCAATGCCTGCAGGGTTGGTACTCAGAGATGAAAAATCTCCTCCCAGCGCTCCAAACGCTCCACCCATGCTCACAAATCTGGCTGTTCCGCCCGGGGTTATAAATGAATACCGCAATGCATCCATCTCATTTTGTCCATGGGAAGGAAAAGCAGAGAGCACAGCAATAAAAGCAATGATTAAAATTCTGTATTTCATGTCTTTGAGTTTTTTCGTTGGTTTTCGAATTTTGGTTGCAATTTCAGTAAAAAGGTACGATCAATCTGTTGTATCAACAAGATAAGGCAAGGAAGATTTCTCTTTTACCAGGATAAAACCGGTTCAAAAGAATATTTTCAATACCCTCTTCCCGCGAGGGGAAGAGGGAGAAGGTTATATAATGTTGAGGATAGGATATCCGGGATCAACGGTTTCTTCCACTACTGCTTCTGGAAGAACTGCTTCCACTGCTTCTCGAAGGAGAAGAGGAACGGCTGGGCGAAGAACTTCTTACGCTGCTTCCAGAGCTTCTGCTGCCAGAGGAAGGACGACTGTAAGATGGTGTACTTCTGCTGGGAGTTCTTGACGGGGAAGCGCTCGGTGTACTTCTCTGTGGCGTTCTTTGAGGAGTTGCCTGTGGCCGTGCAGGCGTCCTGGCAGGAACTGCTCTTCTGTTGTTATTGGGTGTTCTCTGCGGTGTTGCCTGTGGTCGTGTTTGTGTTGGCCGGGGCGCAGCAACAGGACGGTTTGCGGGTCTGTTTTGTTGGTTTACCGCTGGTCTTCTCTGCTGCTGATTATCTCTGTTTACAGAAGAAGGTCGCTGATCTCCCGAAGGACGACGATATTCCTGATTTGATCTGGGTTGACGTTCAACAGGTGCCGTATAGGTACGGGGTCTTTGCACTTCACCTTCGCTGGTTGTTCTAACCCTGCTTGTTTGCGGCGGACGGGTGTACCGTGGAGTCTGACTTCTTTCCACCCTGTTTCTTACAGGATTTTGATAATCAGAAGGAGTTCTCTGCGGCGTATAACGTGTATTGGCAGGTTGTGTTTTCGTTTCACGCTCCTGGGAAATATTTCCTTCCCTTGTAACATTACCGCGGGTATTCTCCTCAATCCGCTCGGGTTGAGCATTTGTACGTGAAGGTGCACCTGCAGAACCGCTGGTTCTTGTCATAGATCGATCGCTCTCTCTGGTTTGACGGGTTGTTGTACTTTTTTGCCTTTCCTGCGTTTGCAGAGCGATCATATCCGGTCTTTGGATACGGTTTTCTGATGATTCGTAGATTTCTGCGAAGGTGGCTCCACTCTGGTGTCTTCCTGATGCAGGTCTGGATCCTTGTGCAGTAGTGCTGCCGAAAGACCCCCTGTGTCCGTAGTAATAATTGTTGGGGTCGTAGCTGTTATAGTGGTATTCATAAAAAGGACTACCCCACAAACCAGCATTGTATCCTGACCAGAATCCATAATTATAACCTGACCAATATCCACCATACCCGTAAGTATATCCAAATGGCGACCATCCCCCGGGGTGGAATCCCCAGCTGTATGGATGCCAATTATAGAATCCTGAATAAAATCCCGGATAATAAAAGGATGATGCCCCATATCCCATATAAAGGCTTACGCCGTAATAGTAGGGGTCGTAATTGTACCAGTACATGTTGGTAAACCAGGGGTCATAATATCCGAAACTTGCATAGTTTCTGTGAAACCTTCTTATCCTGGAAGAGTAAGCATAGTCATAATAATGGTTATTGATATAGGTGTTTCCTTCATCGTCATAGTAAAACTCACCATCAACATAGTTATCGTTAAAATCACTTCCGGCTGGTCTTGCATTTTGCCCGGCATATTCCAGCGAATCTTCATAGTAATATTGCTGATCGTTGTTGGTTTGTTCGTATTGCGAACCCGCTGGTGCACTTTGTTGTTCGGGTTCTATGATTACAGAAGTAACTTCATTGGCCTGTTTTTCCTCGGCTATTGCTTTGGCTTGTTCGGGGCTGTAATAAATGTCGTCATACACATTGGCGGTATGATAACTTCCTGAACAGGAAGCGAAAAACAATAATGAAATGGAAAAGATTTTTACAAGGGTTTTCATAATTTATCCTCCTTAGGTGTTGATATAGATTGATATTTTCAGATTTTCTTTTTATTTACCAGGCATGGTGTTCGTAATTATTTCTTAAATTTGCCCGATCTTATTTACATTGAAATCAACAAAATTTATACCAATCTCTATTATTATCAGCATATGGCAAAAGATTTTTCAACCCGGGCAGAAAATTATTCCAAATGGTACAATGATATTGTACAGAAAGCAGACTTGGCCGAGAATTCGGCAGTAAGGGGTTGTATGGTGATCAAACCCTATGGGTTTGCGATCTGGGAAAAAATGCAGGCAGCACTGGATCAAATGTTCAAGGATACCGGGCATTCCAACGCCTACTTTCCAATTTTCATACCAAAATCGTTTTTTAGCAAAGAGGCCGATCACGTTGAGGGTTTTGCCAAAGAATGTGCTGTGGTAACACACTATCGCTTAAAAAATGCTGAGGATGGAAGTGGTGTTGTTGTGGATGAAGACGCCAAACTGGAAGAAGAACTCATTATAAGACCTACTTCTGAAACCATTATCTGGGATACCTACAGAAATTGGGTGCAATCCTACAGAGATCTGCCTATACTGGTCAATCAATGGGCCAATGTGGTACGCTGGGAAATGCGAACCCGAATGTTTCTCAGAACCGCAGAATTTTTATGGCAGGAGGGACATACGGCACATGCCACAAAACAGGAAGCACTCGATGAAACCCGTAAGATGCTGGACGTTTATGCTGATTTTGCTGAAAACTTTATGGCTGTTTCGGTTCTCAAAGGGGTGAAATCTGAAAATGAACGCTTTGCCGGTGCATTGGATACTTATTGTATCGAAGCACTTATGCAGGATGGAAAAGCACTGCAGGCAGGCACTTCTCATTTTCTGGGACAAAACTTTGCCAAAGCTTTCGATGTGAAATTTACTGGTAAAGATGGTAAACTTGACTATGTGTGGGCCACTTCATGGGGCGTTTCCACCAGACTTGTGGGGGCCCTTATCATGGCGCATTCCGATGACAATGGTCTTGTTCTCCCCCCAAAACTTGCACCTTTTCAGGTAGTGATCGTTCCCATTTATAAAAATGAGGAACAATATAAAACAGTTTGCCAAAAAGGAGATCAGATATTTGATCGGTTAAAACAAAAAGGTGTAAGGGTAAAATTTGATAACAGAGACACGCACAAACCCGGTTGGAAATTTAATGAATACGAATTTAAGGGCGTGCCTTTGCGCATTGCTATCGGACCAAGAGATGTGGAAAACAATACGGTGGAACTGGCAAGACGCGATACGCTGGAGAAATCTGTTGTTGCTGTTGATACCATTGACCAGGTTGTGAATGATCTATTGACAGAAATCCAACAAAATCTATTGCAAAAGTCGAAAGATTTCCGCTTGTCGAAAACTTTTTCTGCCGACACCTGGGAAGAATTCAACGAGATACTGGATAAAAAAGGTGGTTTTATTTATGCTCATTGGGATGGTACTGCCGAAACAGAACAAATCATCAAAGATAAAACCAAGGCTACCATCCGATGCATTCCTCTGCAAAGTGAGAAAGAAGATGGAAAATGTATTCTTACCGGAAAACCTTCCTCGCAAAGGGTCGTGTTTGCAAGGGCCTATTGATCCGGGATTCTTTTTTTGATACTTAGTTTTTGTAAGGTCTTTGCAAGAAAATGCCAAATATTGCGTTATTGTCGTTTTTGAACCGAACCTCTAAATTATTTTGACACTCAGAGGGATGATCATTTCACCCGAAACTAATTTGAACGTGTCTGACATTATTGGCAAGCTCCCCCTAAAGAAAAGAACGGGGCAGGCATCTGACCGAATTAATCAAACTATAAACAGATGAATCAGTCATCTCGTTGAGAAAACAAGACGAAAGCCATGTCTTCGAAGATTTCTTATCAAAGACACAAAAAGCAGGAGTTTTTTTGCTGGCACTAATTATTGTTGATAATATATTTCGTGATACTTTTTCCATCGACATACAATTGGTTCTCAACGGTATAATCATGCTTTTCTATGTAAAAAATTCACATTTTCGGCAAAATGCTGTTGAAAAATACTTCATCTTAATATTTTTTTACTATTTTTGGTATCCGGATTTGAATGTGATTTTTACAGCATCCTTGAATCACATATTTTTATTTCACTTGTGTAAATCCCTGTAAATTAAAACTAAAAGAATGTCTTACTTTGATAACAAAAAAATCACCCAGCAAGGCAAACGATTGCGCAAGATGAAAAAGAGCCCGAAATTTGCTTACATTCTTTTTGCTTAAAAAATAATTTTCTCCATGATCAGAGTATATTTTGCGATCATACTTTCATCTTTTTTATTTTTCCGGTGCGAAAATCCGTTATCGGGAGATAAGAGTGAGCCATCAACGGAGCATTTGTCATTTACCAAATCCGATACTTTATTGATAATGCATACCGACAAAGTTCCCGAAATCGATGGCGTGCATGACGACAAGATATGGAGAAAGTCTTCCTGGTATCCGATTAATCAGGTTTGGATCCCCTATGGTGAGAAGGTGGATTCTACTGTTTTTTATGGCAGGTATAAAATGTTGTGGTCCGAAAATACAAACCTTTTATACTTTCTGGTTGAAATAACAGACAATGTATTTGTTGGTGGGCATGAATATGATCCTGATCCCTCACTTGGAAATGGGTATGCTGACTACGATATTCTTGAAATTTTCATAGATGAGAACAGATCCGGCGAAAGGCACGTTTTTGATGCTGTTGGAGATGAAATTGATCAATGGGGAAAAAATGGTGAAAGTGCTTTTACTTATCATATCACCATTGATAAACCCCGGGATGGAGAGACCTTGTTTGATAAAAATGCCCTTGATATCGCCGGGGTGAGCTGGTCTGATTATTATATTGCCAATTACAAATATCATATCCCTGACTTTGCCGTTAGCCGAAATGGCAATTTGTATACATGGGAATTGTCTTTAACAGTATATGATGATACTTATGATTCTGAAAACCCTGATTTTTCGGTAGTAAATCTTCATCCGGGAAAGATCATGGGCCTGTCTGTTGCTTATTGCAATAATGACGATGAGGATGAATTACCCCCTTATCGGGATCATTTTTTTGGGTCTGTTTGGGTGCCTGAAGAAAATTATAACGACCACTGGATGGATGCGTCCTTTTTCGGTACCGTAAAACTATCAGAAAAATGAACCGAGCCATGACAATGTACATTGACACGCACGCGGATGATAATAATTCGCAGGATGCTCGGGCATGCAGTCAGAGTATTTTTGGCGATCTCCCTCTTAAGAAAAGAACGGCGACCGCTTTAATCAAATAATAAACAGATGAACTTGCATCGATTTTTTATTCATTAAAATAATTACCTGTTATGATGAAGTCTAACCAAAATTCATTCGCCTCTAAACTTTTTTCTTTTCGTCAGTATCTCCTCCATAAAGTACCCTACAAGGTTATTTTTATTGTAACGGGGTTGCTGGCAACGATTTGGTTTTTAATCAGGGTGCTTCCCAAACCCTCCAGAGCAGGGTATCCCTGTATGCAGGCAGCTGCACCCCTTATGTCGGGTTTTGTTTTATACCTGTTGTCTTTTACAGGGTCTTTTTTTGCTTTTCGAAAAGCCAAAACACTTTTACGTAATAATCATTACAGCAAAGCGATTTTGTTACTTTTTGCAGGTGTGGTAATGGCTGCTGCCTTTTTTGCTGTGAGCAATTATAAGTCTAATGCCATTGCCAATATCACTGTTGTTGCAGAACCCCCTGATGGTGCCAACAATCCTATGGGTATTGGACAAGGTGTTTTTCCGGGAAGAGTGGTTTGGGCACATAATCCTGATGCCACCGATGAGAATTGTGACAATACGCCAGGAAACGCCTTTTGGGATTACCATAACAATGATACGCTTGTGATCAGGAATATGGTTGAACAGTCACTGGTAAAACTGACTGGTTCCACTGACTATCCATCTGTATGGGATTCGATTTTCTTTCACCATAACCGGAAAAAGCATAACGAATCCAGAGGATACCAGGATGATGAGCAGATCTTCATCAAAATTAATCAGGGTACGGCAAAATGGATACTAAACAACGAAGAACAGGCCAATGGTTTTACCTGGCCAAACAGTGGAACCATACAACCCAGTTGGCGACAAAAACATTTCGCAGCTACAGAAACAGGACCTTTTGTGGTGCTGAATATTCTCAGGCAACTTGTTCATGAAGCGGGCGTTCCACAGGAAAATATTTCTATAGGCGATCCGATGGCACATATTTTCGGGCATAACTTTCAACCCTGGTATGATGAATTTCCGAATGTGAAATATATTGATCAGTTTACTGACGAACATAACCGCACATTTGTTTTACCCTCTGTTGATGCTTCCATGAATTATTCTGACGGTGGAGAAATTCTTGATGAAACTTCTGAAAAATATTTCGAGATCATGGAAGATGCCGATTATATGATCAATGTTGCTTGTCTGAAACCGCATATCAGGGCAGGCATTACACTTTGCACCAAAAACCATTTTGGGTCTATCACGCGTGAGGGTGCCTCACATTTGCATCCCTCTTTGGTTTCAACTTCCGACGGTGGCTGGGATCAATCCAATGAAGGATATAACAAATACCGTGTAATGGTTGACATTATGGGGCATAAATACCTGGGTGCCAACACCATGTTGTTTATTGTTGAAGGTCTTTTCGGCGGTGGTGCCAGTGAAACGGAGCAACCGGTGAAATGGAACAGTGATCCCTTTAATGGTGATTGGGCCAATTCAATTCTTATGTCACTCGATCAGGTAGCACTCGAATCAGTTGCCTTCGACATTCTTCGCAACGAATTTGATGGTGTTTTTCAACCCGAAAACCATCCAAACTGGTACGGCGTCGATGACTACCTTCATCAGGCAGCAGATCCCGCCGAATGGCCTGAAGGTTTTACTTACAATCCTGATGGAGAAGGTGCTTTAACCAGTCTCGGTGTCCACGAGCATTGGAATAATGCCACCGACAGACAATATTCCAGAAACCTGGGCACCGGAGAGGGTATCGAACTGGTAACCACAGATGGCAATGCCGATCCGGTTTCTGTGGAAAATCTCCATGAGGACGTTCCTGTTCAATTATCCGCCTATCCCAATCCTTTCAATGATCAGCTAAATCTTCAGTTTGATATGCAACAACCAGGCGATGTAAGCCTTGTTGTTTTCGATATGCAGGGAAGGATTGTTTCAAAGATCACAGAAAATCATTTTTCTGAAGGTTCGCACAGTATAGCATGGAATGCTCACAATACGAATTTAAAAGACGGATTTTACATGATCAGGTTGCAATTGAATACCCATGAAGGATTGTTTACAAAAAATTTCAAAATTCAACATGTTAAATAATAAAGATATGATTAAAAAAAGCACATTTATTTTATCAATGTTTGTTTTATTCTTTGCCTTTGCCGGTTGCGACGAAAACAACGGAAACAACGGCAATGGTGATGGAGATGAAGTAAACGGATTGCCTGGCAACCAGGTGAATGCCATTTATATTACGGATGATGGATTAAGGTATTTTGCCACGAATAATGGTTTGGCTGCCTTCGACGGACAGGAATGGATGGTTTACAATGAAAACCCTAAAGTAGAGACAGGTACCATCAATGATATGGATTTCGAACTTACCGCTTATGGACCAGAATTTTGGCTGGCCACCGATGAAGGAGTTAATGTGGTGAGCTTGCCTGTTGATGCTACATCGGGCGCAACCCGCTATCATACGGGCAATGTAAATGATCTTTTCCCCGGAGATGCTGTGCTGAAAGGCGATAGTGTTTTTGTAGTGAAGGTGGATGGCAATAACTTCAGATGGTTCGGAACCCAGGAAGGGATTTCTGTTTTTATGGGTGATACCTGGCCGGAAATTGTTTTTGGAAATAATTATGCACCCGATTTTTTTCAAAATAACAGGGTTACTTCTATCGATTATTCCAACGATACTGTTTACATTGGTACCATGGGCGGTGGCGTTGCTCGTATGGTGGATGCCACTGCTGATGCCATCTCTGGTGCATCACCTTATGAACACCCCTGGAGCAGCTTACCTTCTATGAATATTCTTGCCGTTTTTACCGATGGTTCTGACCAGTGGTATGGATCTGATGAGGGAGTTGCCAAGCATACTGGTACAAAAGCGAAAGATAACTGGACATTATACTTTGAATCTGATGGTTTGATCAGTAATACGGTCAACTGTATCACCAAAGATAATGATGGAAATATGTGGTTTGGTACCCCTGATGGAATATCCTCATTTGATGGTACAACATTCACCAATTATACTACTGCCGACGGATTGGTTGCCAATACGATATTATCAGTTGCTGTTGACCTTGATGGGTCTATCTGGTTTGGAACTGATAATGGTGTATCTCATTTCGACGGTTCCGGATTTACCAACTATCAGCATCATGAATAGTTGATGGTAGGTTTTTTTGTCATTTACCTTACACAATTGATTTTTCTTTTTGGGATTAAAAATCAGAACCCCGGAGATTTTATCCTTCTCCGGGGTCTTTTTGTAAATACTCTTTTATTCGATCAAAGGTATTCTGATCAAATCTGAACGAAGGGTTTCGCTTTTATTCTGTTTTTCCTTTTACAAAACCTCCGATTTTTTGAAACCTCAGTACCATTTGAAGGTATAATGAAAATATGCGGTATTTCATGTGTTTTAAAAGGATGAACCGAGTTACGACAAAATTTTTAACACACACGCGCATGATTATCATTCGTGGCATGGTAAAACATGCAGTCAGCCTGTTGGCGAGCTCTCTCGTTGAAAAAACGAGAACCGAATTAATCAAATTTTAAACAGATGAAAAAAACGAGTTGTCAAAAAAACTTACTATACTTGCAAACCAATATTATTTATTCAACAAGCAATCAAAACAAACCAAATTTTATGTTATGGTAACAAGATTATTAAAATTGTTGTGTATAATGCTTATCTTTTTTGCGTCAGCATTGCAGGCGCAAAATGTAACCATAAGCGGCACCGTAACGTCCTTTATGGACAATGACGATCCCCTGCCAGGTGTTACCGTGCAGGTGAAAGGAACAACTACCGGAACTACAACAGGCATAGACGGAGAATACCAGCTGTCTGCAGCAGCTAATGACACCCTGGTATTTTCATTTGTAGGAATGGTTACTGAAGAAATCCCTGTAAACGGCAGAAGCATCATCAATGTCAGTATGATGATGGATGTTGAGAATCTGGGAGAAGTAGTTGTGGTAGGATACGGCACCGAATCCAGTAAACTGATCTCGGGTTCGCTGGGTGTGGTGAGTGAAAATGATATCCGCGATGTACCCATGAAAACCATCGATGGAGTTCTCCAGGGACGCTCTGCCGGTGTGCAGATCAACCAGAATTCAGGAACACCAGGTGCTGCCACTTCTGTCAGAATAAGGGGTAACAGCTCCATTACGGCAGGAAATGAACCTTTGTATGTGGTGGACGGAATACCCGTTACAACAGGTAATTACGGACAGGTAGGGTTTTCAGGGCAAAGCATTAATGCACTGTCCGACCTTAATCCCAATGACATTGAATCGATCACTGTTTTGAAAGATGCCTCTGCTGCTGCCATTTACGGAGCACGTGCCACCAATGGTGTTATTCTTATTACAACCAAAAGGGGTACCACCCAAAAAACAAAAATTAATTTTACCGCCACATATGGTTGGCAGGATCTCGAAAAAAGATTGGATATGCTCAATGCAGAGCAGTGGCACGATTTAAAAGGTACTACACCCGACAACCCCGAAAATCCGGTTGATACCGATTGGTTGGATCAGGTGCTGAGTACCTCACCCATGAGTAATTATGAGATCAGCGCCAATGGTGGAAATGAAAATACACAGTTTTATATCTCCGGGAGCTATTTCAATCAGGAGGGAATCCTCATTGGTACTTCTTATGAAAGGCTAAATACCCGCCTCAATGTGGATCATACTGTCAATGATAATCTGAAAATCGGTGCAGGGTTTGGTGCGAGTTACTCACTGAATAACAGAGTGGAGGGCGACCAATCGCTCAATGCTCCCCTTGCCAATGCTATTGCCAATCCTGCCATTTATCCGGTTTACAATGATGATGGGTCTTACAACGAAGACCCGCCATTCGCCAATCCGGTTGCTATTGGAAAAGAGGCCATCAATCAGGCACACTCTTACCGAACCATTGGTAATGCTTTCGCAGATTATAAGATCCTTTCCAATCTTACCCTCGGAACCAAATGGAGTTTTGACTATCTAAGTCTGCGCGAACATAGTTACGATCCCATTACCACCAGGCAGGGGGCACGTTCCAATGGTATTGGACTGGCCGCACAAAACAACGTTTTAAACATTGTTTCCAACAATACACTTCGCTACGTCAATACCTTTGCTGACCTTCACAACCTGGAACTGCTGGGTGGATATTCCTTTGAGATGTTTCAGAGAAGAAATTCTTTTATCAGAGGTGTTGACTTTCCCAATGAGCAACTGCAATACCTGGCAGAAGCCGGTACCATTACAACCGCATCTGCTAATGCTGTAAACAGGGGGATCAACTCTTTCTTCTCACAACTGAAATACAATTTTGATTATAAATACATTTTATCTGCTTCTGCCAGATATGATGGGTCATCCAAATTTAGTGAAAACAACCGTTATGGATTTTTCCCGGCGGCTTCTATGGCATGGCGCGTTTCTGAGGAAGGATTTTTTCAGGATATGAACTCTCCCATGAATGAATTCAGACTAAGAGCCAGCTATGGTGTGACCGGTAACGACGGAATTCCTGATTTCGCTTATCTCGACCTTTACGGGGGAGGTAGTAATTACCTCGGACAATCGGGTATTTACCCGTTAGGTCTGGCAAATCCCGACCTGAAATGGGAAACTACCTACCAGGTGAATTTTGGGTTGGATGTTGGATTGTGGCAGGACAGACTTGAGGTTTCTGTGGATTATTACCGTAACCGGACTGAAGACCTCCTGTTTAGCAGACCCGTTTCTCTTACATCCGGATTCTTCAGCATCACATCCAATATCGGAGAACTGCAAAACCGTGGGGTGGAATTAGGCATCAAATCTGTAAATGTTGAACAAGGAAATTTTACCTGGACTTCCTCCCTGAATATATCACATAACGAAAACAAGATCCTGTCTCTTTATAAAGATCAACCGCTCGACAATATCGGACGGGGTAGCAACAGTGTAAGGGTTGGAGAACCCCTGGGGATCTTCTATGGATTTAACAGTCTGGGTGTTGATCCTTCAACGGGTGATATGGTTTTTGAAGATGTTTCAGGAGATGGGGTGATCGATGCCAACGACCGAACAAAGATCGGAGACCCCAATCCCGATTTTACAGGCGGGTTTGCCAATAATTTCATGTATGGCAGTTTTGAACTCAGCGTGTTTTTGCAATTCTCCTATGGAAATGATATCTTTAATGGGACACGTATTTTTATTGAATCCATGAAAGGTAGCGACAACCAAACCACTGCCGTTCTCGACAGATGGAGAGAACCCGGAGATATCACTGATATCCCCAGAGCCACAGGGCGCGATCCTAACAACAATAACAGAATATCATCCCGTTTTATTGAAGATGGATCTTTCTTAAGGGTGAAAAATGTTTCTTTATCCTATAATCTTGATAAGGATCTGCTGGCAAGAACAGGTATGCAGTCGGCACGCCTTTTTGTTACCGGACAAAACCTGCTCACTTTTACCAATTACAGTGGCATGGATCCTGAAGTGAATTATGCCGGTCCTTCCAACATTATTCAGGGTACCGATTTCTTTACTTATCCGCAGGCAAGATCAATATCCGTAGGAATCAATTTAGGACTTTAAAAACCGTTTACTATGAAAAATAAAATATTTTTAATCGCTATTTCCTTACTGTGGTTTGCTTCCTGCGATGTTCTGGAAGTGGAACCCCAGCACAGTATACCCTCCGACGATGCCATTACCAGTGAGAATGATGCCCGGCGGGCATTAAACGGATGCTATGATGCTTTCCAGTCTGTTGGATATTATGGCATGGACTATATTGCTGTGGGTGATCTCAGTGCCGATAACCTGAATTGGTCGGGCACCAGTGCAGCGTATAATCAAATGGATAATAATTCTATCATTTCTGATAATATTTATGTGGAAGGGATATGGAGTGATATTTATACTGCCCTTAACCGGATCAATAACCTGATGGTTAATTTGGATAATCTGGATGAGAACGCCATCGGTGAAACCGAAAAGAACCTGATCAAAGGGGAGTTATATTTTCTCAGAGCACTGGCTCATTTCGATCTTGTCCGTCTCTTCGGGGGTGTTCCCGTTAGAACGGAACCCATTACCAATGATGAAGAATCATTAAATGCCCCCCGAAATTCTGTTGAAGAAGTATATGAGGCAGTCTGGGATGATATTGAAGCGTCTGAGGGACTTATTTCTTCTGAGATCATCACAGGGAGGGCTTCCATGGCTGCCTTGCTGGCCTTGAAAGCCCGGGCAAACCTTTATTATTATTATATCAATGGCGACCAAAGTTATCTTATAACTGCTGTGGATGCCGCCACTTTCGTTATCAACGATTTTGGACTGGAACTGGAACCCGAATTTCAGGTTCTTTTTAACGGGAGCGAAAACAGTGAATCGATCTTCGAAATTGAATTTAATGAACAAGACCGGAGTTTGATGGCGCAATACTTTTTTCCCACCGATCTTAGCGGAAGATATGAATTTTCCCCTACTCAATCTGTGATTGATAATTATGACCCTGACGATGAAAGGCTAGAGGTTTCCATTGCCTACAATGGTGAAGAACCCTATGTGAACAGATACAGCGACCTGCAAACAAACACTGATAATATCTATGTTTTTCGCCTGGCAGAGATGTATCTGATAAGGGCAGAAGCGAATGCTCTTCTCGAAGAAGATCCGCTGATGATTTTATCTGATATCAATGCTCTCAGGGAGAGGGCTGAACTTGATCCTGTGACTGTCACCATTTTTGACGACCTGCTGCTCGAAATTGAGGAACAACGTCGTCTCGAATTTGCTTTTGAGGGGCACAGATGGTTTGATCTGGTGAGGACCAACCGGGCCATTGAAGTGCTCGACGGAGTGAATAATGCCAATCAAACCCTTTTTCCCATTCCATTGAACGAAATTTTGGCCAATGATGCCATCAACAATAGTGATCAAAATCCAGGGTATTAATTTTAGCATTAAAAATATTGTACTATGAAATCAAAGCATATCGATGATTTTTTTAAAAATGTATATTTTCTGCATAGAAAATATGTTTCCCAAATATCGTTTCTGCTCTTTTTTGCTGTTCTGATAACCTCCTGCGAAGAAGAAGAAATGAAGGTGCCTGTGGCAAGTACACAGGCCGCTTTTGAATTTGAAGTGGTTTTCGTAAACAATGAGGAAACGGGTGAGTTGAATTACGAGGTTACTTTTATTAACCAATCTCTCAATGCCGGCGGATATCTCTGGGATTTCGGGAATGGCGATACCTCTGCGGAAGAAAATCCTGTATATGTTTATACAGAAGACGGGATCTATGACGTGACCCTTGAGGTGACCCCTCCTGCTGAACAGGCAGATCTGCATTACAATAACCTTACAGCAGAAAACATTATATCCCTGGTTCCAACTTTGTTTGAAGAGAAATTTGACAACCCCGATCTGGAAAATAACTTCCCACCCGAGGGATGGTCTTTGCTGGATGAAGATGGCGACGGTCGGAACTGGTACTGGGATGCTTTTGAAGGTGAATTCTATATTTTGTCACGCTCATGGGATGGCGATCCACTAACGCCCGACAACTGGATCGTAACGCCTCAAATAGATCTTACCGAAGTTACCTCTTCCATGAAACTGGAATGGGATGTAACACCAACCGCCAATACACCGGAATTCAGGGCAGAAAACTACAGTGTCATGGTATCGGTTTCGGGTACTGATCCCGAAGACTTTGATCTGGTGTTTACTGAAAGACTGACAAGTGAAATGGAAAACTGGGTGTGGATAACCCGGAACATCGATATGACCGAATTTGCCGGTGAGCAGATCTATATTGCTTTCAGACATCATGACTCAACGGATAATGACCGGATCGGACTCACAAACATCCATCTTTTCCAATCAGGTAAGTAATGAATTTTTCATAGAAAGGCCGCAGTTTTCAATCATTGCGGCCTTTTGTTTACTTTTTAAACCAAAACAATGCATACTATTATATCATTGCCCTTTGTATTTTCTCTTTTGTTTTTTTTCTCCTCCTGTCAGCTGAATGATCGTGAATCTGTAAAAAAGGAGCAGAAAGATATTCAGGGAAGCCTTTTTATTATCGGAGGAGGAAGCAGACCCGATAGTATGGTTGAAAAAATGATTACAGGATCAGGCGTTGATACCGAAGGTTATGTGGTTATTCTGCCCATGTCAAGCGAATTGTCTGACTCCGCCATAATCTGGTCTTCAGAACAGTTCTGGAGAAATGGGTTAGATTCTTCAAAAGTTACCGGTTTTAATTTTACCAGAGATGCAACACCATCTCCGCAAAGAATAGACTCTCTGAAAAATGCTTCCCTTATTTATATCAGTGGAGGCGACCAAAACCGTTTTATGGACATAGTTCAGGGAACCGATATTACCGGCGCTATTCATGAAGCGTATAAAAACGGTTGCATGATCGCCGGAACAAGTGCCGGTGCTGCTGTCATGAGTAAAATGATGATCACGGGTGATGAACTGAGGTATGAAGACTACAGGAGTACCTTTCGCACGCTCGAAGCACAAAACATAGAAATCGCTGAAGGACTTGGTCTTTTGGAAGATGTAGTTGTTGATCAGCACTTTGTCTGGCGAAGCCGGCATAACAGATTGCTGACAGCCATTTTGCAATATCCTGATGTTACTGGAATCGGAATCGATGAATCTACAGCGGTATGGATCAGAAATGATGAAGCAGAGGTAGTGGGCGAATCACAGGTTTTGGTTTTTTCTAATCCCAATACTTCTGTGAAAGAAAAAGATGGAAAACTGGGAGGTGAAAACCTGCGCCTTGATGTTTATTTGCCAGGTGAAGTTTTCCCTGTGTATCGTTAGTTCTTAATGACATGTAAATTAAAGTGCTGTTTATCGTCTGGGAGAATTACCACAACCGTCGATCATTTTATCTTGTTCTTGTTTTTCCATATAATTTTGCGGATCGTTCAAAAAGCATTGTCTTTCAGCGATGATGATCCTTTATTGGGTGAGCGCAGTTTTTTGAGTGTGTTTAAAAAAAGGGATCAGGGATTGATCCATATTAGTCGGATGTATAAAAATATGTTACGAAAATGCTGAAAAAAGTACCCCATACCTATGTGATTGTTTTCGCTATTATTGTTTTTGCCGCTATTTTAACCTGGTTTATACCGCCGGGGAAATATATTCCAAAGACTTATACCGAAAACGGAGAAGTTAAAACAGAAGTTCAGTTTTACTACGAGGAGGATCTTCCTGAACCTTACAAGTCGGAATTTGATGCCAGGGTGCAGACCTGGCAGGTTTTTTCAGCCTTGTTTAAGGGGTTTGTGAAGCAAAGCAACATCATTATTTTTATTCTGATGATCGGGGGTGCCTTCTGGATCATGAATCAAAGCAAAGCCATTGATGTGGGTATTTTTTCCTTTCTGAAGTTTACAAAAAAAATTGAGCATACATCGATCATGCAGCGGTTGGGTGTTGATAATATTATTTTTGGTCTGATCATGATACTTTTCAGTGTTTTCGGCGCTGTATTCGGCATGAGTGAAGAAACCATAGCCTTTGTTATCATCCTTATTCCCTTGGCTATTTCCATGGGTTATGATTCACTTACAGGTGTTTCATTGGTGTATATTGGTGCACACCTGGGTTTTGCAGGTGCTATCCTTAACCCTTTTACCATTGGCATTGCCCAGGGTTTGGCTGATATTCCGCTATTTTCCGGTATTGAGTATCGCATGTTTTCCTGGCTGATCATCAATGTGGTCGGGATATTTTTTGTGTTGCGCTATGCCTCAAAAATCCGGCGAAACCCGCAATCTTCGATCATGTACAAGGAGGATGAATACTGGCGCAAAAGAAAAGAACAGGAGGCAGGCGAAAAAGTTACTTATTATACACCTAAGATCGCATGGTTTGTTTATGCCTTCGTTTTATTGGTGTTGTTGATTTTTTCTTTTTTGTATCCCAATACTACGCTTACCATCGGAAATGCATCCTTTTCCTTCTGGATTATTCCCTTGTTTACGGGTTTATTCGCTATATCCGGCATATTGAGTTTGAAGAAATCGGTTCACTTTTTTATATTGTTGTTGTTGGCTTACACGATCGTATTTCTGATCATTGGCGTGATGGGGTATGGATGGTACGTGATGGAAATTGCCACCCTCTTTTTGGGACTGGGCATTGCCAGTGGGGTTTCCATCAACAAAAGTGCGGATCAGATCGCCGTTCTGTTCCTTGATGGTGTGAAAGACATCATGTCGGCTGCTATTATTGTTGGGTTGGCAGGTGGAATTATTGTTGTATTGGAAGATGGTGGTATTATTGATTCCATCTTATATGGTTTATCCAAAGCCATGGGTAATTTTGGTGATGTTGCCTCGGTGAGTGTTATGTATATGATACAGACGGTCATCAACATTGTTATCCCATCAGGTTCAGCAAAAGCGGCCATTACAATGCCCATTATGGCTCCTTTTAGTGATCTTATCGGCATATCGAGACAGGCGACGGTAATGGCTTTTCAGTTTGGAGATGGTTTTACCAATATGATCACACCCACTTCCGGTATTCTGATCGCAGTGCTCGGCATTGCAAAGATCCCTTATCAAAAATGGGTGAAATTTGTTTGGCCACTCATCGTTATTTTGATCATCCTTGGGTTTTTGCTGCTGATACCAACCGTTACCATGGAATTGAACGGTTTTTAGATCGGTTTATTAGCCAAGCCAACCAAAATGCCTGCCCGCCATTTTCAATGCAATAGCGAGCAGGCATTTGCCAGGTGTTTAACCTGCAGCATTCAAATTACCTGCTGTTTGTACATAAATCCGTTTTCTTATTCCACAGAAGGTGATTCATTTTATTTGATCTGAATTACCAGATATTTGGTCGCTTCCCAGAATTTATCAGGATCGGTAATGATCAGATAACTGGTGTCTTCGTCTTCGTTTTGCTTTAGTTCATAAGATTCAGAAGGATGAACGGTAATGACTTCGGGGTCCTGCCCTATGATGGTTATCTCCTGATCCCGCGTAAGATCCAGTCTGGTGAAAAAATCAATGTTTGCATTGCTTTTCAGTTTGTTGGTACGCCCGATACCCAAAAATCCACCTTCTCTTTCAATGACGTTGTTTTCCAATAGTTCTTTTTTGGAACCAATGGCAAAGTAGGCCGTATTCATCTGCATTTGTTGCTCCTCAAGCATTTGTTTTCTCTGTTCTGCTTCTTGTTGCAGCGTATCCAGACGGGCGGTAAGGAAGTCTACCTGAATATTCATTTTGGACAATTGGCCTCTCAACATCTGTATCTCAATTTCTTTTTCCTCAATGGTTTGATTTAACCTTTCTACCATCTGCTCGAAACCTTTTATTCTTGAATCGGAGTTTCTGATTTTATTATTCAGACTTTCAATGAGATTCCGGTTTTTCTCCATCAATTCGCCGATCAATTGTATGTCTTCATTGATTCTGTCGTTTGCGTTACTTTGTCCTTCCACCGAACTTGCAGCATCTTCTGAAATAACATTTTCCTTTTCCTTGATGATTCTCAGGTTGTTTTCAATCTCATTAAGATCATCAAGATAGTCTTCAACATTTTCCTGATTGGTTTGAAGTTGCTCCTCAAGTGCTGCTTTTTCGTTTTCAAGTCGATCCACTTCTTTTTGGTTACAACCCGATAGGAAAATACCAATGATGGAAAAAATGAACAGGAAATGCATGAAACGGAGATTTTTCTCCCTGGCGAATGGGTTTGTTTGACTTTTGGTTTTCATATTGGTACGATTAAATTTCTTACGATGGATATTTCTGTAAAAATACATGAAGTCAACGTAAGAAAAAAACCGAAATTATAAACCGTGTGATTTATTATGGAATTTGTTGAATGAAAGGGCGGATAAAACAGCGGTATTTGCCTTGTACTTGTTTTCAAAAACATTCGTTGGAAAATTTCATTACCCCCCTAAAAAGAGGAAGCCGACAGCGGGGAACTGTCGGCTGAGGAAAACAAAAGGGAAATTTATGTAGATAGGGGGAATTCCTGTTATTTGTTTCACATAATACATATTAAATAATGTGCCAAACTTTTGTTTCTTTCTTTTTATTTTTAAATGTACTGATAATCAGAAACATATTATATTTACTTGAAGATAGGAGGATTCATGTTTATTCTGTATATCTCAAAAAGTGTGGAAAAGTTCTACATAAAAATGTGGAAGTGTGGCATGTACTTGTTTTGTTCTACAGTTTTTTGTCAGGATTCAGACAGTTGTAATATTCTTTGCAAGGATGGTGGATACGTTTCCAAAGGTTGTTGTAACTACCTTCAATTGCTTCAGAGAAACTTATTCTGTTTTTCATGTTTTATGCCCTGTGAATTTTCCTGCCTGCAGAAATGCAAAAGATAACCTTATTGTAGATCTTTGAACATAGATAAAAGAAATAAAAGAATTTGTTTTATCTGTCCATTCACGAACCCTTTTTTATGCCGTATAATTTTAGTTTGTTATATAGTGTTTTTCTGTCGATGTTCAGGATTTTTGCAGTCTTTGATTTGTTGAATTTCGCCTGTTGCAAAGTTGATACAATAATGTCTTTTTCGGTTTTTTCGGTGATGGTTCTAAGTTCTTTATTTTTTCCAGGATAATTTTTGTCAGGAATGCAGGCATATATGATTTCCTGGGGAAGATCCTGGATTTTAATATCATTGTTTTCAGAAAGTAGTACTGCTCTGCGTATCACGTTTTTTATTTCCCTTATGTTTCCAGGCCATGAATAGCTCTCAAAGCATTGCCAAACCTTATCAGGGATTCCTTTTACATTTCTGTCGAGTTCTGTGTTTGCCTTTTTTAAAAAGTATTGCGCAAAAGTTTTAATGTCTTCTTTTCTTTCCCGCATGGGGGGTACCAGTATTGAAAATTCATTTAGTCTGTGATACAGGTCTTCTCTGAACACGCCTCTTTTTACAGCAGAGATAAGGTCTTCATTGGTAGCGGTTATGATTCTTACGTTTACGGGTATGTCTTTATTGCTTCCGATCTTCCTGATTTTACGCTCCTGAATGGCTCTCAAAAGTTTCACCTGTATTTCATACGAGAGGTTACCGATCTCGTCCAGAAACAATGTTCCTGAGTTGGCAATTTCAAATTGCCCTGTTTTATCATTCAAAGCTCCTGTAAAAGATCCTTTTAAATGCCCGAAAAACTCACTTCCGGCGAGTTCTTTGGATAATGATCCACAGTCAATTGCTACGAAAGGATGATTGGCGCGTTTGCTTTGCTCATGGATTTTTCTGGCAATGTATTCTTTCCCCGTGCCACTCTCACCTTGTATGATCACCGACATATCGGTGGGGCCTACAAGATCGGTATATTTATGAATCAACTCAGATTGTTTACTGCCCGAATAAACGTATTCAAATTTATTTTCTGATGGATGGTTTTCAACAACATCAGGGTTTGGTTTCACGGATTCCTTCTGATCCTTCAAATGTTTCTGTATCCCGTTTTTGATATGAACGATGATCTCATCCGGGTTTACAGGTTTGGTAACATACTCAAAGGCTCCCAGTTTGATGGCCTGCACTGCCATTCTTATGTCTGCATAGGCCGTCATAACGATCACAACTGCATTTTCATTTTTTTTCCGGATATCCTTCAGTAATTCTATGCCGCTTTTATCTGGTAAACGAAAATCTGTCAGGATGACCTTATAACTGTTGTAGGAAGATAGTTTTAATGCATCCTGATGAGAATACACATCATCGGCCAAAAAACCTTTCTTTTTGAGAAAAGATTTGAGCATGGTGCAAAAGCTAATGTCATCGTCTACAATCAATACTTTTTCCATGAAAAAAAGTGTTTGTTTTCTGGGGGTCTCAATTCCTGATAACGTGTTATTGGCTAATATCGTATATGTTTTTGATCTCTGATTACCATGGTACATGATAAAACATAACAATCAAAACCGCATTTCGTTTAAAAATGAATTGAAAATCAGTTATTAAACGGCGCCTGGTTGGTTGAGTTGATTTTATCTGTTGAAATAAAACCCTGGATTAACATGGAAACCCTACTACAATTTAAATATAAGTTTTAAACAATTATACTACTAAATTAAGAATGATTTTTTTATTATGCTAATATTTTTGTTGTGTTTTTCTTTCCGGAATTGAATATACTCAAAATATGAGTAACAAAAATATACTTTTTCGCAAACGAAGGGTGGATTGTTTTTTTATTTTTGTAATTTTGATCTTTCTAATTCACACATTATAAATCATAAGCGTTAAATAAAAAACATAAAGAAAATGGCAGCTAACTTGATGAAAAATATTGAACCGGGAGTAGTAACCGGAGAAAAGGTGCAGGAATTATTTAAAATTGCCCGTGAACATGAATTTGCTCTGCCCGCAGTGAACGTTACCGGAACCAATACAGTGAATGCTGTTTTGGAAACCGCTAAGGAAGTGAATTCACCCGTTATTATACAGTTCTCCAATGGTGGAGCACTCTTTTATGCAGGCAAAAGTCTTTCCAATGAGAATCAAAAAGCGGCAATTACTGGTGCAGTTTCGGGTGCCAAACATGTGGCGCTCATGGCCGAACTTTATGGAGTAAGGGTTATTCTGCATACCGATCATGCTGCAAAAAAATTGCTTCCCTGGATCGATGGACTTATTGAAGCATCTGAAGAAAATTTTAAAAAAACCGGCAAACCGCTGTTTAGCTCCCATATGCTTGATTTGAGCGAAGAACCATTAGAGGAAAACATCGAGATATGTAAAAGATATCTGGAAAGGATGAGTAAAATTGGTATGACTCTCGAAATTGAACTGGGCGTTACGGGTGGAGAAGAAGATGGAGTGGATAATACGGGTATAGATAGTTCAAAGCTTTATACGCAACCCGAAGAGGTTGCTCAAATGTATGAAGCGCTTAAAAGTATTTCTGATAAGTTTACCATTGCCGCCTCTTTTGGTAATGTTCATGGTGTTTACAAACCTGGAAATGTAAAACTGGAACCGAAAATTCTGTTGAAATCCCAGCAATATATTGAGCAGAAATTCAATACTGAGTCCAAACCGGTTAATTTTGTATTTCACGGTGGTTCTGGTTCCTCAAGAGAGGAAATAAGAGAAGGCATCTCATACGGTGTTATCAAAATGAATATCGATACCGATACACAATGGTCATTTTGGGAAGGCGTTAAGAATTTCTATCAGAAAAATGAAGGATACCTTCAGGGACAAATCGGAAATCCAGATGGAGAAGATAAACCCAACAAGAAATACTACGATCCGAGGGTATGGCTAAGAAAAGCTGAAGAAAGCATGAAAGCGAGACTGAAAGTTTCTTTTGAGGATCTCAATGCTATTGATAAAAATTGATCTGCCAACATATTGAAAATATAGGCCGATCTTAAAAAAAAACCGCAGATGAATTCATCTGCGGTTTTTTTATGGATCTGTTTCCTCGGGTATGACCTCCACAGGATAAACATAAGAATCGTCCAGACTGGGAAAGTTGATGCGATCTACCACGAGTATAGACGAGAGATAAACAGGTGCTATTCTCCTTAAAAACCTTTCCGCATCCAGTCGGGTTCTGAAGTCACCGACCCTGAGTTTATAGTAGGGTTCGTCGTAAGATATATAAGACCTTACCTGAGGGTAACGAGCATCAAATTGTGATTTCATACGGTCTGTTCGCAATTTGGAACGGTTGCCCGAGTCTGTGTAAATTTGTATGCGATAACCTTGCATGCCTTCCTTCTTGTTGATCTTACGGTAAGACTCCATGATCTCTTCCACCTGGGGATCCTGGTCTATGTAGTATTTTTCTGAAGTGTTTTGCGCCTGGATGATGCCTGCGCAAAATGCCAACAGCATAAAAACTGAAAAGATTGTTTTTGTCATAAAAATCGGTTTTCCATTTTGAGAACGTCGTTTCAGGTTAAATATTCTCTGTTCAGACAGGAATATCACTTTGGCTGGTCTGCTCTGACTTTTGATAAAACGAAAAAAGAAATTACTGCCCTTGCCCAAGGGAAAATGCAGTTTTTCCGTCAAAAGAATAAAGATTTTCTGTTTTGATCACGTCAATGCCATTGGTAACAGCAGCATCCAGCAAATGAACGATATCCTTGTTGGTAAACTGATACCCCTCTGTGGGTTTAAACCTGCATCTCCAGTGGTCGGTGCAAAAAGTTTCATCAAACCCATCAGGCCAAACCTTTATACCCCGGTTGGTGATCATGGATAACTTTATGTCTTGCGTTTCTATCTTTTTCAGCAATGATGCTATCTTCTCAGGGTCTTCTCCGTTCCAGTGAACAAATATGTCAACCCCTTTGAGTTCCTTTTTGGCTGGTTGTCTTTTTGTGTACACAGGCATTCTGAAGACCTTATCAGTATTATAAGATGCCTCGGGCATTTGGGATGGTTTGTTACCCAGGTTTCTGATCACTGCATCGGCAAACTCACGGGTTCCCAACTTCTTCTTGCTCAGTCCCTCTTTGTAGATATCAAAAGTATGGTCGCCGTCTTCTATGGTTCTCAACCATGCATTCTGGATTGTTTCGGCAACTTCCGTTTGTCCTATGTGAACAAGCATCATCAAGGCGCCTTGAAGCAAACCCGAAGGATTGGCAATATTCTGTCCGGCAATGGTGGGGGCAGAACCGTGAATAGCTTCAAACATTGCACACTGTTCCCCAATGTTGGCAGAACCTGCAAGGCCTACCGAACCTGCTATCTGTGCTGCAATGTCAGAAATAACATCTCCATAAAGGTTAAGGGTTACGATCACATCAAACTCCTCGGGGGTGGCAGCAAGTTTGGCGGCTCCTATGTCAATGATCCAATGCTCTTTTTCGATTTCAGGATACTCTTCTCCTATCTCATTAAATATCTGGTGAAATAAACCATCGGTTTGCTTCATTATGTTATCTTTTGAGAAGCAACTGACTTTTTTTCTTCCATATTGCTTTGCATATTCAAATGCATAACGGATGATTTTTTCACTTCCCGGACGACTGACCAGTTTTAAACACTGAACAACTTCATCGGTTTGCTGGTGTTCAATGCCGGCATAAAGGTCTTCTTCGTTTTCTCTGACAATTACCACGTCCATTTCGGGGTGCCTGGTGGTTACATAGGGGTGCATGCTTACTACAGGGCGCACGTTGGCATATAGTCCCAGCGATTTGCGTGTGGTTACATTCACACTCTTATAACCGCCTCCCTGAGGGGTTGTGATGGGTGCCTTCAGAAAAACTTTGTTTTTTCTGATCGTATCCCATGAATCATGCGCAATACCTGAAGAATTGCCGGAAAGGTATATTTTTTCACCTACTTCTATCTCATCAAACACTATTTCTGCTTTGGCTGATTTGAGTATTTTTAATACTGCATCCATAATCTCGGGACCAATACCGTCTCCCTTGGCAACTGTAATTCTTTTCATTGTTTTTTATTTTTGGGTTCAAAAGCGATAATTATCTCTTGTAATTAAATTTTATGCCGCAATTCATCTATAAAAGTAATCACTTTCCGGCAATTGATCGTTATGATTGCTACGGGTTTTGTATTACTTTTTCTGTAAATAAAATGGAGCATGTTTTTTTGGATATTGAAAAATAAAGAGAAAATCCTTCAAAACATCTTATTTTTACGATATTTAACCTTTTTGCAAGGAATTTGTTTTTCAAAAAAAGGAAACAGAATTCATTTTTCTTACATTTGTGTTTTTTTGCCATGATGAATCCACTCCGAAAACAAATTTTCGGAGAAAATGAATACCCAACTCCCAACCTTCTGGATCTTGCCAGTGAAGGCAGACAGTTTCATAATTTTTATGTACCGCAGGCGGTTTGCTCCGCTTCCAGGTCCGCTTTGTTAACGGGTTGTTATCCGGGAAGAACCGGCATGCATGGTGCACATGGACCCAATGCCAGGGGTGTTGACCCCTCTTTTGCAACAATTGCTGAAGTATTGCAAAAAAACAACTACCATACCGGCATGTTTGGAAAATGGCATATTGGTGATCAGGAAGAAACCCGGTGGAAACTTGCATAACCACCAGCACATTGTAAATCTTATGAATGATCAAAGTTCCTTTTATTTATCTCCATTGCGTTTATTCAGAATCGGTTTTGCCCTTTTTTTTATCACGGCCGGTGTTAATCATTTTGTCATGCCCGGCTTTTACCTGCCGCTCATCCCTCCCTATTTTCCTTTTCCGGAATTTTTGAATTATTTTTCCGGATTCCTTGAGATCATTGCCGGATTGGGGCTTTTGTTCAGGAAAACACGCAAGGTTGCTGCATATTTGATCCTGATTCTCATGTTGCTCTTCATCCCTTCTCATGTTTATTTTATACAGATGGGATCTTGCATTGAGGGGAGCTTATGTGTAGATCCCTGGATGGGTGCAGTAAGATTGTGGATCGTGCATCCACTGCTGATGGTATCTGCATGGGTCTTAAGAAAATGAACTCCGCAATTGAAATTAAGCATTAGCCTGCTGTTTTGAAAGTTCTTTGGTGGAAAGCATCCCACAGGCAGCATAAATATCCTGACCACGCGATTTTCTGATCGTTGTGGTTATCCCTTTTCCCTCCAGTGCGCTTTTAAATTCCTGAATGATCTCTTCTGTTGGAGCCTCGAGCGGGGTGTTGGGTATGGGATGAAAATAAAGCAGATTGATGCGGCAGCGGATCCCATTAAGTATTCTGGCAAGTTCCTTTGCGTGCTGATTGCTGTGGTTCAATCCTTTGAAAACAATATACTCAAAGGATATTCTTCTTTGTTTCCCCAAAGGGAATTCCCTGATGGTTTTGAGCACCTCAGGCAAAGAATACACGTTTTCAACGGGCATTAATTTGCGCCGCTCTTCCTCAAAGGGGGAGTGCAAACTAACCGCCAAATGACATTTACTGTTCTCCAGAAATACTTTCATGGCAGGAATGATGCCAATGGTAGAAACGGTTATTCTGCGTGGACTCATTCCGTAACCCCATTCGGATGTGAGAATTTCAATGCTTTGCATGACCCCTTCGAGGTTGTCAAAGGGTTCTCCCATACCCATGTAAACAATATTGGTAAGTTCATCTCTTTCTGGTAAGCTGCGTATTTGGTTTACAATTTCTCCTGCACTCAGCTGACCCTGAAATCCTTGTTTTCCTGTCATACAAAACAGGCATCCCATTTTGCAACCCACCTGGGAAGAAACACAAAGGGTGTTTCGGTTTTTTTCCGGAATGAATGCTGCCTCAATAAATTTTCCATACTGCGAGCGATAAAGGTATTTTTTGGTGCCATCTACCGATTTTTGCACTTTTACAGGCTCGCTGATGCCCAAATTGAAATTGTTTTGAAGGATCTCCCGGTGTTTTTTGGAAATATTGCTCATGTCATCAAAAGACTCCACATGATTTTTGTAAAGCCATTCGCATATCTGGGTGGCGGTGAACTTTGGCATCCCGAAACTTTTGACAAGTTCCTGGATTTGGAGAAGGGTTTTCCCAAAAAGGGATTCTTTTTTTTCCTGCGATGAAAGAGGTATTTGTGGTTGCGACATGTTGTGATTTTTCTGTTTGGATTTTGTTGAATTTATGGGATTGTCCTGTTCCTGCTTCTATAATTACCTGCAATGGTGCTGTGGTTTTTCAAAAGTAACAAAAATGTTTTACTTTTTAAAAGTGTACTGGTCACACTTAATTGCTTCGCTTTTACCTTTGGTTCATCCGGACAAAACCCGCTTTCCCCTGTTTTTTTCATTGATGTCTGTTTAAAAATACCGTGATTTATCAAGACTATGTTTTTCCTGGTTCTTTAATATTATCGTCCCGGGTTTTGGTAGGGAGGTTTTTTACTATTTCTGCAAATGTTACCGTCTCACGTGAATGAAAAAAGCTGCACTGTAGCGTACAAACTTGCAGTCAGTTTTCAGAAAAATATTTCCGACATGATGTTATTAAATGGTACCCCTTTTTCTATGAGTATATCTCTTACATCCACCACCATCTCAGCACTTCCGCAAAGATAAAAGGGAAGTTGGTTGTTTGCCACGCCAAAACTTTGCAGAAAACCGGTAACCCTGCCATGAAAAGTATCGGTGTTTTCTTCTCTGCTGCAACAGGGAAAATAGTTTTCATTCATCAATGACTGAAAAGTATTGTGAAAGTAGAGATGCGATTTTGTTCGGTTGCCGTAAATCAATATCTTATTTTCTGATAAACCGGATTTGGTCATGGAGGCAAAGGGTGCAATACCTGTTCCGGTTGCTATCCAAACGGCAGCATTTTCCTGGCAGGTAAATGTTCCAAAAACATCTGTGATGTATATTTTATTGCCGGGTTTGATGGCAGAAAGCTGCGGGGTAAGCACTCCATCTTGTTTCAAAGTGTACAAAATGTGAATATCTTCCTCTTTAACCCCACTGGCAATGCTGTATAAGCGGGGTTCAACGTCATGATCAGTTGTGATACCCAAAACCTGACCGGCAATAAACGCAAAATCTCTTTTGAATGTCAATACATAGGCTCCTCTCGCTATTTGCCTGTTATCAATTACCTCTACTGATCTTAACCTCTTCATCGTTATTGTTATGCTATCGTTGACGCAATTTTTTTAAAAAGGCAATCTTTTCCATTTCTCTGCTTTTTCTTTATTGATGGGTCATGTTCGTATTATAAAAAAAAAGAGAAGAATTGCGATTTTATACCAATCCTTCTCAAACGTTTTTGATGATCGAAATGTTTTTTGCTATCAGAATTTATTTACTTTTTGAATCATAATAGCTATACTGGTAGGTATATTCAGAATAATTGCTGAATTTTCCGGGAGGGGGTACATCGTTCAGTAAAATATTAATATTGTGTATGTCTTTCTCTTTCATTCCTTTAAGTGTGTGCTGCAGGTATTTGAGTGGTGTTTTGTTATGTCTTACCACATAGATGATCGAATTGCAATGTTCCACGAGCAACAATCCATCAGATACCATTCCCACAGGAGGAGTATCAACAATTACATAATCGTATTCTTTTTCAGCAAATTCAAAAAGTTCTTTTACCTTGGGTGACCCGATCAGTTCGGCAGGGTTGGGGGGTACCTGTCCGGAGAAAATGATATCAAGATCTGGTACGGTGCTTTTATGAATGATTTCATGGGGTTGAATGTCTGAGATCAGGTAGTTGGATAAACCATGAGGCAGTTCAGTATTCAAGTATTTATGCAGTTTGGGCTTGCGCAAGTCAAAGGACAAAATCAGTACTTTTTTACCCATGTTGGCAAAGCCTGCCGCAAGGTTCAGACTTATGAAGGTTTTTCCTTCTTCCAGCAGGGTGGATGTAACCATGATCACGGGCTTTTTCCCATGGGGCAACAAAAATTGCACGTTGGTTCTTAAAGACCGGAAAGATTCAGCCAGCAACGAATATTTGTCATAGGGTACTATCTGGGTATCTTTCAAGTTGTTTCTTGATATGATCCCGATATAAGGATACGTCTTGAGTTTTTCAAGGTCATCGGAAGATCTCACCTTATTGTTGAAGAAATCAGTTAAAAACAACAGAAAAACAGGTATGGCAAAACCAAGAAAACCAGCAATAGTGAGTGTCCTTTTTCTTTGTGGTGAAATAAGACTTCCTTCGGCGGCAAGCGATGGATCTACAATATCATGGATGGGTGTAAAACCGGATTTGGTGATTTCAAGTTCAACTTTTTTATTTTGCAAAAAAACAAACAACTCATTGTATAATTGAAATTGCCTCTCCATGGTAAACAGGTTGCGTTGCGATTCGGGCAATGTACTTATTTCAGCTGAGATCTCTTCAATTTGGTCGTTAATGTCTTCAATGGCATTGTTGTTTTGGGCGATCACATTTTTCAGGCTTTCCTGGGCAGTGTTCTTGGCATTTAAAATGCGAACATTTACATTGTTGAGAACAGGATTATCCTCTTTGTAATTGATAAGGAGTTCAGACCTTTGTGTATATAATTTAATAAGTTCATCTATGATGGTGCTCAAAAGAGGATCGTTAACACCGAGGGAAGAGGGTGGAACCAGATCGCTTCCGTCTTCACCCGATTGCTGAAGATAATTTTGAAGGTATTGATAGTACTTTTCCTGCGCCAAAAGCTCAGCCTTTTTTGTTTGCAAACCTTCCATACGCGAAAAAACCCGTTGTGCTTCAAAATCGAAATTAATGATCTGTTGAGTAGACCGATAGGTGTCAAGTGTAGTTTCAGATACCATCAAAGATTGAGAAACAAATTCAAGTTGCTCTTCTATAAAATCAATTGTTTTTTGCGCTCTTTCGTTTTTCTTTTCCAATTCGCGATTCAGGAAGTTTTGTGCGTGCAGGTTCAGGAATCTTTCATTTTTCCGGGTGCTTCCACTTCTCATAGATAATCTGACAATAGAAGTATTGTCAACGGATTGAGCCCTTAATCCTGAGAATTTTCTGGTGAGTGTGTTCAGGTCTCTGAAAATAAAAATAAATTCCTGACCGGAGGGCAAAACGTTTTCAGGATTTTCTATGATCCTGAACCTGAAAGAGGTGGTTTCTATCCACTGTCCTGGCAAAACGATCAGGTCAATATCTTTGTCGGATGCCTGCCCTGTAAATGATTGCCTGGCATAAGAATACAGGGAGGCATTTTCCCAGTTGGCCGTAATGTGCCACTTGTTGTCGTCGCTTCTTATTACTGTAAAAGGTACATTGACCGATTGTGGCCATAGCGAATCCAATTCTATGGTAAAGTAGGGGTTTGGATATATTTCCTGGTTGGAAAAAGAACCACGCCGGTAGTATTCTGTGCCAAAATCCAAAGATCTGAGCGTGTTCTGCGTAAGGGTTCTGCTGGTTAATATCTCTATCTGGTTGTTGATTTGCGAACCTCCATACTTAAACCCTGAAGTGATGGAGGTTTGCCCGCCAAGATTGAGCAGTGGTTCGTTGCTCTCGTGTATTAAGAGTGTTAACCTGTTTTCATAAACCCTGGGTTCGCGCTCTACCAGAAAATGACCAATTACCAAAGCGATGATCAACCCTGCAAGTATCCAGGGCCAGAATCGGATATATTTCTTTATGATCTTTTCAAGATCAAGCGACTCTTCGTTAAAGTCAATCGGATCATAGTTGGTTTGCATGAATTGTTAATTCCCTAATTTTGTAAAAGATTGTATATACTTAATGCTGTTGCTGCTACAGAAAACGGAAGCAACCAGGGGAAATTACCCAACCCCCATGTTTTTATTTGTCTTGGTTCAAGATAAAGAATGTCATTGGGCATCAGATGATAGTATTCCTGCGAAAGCAGATCCAGATCGCCCATGTCAACGATAATTACTTCAGATCCGGTAGTGGTTTGCCTGATGAGTTTAACTCTTTCCAGATTTGCATACTGAGTAGTACCTCCTGCATGGCTGATGGCCTGCAGAATATTGGCATATTCCCTGTTGAGGTTTACTGTACCAGGACTCCTTACTTCACCCATAACGGAGATCTGGAAGTTGATGAGTTTTACCACAACGGTGATCTCATTAAAATACTCGTTGAGTACCTCCTGTATCCTTACCTGCGCTTCATCGAGTGTTAAACCCTGAACATAAAGTTTCTCCACGAATGAAAAACTGATAAATCCATCCTGGTCAACCGTAAAACTGTTCAGGTAAACATAGGTATCGTTCATCAGATTGGGCAGATCACTCTGAAAAAATCTGCTGGTTTGCGGATCAAGACTATACACTTTAATATATAATTGATCTCCGGTTTGTATCTGATATGTGGTTTCCCGTGGATTTTCTATATCAAACAAATTGGTTTTCCGGTTATCTTCCTTGATCAAGGTGGCACTTCTGTGGTTTACACATGAACCAAAAAGCAAGACTGCCATCAGAACCACTAACGCTTGCTTTTCTATCCTTTTTAATCCATTCATTGTTCTCATACCTGTTATTTTTTGTCAGTAATAAGATTTGGTTTAGGGTTTATTGAACTATTAATATGATTATTTATAATTTTTATTTCAATTTTATCACTTTTCAGGGGTTTGTTATTTTTATGGAAACAGTCTTTTACCTGCCCGGTATTGAACCACAAAAGACCCGTTAACACCGAGGTTTTGAGACATATCCCAGGATTCTTCCCTGGTTTCTGCGCCGGGGATACTATATTTGAACCAACCTCCTTCGTAAATGATCCCGATCTGATTTGTTTGGGGATAGATATTTTCCAATGATTCCAGGGAAAGGGGTCTGACACTGGCTGCGATCTGAATACGATATTGGTTGTCAGGGTTTTCATGAAAAGTGTCCAAAGGACTGTTGGCCAATATATCTTCTACCATTCTGGCCTTGTATGCCATTACTTTTTTGCCCAGCAAAAAGGCAATTACAAAGGCATCGCGGGTATCAACATTGTTTTGTAATTCTGACCGGGCTTCATTGTACCGGGAAAAGTTTCCGATATAATATTTCTCCCATCCATCTTCCTGGAAATGGTTGATGGTTCTGTCTCCCGAGTATAGCGTACGCAGGTATGCTTCTTCAAGTGGAGTAACACTTGCTGCTATTTGAACATGATAACGCACGGCATCATCCGCCATGGATGGATTTACTTTGGAGATATCCGTATGAATGGTTTCAGTGTCGTCAAGATTTCTTCGTATCACCACATCTTCAATTACAGTTTCCTCAATGAGGGTTTCTTCTTCCATTATCTCATCTTCGGTTTCTTCTGCCAGTAATTCATCTTCGGTTTCTTCTGTCAGGATCTCATCTTCCTGTGTGGCATTTTCCTGATTATCCGAATTTTGATCTTCCGCAACCGTCTCTTCTTCAAGCGTATCAATACCGGTGATCTCTTCTGCGATCTTGTCTCTAAAGTCATCGTGCTGAAGCGGATCTTGTTGTTTTTGCAATGATTCCTGGTATTCTGCCAAAACTTTTTGCCAACCTTCGGTTCTTACTTTTTCAGGGTTTTGTAATATGTATTCAAAGGCAGTGGGTGTAATGATACCACTGTCCCTGAGCGAAAGGAACATCTCCAGCATTTGCCTGTTGATCTGGGGTTCAGGATCCTGCCAGGAGGTATGCTGCCCTGTTAAAGTGGCAGATAAAAAAGTGCCTGAGTTTTCTGTCGTAAATCCATTCCATGAATAACTCATCCACATGATAAAGATGAATAAACGAAATAAACTCGTATGTAAAAGACTGATCTTTTTCTTCACTTTCACTTTTAATGTATTGTGATTTCTGGTTTTTATTTCACTAATGTATATATTCGCATACAAATGCCAAAAAGTTTCAAATTTCTTTTTAAAAGGCGACAATCAGATTGTACGCAAACATTTTTTGAAAGTTGCTTTTTGAATGAAAATATTAATTTTTCTCAAAAAAATCAGTGTCGCACTTACTTTCCATTGATGTTTTTACTTAGTCAGAAAAAGCAATCAATGACGCTTCAGGAAAATAACCCTGATTTTTAGCGAACCAAATTTACTTAAAAAAGATAAAAAAACTCATGTAACGTTAATAATTAATGTGCGAAGCCGTTTTTCTATTCTATAAGAAAAATTTTCGTTTAACATTCATTGATGGATGTAATGGAAGGCGATAAATGATTGGCGGATTTAATGCAAGAAAAGACAAAACTGATCTGAAATATATAGTGTTTAAGCGATATCGTATAGATGTTTTATGAATAGTTCATTGGGATTTGTTTCTTCTGATTATTAAAAAAAATGTTTTTTTGAAAGTTATCAACAGTTTTTAAATAAAGAGGTAAATCTTTATCTTAATGACTGAAACAGTCATTCCGGTTTACTTCGGATCTTCATGTTTTTACGTCATTGAAAGTCTTGTCCTTCATGCTTTCTTCTTTGCTCACAAATAGAAATCATGGATTTTCTTGCTGACAATATGTGAATACACGACCTATTACGTCCGGTTTATGATGCATGATCAAAAATACTCTCAGACGACAAAATATCATATTGCCATACAACTTAAACAAAGATTCAGGTTAGCACCTGGTAATCAAAACCAAACAGGTGACTCAGGTTGGTTTTTACTTTCTTTTTTACCTGATTCATGTCCAATTCCTTACCCGTTTCTTTTTCAAGAGATGTTGCCTTTTTATCGGTAAAACCACAGGGATTGATGAAATCAAAATATTTCAGATCGGTTTTTACGTTGAAGGCAAATCCATGCATGGTCACCCATCTGCTTGCTTTTATGCCAATGGCACAGATTTTTCGTGCCCGTGTTTTGTCTTCCGCATCAATCCAAACACCGCTGGCTCCTTTGAGTCTTTCACCTTTTATGCCATAATCTGCAATGGTAAGTATGATCGCTTCTTCCAAAAAGGCAACATATTGATGAATGTCAGGAAAAAAATTATCCAGGTCAATGATGGGGTATCCTACAATTTGTCCGGGTCCGTGGTAAGTGATATCACCACCTCTGTCAATTTTGTAAAACCTGGCTTGATGATCCTGTAGTTGGATCTGGTTAACGAGCAGGTTGTTTTCAGAACCGTTTTTTCCCAGAGTATAAACATGGGGATGCTCACAAAACAGCAGATAATTGGGGGTGGGTCGCTGTTCATTTTGTTCATTTTTCCGATTGTATAGTTTTTGGGCAACAACATCCTGAAAGAGTTGTTCCTGGTAATCCCACGCCTGCTTATAATCAATCAGTCCAAGATCTTTGAATTTTGTCAGTTTGTTTTTATTCGTCATGGTAATGAATGGGTTTGAAGTTTAAAATTTTGCCGGAATATTTCTCTTTTTCTTTTTATCTCCTGCCGTTGATGATGCATCATACTGTCTGCCTTTTGAAGGTCAGCGTACAATTGTTTTTCTTCAACGAAAGTATAATTTTTATCTGCAGCAAAGGCAATTTTTGTGGAAGAGGTGTAGATACTATCCAAAATATACCCGAACATTCGAAAAGTATTTTCTAACGAAAGGGCATAAATGCTGTCTGCTTTCTGTATTTTATGAAGATTCTCAAGGTTTAGTGAGTCCAGAATCAAATGCATTGAATCCAGGGCCGCATAAGATGCCTGTTTATTCTGCGCAGCAACATTTTGAGCCCAGACTTCTTCCTGTTCAGTGAAATTGTTGACCGACCTGATCAGTTCATGATCTGCCTCTGCCAGTTCTTTTTCTGATATAGTGCAAGCGGGCATACCTGTTATGATGATGAAAAGGAAAATCCATTTTGTTTTGTTCATTTTTCTCAAATACTTTTGAATGGTCTTTTATTATTCATAAACAGATCAAAATTTTGCCCAACCCCCAGACTTAATAAACGTGGTGGATATCATTATAAAACCAATTGGATTTACTTCATCCAACTATTTAGTTTGGTAAATATCCACCCCACCAACCCTATTCCTGCCAGCAAGATTTTTTTTACCTGGAAATACCTTATTTACTCGCCTGAAAATAGTGCATTGAAAAAACCTGCATGCTAAGATACATTTCCGAAAGAATTCCTGCAATGGTGCAAAAGAAGTTTTTCTGTGAAATTAGTAAAAAATCATTATATTTGAAACCGACTGATAAACAGCGCTATGCTTTTTAATCACGCGAAATCGCACACACAGCAGCACAATTCAAATAACTGGTCAGTCTCATCTGACCGGATTAATCAAATTGTAAAAATATGAAAAACACTGTTTTCTTCCTTTTGGCTTTGTTACTAGCCTGTTCACAAAAAACACATGACCCTAAACCGCTTAAATCCAACGAAACTGTTAAAGGATGGACGATTCTGTCTGATAACCTGTCAGAGGACTTGTTTGTAGTTGACAATGCTTCTGACTACGATATCAACCATTTGCAAATATCGCATGATCTTATCCATGATTTAAGGCATGTCAGGATTCCGGAAAGACTTGAAAAGGCGAACATGATCATCAAACATGCACATGCCAAAGGAATCCAGGAGGTTGTTTTATGGGACAGGTCATTATATGATTTAGATTATTATCCCGATCGTTTTAAAACCGGGCCCAATGGAGAAATAGATCTGGATAATCCTGCTTTTTGGGAATGGTTTAAAGATGATTATCGCGAAATGCTTGATATAGTGCCCGATATACAAGGTTTAATCCTTACATTTATTGAAACCGGGGCAAGAGCTGAAGACCAATATTCGGTAAAATTAAAAACCAATCAGGAGAAACTGGCTGCCGTCGTCAATGCTATTGCATCCGTTGTAATTGGTGAACGGGGATTAAACCTGTATGCCCGGACGTTCTCCTATACCTATGAGGAATATGAGAACATTGTGGGTGCCATTGAATTATTCGATTACCCTGAGATCAGATTAATGATGAAAGAAGCACCTCACGACTTTTTATTAACACATCCCAATGATTTTATTGCCGGAACCATTAACCGGCCAACAATTATTGAATTTGATGCTGCTGCTGAGTTCAACGGGCAAGGCATTGTGGCAAACACCTGGCCTGAATTTATCCTTAAACGTTGGAGCGATTTTCTGCAAAGAGACCATATTATCGGATACACTGCCAGAACTGATCGCTTCGGAGATACAAGAATTGTTGGACGACCTTCTGAAATTAATCTTTATGCCTTAAAAAGATATCTGGAAGACCAAACTTTAACGGCCGATGATATTTATGATGAATTTATTACCGAAAATTATAGTAAAGATGCCCTGCCCCATATAAAGGCTGCTTTTGAAAATGCATTTGAGATCATCACCTCGGTATTTTATACACTTGGAACCAATACGACCAATCACTCACGACTAAATTACGATCCTTATTCATCCCATTGGGCTCGTCACGTTTCCGGAAAATGGATCGATCCGCCAGTGGTCTTTGTTGAACATGGAGTGAACCGTGAATTTCATTATTGGAAAGATATTATCAACACACTTGCTCCTGATTGGGCCAAGGCAGGAGGAACTCAACTTCATGAAATTCCATGGGTAATGGAAAATAATTGGATTACTCGTGGTGAAATGATGAATGAGAAGTATCTCGACTATATTGTAACGGAAAAAGAATATGGTATAAAACTAACGGAAGAGTCATTAAATCAAATTGAAAAAGCCAAACCTTTTTTAACTGATGAGCAATATCAGGAGTTATTTCATTATTTTAACCGCACATTGCTAACAGCACGCTTGCATAAAGCCGTATCTACAGCATATTTCGGATATCGGATATATGCGCGCGGAGAAGAATATCAAACAGCAAAATTAATGAATGACATTCGTGAAAGTTTATCTGAAATAAAAACAATCTCTAAATTAATCCAGAATTATGATGTTCCTACCCAATCAGGTCAGTGGAATTGGACAGAAGACGCAACAAAAGCATTGGAATACTACGAATGGATTACACAAGGAACATGGCCTGAAACCACAAGA